>JAGWNU010000296.1 GCA_028871175.1 Burkholderiaceae bacterium | reverse complement strand
TGCTTGATGGGCGCGATGCCGGGCAACGTCAATTCCCAGCACGCGTCGGGCGGCATGCGGTCCATGTCGAAGAAGTTGTCGGCGCCTTCGAGCGCGGCGGGGAGCGTGGCCTGCCAGCGCGGAACGGCCCACTCGGCTCCTCCGCCGTCTTCAATGGTTTCGTTCTTGACACGACGCGGCTCGCGCAGGCACCAGAACTCGGCAAACCAGGCGAGCTGGCCGAGCGTCCACAATGGTGGGGCATGGTGCGGCACACGTTCGATCTGCCAGCCGCGCTGGGTGTCGCCAAACGCGGCAAGCAGCGCCAATGTGCGGTTGCGTGCATCGACGAGGCTGTGCGCGATGCCCTGGCGCGGCAAGCGGCGGCCGTCGGTCCAGTCGGGAAGCGATCCGATGAAGGTCGGATCGGGGAGCATGAAGAATTCAGCCATCGCGGCAAACCTCGGGCGGGAATCGATCCATTATCGCACCAGCCCGGAACGCCTCTCCGCCGCCGCACCCGCGCGGCTACCGGCCGACGCTGGCGTGGCAGACCGCAAAGTCACAGTCACTGTCGGTCCAGGCATATAGGTCTTCAAATCCAGCATCCGCAAACATCGTTTGCAGGCGCGGCAGGTCGTACTTGACCGAATTCTCCGTGTGCAGGCGCTCGCCGGTAGCAAAGGCGCGCACGTGGCTGCCCCATCGCACCGTCACATCGCGCCGCGCCTCGAGGAGCATTTCGATGCGGTGAGCTTCGGTGCGATACAGCGCAACATGGCGCCAGTCGCACACGTCGAAATCAGCGCCCAGCAAGCGATTCAGGTTGCGCAGCACGTTGAGGTTGAAGGCCGCAGTCACCCCGAGCGGGTCATCGTAGGCGGCTTCCAGGCGTCGAGCCTCCTTGATGAGGTCGATGCCGATCAACACGCTGTCCCCCGGCACCGACGCTTCGCGCAGGCGGGTGAGGAACGCAAGCGCCTCATCCGGCGCGAAATTACCCAGACTCGAACCCGGATAGAACCACACCCGGCGCCCATCGCCCACGGCATCGGGCAGCGCCAAGGGGGCGCACAGATCCGCGCCGATGCCCACCATCGGCAGTTGGGGGTGCTGGCGTGCAAGTGCCCGCAGCGTGTCGCGCAGAAAATCCGCCGAAATGTCGATGGCGACATACCGCGACGGCGCCAATGTGCGAAACAGGCGCGCAGCCTTCTCGCAGTTGCCGGCCCCAAGATCGATCAACGTCGCGCCGCGCCCCACGCGCAGGGCAATTTCGGCGGCGTGCAGGCTGAAGATTGCGGCTTCGGTACGTGTCGGGTAGTACTCGGGCAGATCGGTGATGGCCTCAAACAGCCGTGAACCAAGCGTGTCATAGAAGAACTTCGGGCTGACGCTGGCGGCCCGAGCCATGAGACCGGCCTCTGCCTCGGCACGCAGTGCCGCGTCGTCTTCGGTAAAGAGCTGGTAGAAGGTCAGGCCTGCGCCGACAGCGTCAACAGTGGGCTGCGGCTGGATCAGACGGGCCAGCGCGCGGCGGGCATAGGTATCGGCGGACGGCTTGGTGGCCTGCATGGTGTCTCCGTTGTGAATGGAACGGTACTGCCGGGTCATGAAGCCCGATGCCAGCGAGAAATGTGCCATCGGCTCCGCACGCGTGACGCATGGGCGAGTTTGCAGCGTAGACGCCGCTTTGTGACACCGCCACCGTTCTTTCATCCGAGTGGGCGGGAATGCCACATGACGCCCCGCGTAAAAATCGCCGGCACCGCTGAAAAAAACGGCGTATCGGCCGCTCCGATGCGGATCGTCAGGTTTTTGCGGCGCAGCAATCGCCGCCTGCGATACAATCGAGGCTTCCTCAAAGGGGAGTAGCTCGGGGGCTCTTCAGCCCCAGGCACGATCGTCAAGACGAAGCTCGCGCTTCCGGTCGTGCCGGCACCGGCAGGTTCCCAACCTGTTCGTGTCGAGCAAGACCTTTGCAACCGGATTCATGGTCTGCAAAGCGTCACGCCCCTGCATTCCATGTTGTTCGGTCAACCGATTTTGTTTGTTTGACGCTTGGAGCCACCATGGAATGGTTGTCTGACATCTTCACCATGCAGTTTGCTGCCGCGCTGGCCTCGATCATCGTGATCGACCTCGTGCTTGCGGGCGATAACGCCATCCTGATCGCGCTTGCCGCGCGCAACCTGCCGCCCGAGCTGCAGAAGAAGGCCATCCTATGGGGTGCCGCGGGCGCAATCGTCGTGCGGGCGCTCATGACGCTCGCGGTCGTGTGGCTGCTGAAGATTCCGGGCCTGATGCTGGTGGGCGGCCTGGCGCTGGTCTGGATCGCGTGGAAGCTGCTTGCCGACGACGGCGAAGGCGGCGACGAACACGGCGCGGCCAGCACAACCCTCATGGGCGCGATGAAGACGATCATCATCGCTGACGCGGTGATGGGGATCGACAACGTGCTGGCCATTGCCGGCGCCTCGCACGGCAACTTCCTGCTAGTGGTGCTGGGCTTGCTGATTAGCGTGCCTGTGGTCGTGTGGGGCAGCGGTGTGGTGCTGCGGCTGATCGAGCGCTTCCCGATCATCATCTACGGTGGTGCGGCCGTGCTGGCTTATACGGCTGCGCACATGATCGTGGCGGAACCCGTGCTCAAGCCGTTCCTTGCCGAGCAGCCGCCGCTGGCGTGGGCCGTGTATGTGCTGGTGTTTGTGGTGGTGCTGGGCGGCGGCTGGCTGGCGCAGCGTCGCCGCCAACAATCGGCTTAAGCTGCGATAGGTTGACCGGCCAACACCCGCGCCAGCATGGCGCGGTCGATGTTGCCGCCGGTCAGCGGCAGGCCTATGCGCAGGCCGGCCACCTGGTCGCGCTGCTGCCACGCAGCCGCCAGTGCGGCGGCGGCGGCGCCTTCGGCTACGTTGTGCGTTGTCGAAAAATACAGCCGGATGGCATCCGCCACTTCATCGTCCGTCACCGCGACCATCTCGTCGACACCGCTACGGATCACCCCGAGCGCAGCCGCATCGGGGGTACGACAAGCGAGGCCGTCTGCCAACAGGGTCGACACCGGTGCCGATATGACGGAACCGCTTGCAAACGAGTGTTCATAACATCGCGCGTGCGCGGACACGACCCCGACAATGCGCGTCGACAGGCCGAGCGCATCACGTGCCCGCACCGCTGCACACGCACCGGACCCCATGCCGATCGGCACATAGACCACATCGAGCGGTGCAGCCTCGAAAAGCTCAAGCCAGTAACTCGCCACGCCCGCGACCAGGTCGTCGTGATAGGAGGGCACGAGGTGCAATCCGCATTCTGCAGCCAATTGCGCAGCCACTTCACGGCTGGCCTGAAAATCGTCGCCGGCCTCGATCAATTCCGCGCCCAGGACGCGCATGGCCGCATTCTTCTCGACGCTATTGCCTTGCGGCACGACGATCGTGGCCGTCACGGCATTTCGCTGCGCCGCCAGCGCGATCGACTGCCCATGGTTGCCCCGCGTCGCCGCGATCACCCCGCCAAACGCGCGCTCGCGACGGCGCAGCGCATGAAGATACGTCAAACCGCCGCGCACCTTGAATGCGCCCACTTGCGTGTGGTTCTCGTGCTTGACCCACACTGCCGCACCAACGGCCTGCGACAGCAATGGCCAGCAGTACTGCGGCGTCGGCGGTATCACTGCGTTGACGACGCTGGCGGCAGCACGCAGATGGCGTAGCTCGGCGGCACGATGGAGCGAAGCGG
>JAGWNU010000295.1 GCA_028871175.1 Burkholderiaceae bacterium | reverse complement strand
TTCCGCACGCCCGATAACGTGGAGCACGGCTACGGTCCGGGGTCGGCCAATGCGATCGCTGGTCTGCACTCGCAGGATCAGCGCCTCGGCGAGCTGATCAGCGCGCTCAAGGCGAACAACCTGTACGCGAGCACGAACCTGATCGTCGTGTCTGACCACGGCCATTCCAGCGTCTCGGGCCCGCTTTCGCTGTACCCGCTGCGTGCCATCACGCCGTCGGGCACGGCCCCTGGGGGCACGCCAGTCAATGGCGCAACCAGCGGGACGGATGCCGCTGCCATCGGTGCGGTCTCGACCACGGGCTACTCCTTCTCCGGCGATGTTCGTTCGGCCGACTTGCTGACCTATCGCGGCTTCAAGGCGTACGACGGCTCGGGTTGCACAACCTCTGCCATGTACGGTCTGCAGGCAAACGGTACGCCGACCGTGCCTGTCAAGGTCGACACGACTGGCTCGCTGTGTGGCGCAGCCAATTCGAAGTACCAGGCGATCAGCGCGAGCCTCGCGACACCTGTTGCCAGCTTCAAGGTGCCGGCCCCGGGCAACCTCCCGGCCAATGGCATCGTGGTGGCCGCGAACGGCGGGTCGGATTACCTCTACGTGCCAGGCCATGACGCGACCACGGTACAGAACCTCGTGAAGGTCCTGCAGCAGCGCGAGGAGTATGGTGCGATCTTCGTGGATAGCCGCTACGGCGCGTTGCCGGGCACGCTGCCGATGTCTATGGTCAATCTGGAAAATGCGCAGCGGCAGAACAATGGTCAACCCGATGTGGTGGTCAGCTTCAACTGGGATGACCAGGTCGCGATCCAGGGCATGCCCGGCATCGAGTTCGAGAGCGCAGGCGGCCAGCGTGGCATGCATGGCAGCTTCGGCACGACCGACGTGCATAACACGCTGATTGCCAGCGGCCCGTCCTTCCGCCCCAGCACTGTCGTGAGCAATCCGACTGGCAATGTTGACGTGGCACCGACGGTCGCTTACTTGCTGGGCCTGTCGATGCCTCAGGCGGATGGCCGCATCATCAACGAGGCGCTGCTCAATCCGGCAAGCCCGACTGCGCCGAGCGTCAAGGCGTCGACGGTGAATCCTGTCTCGCCCGCAACCGGCCTGAGCTTCGAGGTGCCGACCGATCCGACCGGCGCGACCAAGGATGCCGCATTGACCCAGGGCAGCTACACCATCAATCTGGCCGTGAAGGATCTGAGTGTTGACGGCAAGACCTACCGGTACTTTGACTATGCCAAGGCCGTCCGTCAGTAAAGCTTGCGGCGGGGCGGCAGGCGCGGCGCTGGTGTGCGCGGTATTGGCACCGGCAGTCGCGGCTGAACGCCCGGCGGCGACGTTCGAGTCGGTCTTCCAGTCGGGGCGCGAGCCTGCAGCGCTGTTTTATCGGGTCACGTTCGCAGGCGTCGACGGCGAGCACACGCTGCAGGTCTGGCGCGATAGGCAGGTGCGCCTTCGGCGCAAGACCGATGACGCTCTTGATACGTACGTCGTTCGGAATGCTGCCGACCCACTCGAATACCGCATGACGGTGGTGGACTATCGAAAGCGGATCACCACGCAGATTGACCGCAACAACTTGATTCGCCTTGGCCACTTCAGCGACTGGTTCGACCTGGCCCACGGTCTACGTCATCCGATCGGCGCGTACCGTCTTGCTCCGACCAGCGCGCCCGCCGGAGCGCCGGCGCCAGCGTCGACATGCCGTTGGTACGTGCTCTCGCAAGGTGACAGCACGCATCGGATCTGCTGGAGCGCACGTGAACATTTGCCGATGGTGATCTGGTCGGATGCCAAGACGTCCGCTGTCTGGCGTGTGACGCAGGTCGAGCACGGGCCGATCGCGGATGAGGTCTTCGTCCTTCATGACGCGGGCTTCGTGCGCAACGATGCCAACGCCGATATTGATGGCGATTAAGGGAGGCAAACGGTAAGCGATGAACGAAGACGGTCTGGCGGCGCATTGTTGAAAACGCGGCAGCAGTTCTGGCGTAGGGTTTTGGGTTTCCTTCTCGGTGCGCCGCGTTTGCGTCCCGCTGGACACATCACGCTCTTAGAAACTAAGGCCGCCTCGGTGGGCTTTTTCGCGTCGATGTTGGCCGCTTATGCGTCGGCTACGACAGTTCCCTGGTGGTACACGATCTTCCAGCCATCCGCCGTCCGTCGCCAGAGCGTCGCCCGGCGCGTGGTGCGATTCGATTGCACCAGCGTGTACGTCAGCAGGTAGTTGTCGGGCGCGATCTCCTGGCAACGGAAATCGCGGGTTTGCCAGAAGTCTTCACCGATGTGGCCGTGTCTGGCGTTGAGTACGCCAAGTACGTAGGTGCGACTGTAGCGTTGGCCCGAGGCGCCGATTTCCCAGAAATCGTCCGTCGTCATGCGCTCGAAATCTTCACGGCGCGTGCCGAATTCCGGGCGGTGGAAGATCGGCTCGCGCCTGCGCAGGTCTTCCAGCACATCGAGCAGGGCTACAGGAGTGTCCAAGCACGGTTCCATGTCGAGGGCCTTCGGGGGAAAAGTTCAGGATAACGCGGATTCTGGCGTTCTCGGCGTTGTCGCGCCGCACAATGCGCACCCCGCGCTCCGCCCTTATCACGGCGCGCGATCCGAAGGCGGCGTGGCAGTCGACGCTGCTCGGCATGGATGGCGAGATGACCGCCCCGGATGCCAAACCGGTGCCCACCGCAAGCAGCACGACCGCCAAGCTCATACCAGACGCCATCAATTTCGGCTCCGCCATGCCCGGCAAAAAAGGACACCGCGCATCACGCCAACGAGTACCAGAAAGTGGCGGATCTCGATCTGGATATGCCGATGTTCACCGGGATGCTGCGCGTGCCAGTAACCTGCAGTCGATGCAGTAAGCCCAAGAGGCCATCATGAAGATCATTCGCGCCAAGTCGTTTCGCGCCGAGCGTGCCTGGGGCGCGCTTGACATCGCCAACATGGGCGGGATCACCACGCGTCTGCACTGGACAGACCAGCCCTATCGTTGGCACGTCAACGATGGCGAGGAGGTCTTCGTGGTGCTCGATGGAATCGTCGATATGCATTACCGCGAAGCCGGGGGCGAGAAAGTCGCGGTGCTGGAACCTGGCGACATCTTCTTTGCCGGCCGGGGCTGTGAGCACGTTGCTCATCCAAGGGGCGAGGCGAGGATACTCGTCGTCGAGACCGAGGGAAGCATCTAGCCTGGCGCGCGAGCAAAAAAAAGCCCGCAGTCAGCGGGCTTCGAATTCAGCGATCTCAATTGCCCCTGAGGGCACTAGCAATACTACTGTCACGCCCATCAAACAAAATCCGGGTAAACGTCCGTATCGCTGACGTGCCGCCCAACGGTGTGGCCCAACGGCAACATTCGTCCAAAAAAACAGCCCGCTCAAGTGGCGGGCCGAAAATCAGTTGAAGAAAGCCCTGTCCTCAGGGCACGGCCAGTGTATGAAATCAGTTGCGGCGGCAGCATTGGGGTATGCCCTGATCGGCGCCGCAGCATGATGCAAACCGTTCAACAGCTCTCGGCGCCTGCTGTACGCGAGGCGGCCGGAATCGCATCCAGCATGCGGCAGATGGCTGCCATGCTGCCGACCATCGTGCGGCGTTGTTCTCCCTGATAAATGCGCACGCCCTGCGTTTGTCGAAAGGGCACCGGATGCACCGGGCGGCGGTGGGAAGACATCGATCCGAGTCGCATGGCAGACCTCGTAGGTTCGGATGGAAAAATGGGCGGCAA
>JAGWNU010000294.1 GCA_028871175.1 Burkholderiaceae bacterium | reverse complement strand
CCGCGAGCACAGCTGTGCGGTGAGCGGCGCGCGCAAGGGCGCTTGGCCGGTCTGATTGAGCGATGGGTTGGGCAGGGGCGGCCAAGACAGTCACGCGCTTGAGTGGACCGGCCAATCTGGCTGAAGGCAGCGACGCCGCGGCGGGTTTCCGACCGCTCGCCAGTGCCAGACCGGGTAATGCCGGTGTGGCCGGGGGCGTCATCGCTCTCAGGACCAGCGGCACGCCATGGCCAGACGCGGAAGCCACCGGTGGCCGCGATGGCTCTGAGGCGGCATTCTGCGGAGCTGCCGTTGCATGGAGGGGTTCGCGGGAGGGTGTCAGGTCGCGCCGCTGCGCGGTGTAGGCACCAAGCCACGCCGCAGCCACTGTACACGCGATGCCCACTGCCAGCAGCGAGAGTCGCGATGGCCAGGCCGAGCCATCGACTGGGCCGCTGACACCGAGCGCGGTGAACACGTCATCCGCCAATGCGCTGGCCCGGCGCGACTCGATCGTCTCGGTGATATCGCGCGACGCGCCGAATGGCGGCGGCACGCGCAGCCGCGAGGCGCCCGGCATGGCCAAGTGACCGTCGATGATGAAGTTTCGCCTGCCCATTGCATGTCCCCACGCTGAATGACCATGGGGTGGACGGATGGACCCAGCTGCGCCCCGATGGAACGCGCCGATCTTAGACAGCGAAGCCAGCCCGGTCGATCAGACTTGTCCGATATCGCCAGGGCGGGTCCGGTGGGGATCCTGCTTGCCGCGCGTCGCCTGGCGACGTTACGGTGCGGGCGACCAGTGCGGGTCGTTGAGCTGCTTTTCCAGCAGGCGGATCTGCTGCTGCAGTGAATCGACCTGCGTTTTGTATGCGCGGCGCTCGACGTCCAATGCCTGGGCTTCTTTGCGCATGGTTTGCTGCTCCGCCAGCATCTTCTGGCGTTGCGCCTGCATGATGCGCACTTCCTCGCTGAGGGACGCGGCGCGCTGTTCGGCCGCCTGGGCCTCGCGTTCGAGGTGTGCCTTCTGTCCGGCGGTGACAGCGCGGCGCAGGTCGTCTTCCGCCCACGTGCGGGTCTGGCCGGCGAGGGTGTCATATGCGCCCTCGGCCGGTTCGACCGCCGCGAACTTGTACACGCGCCACAATTCTTTGCGATACGAGAGCGCGACGTAGGCGGTGGTGTCTTCGTTCACCAGGAGCAGGCTCGTACCGTAGTCACCGTTGTAGGTGGTGCGCAGTTCGGTCAGGCGCTTCTGGGCAAGCAACTGCTGCAGTTCAGCGACAGTGCCGCCCGCGGCAACGGTAGCGGCGGCTGGCGTTTGCGGTGCGGCGGCTTGAGCGTTGGCCAGCCCGGTGCCCGCAACGGAAGCCGCGGCGGCAAGCGTGAGAACGGTTCGGCGGAAGACGAAGGACATCGCAGGAGTCAGAAATCAAGGCCGACGCGACTATAGCAGTTTTGCCCGCGGCTTCGCTTCGCCGGCGCGCCGATGGCAGCCTCCAGGACGATGGTTTGCCCCTACGACGACGGCCTTGACGCAGGCTACCCGGCCCACGCGCGGTCCGTCCGCTGTGCGTTTCCTGCGACTCGCCGGCTTCCCGTTTGCTTCCCATTTACCGAGCCGGTGATCCGCGCCGCGTCCGCGCCCGGCTGGGCGGCATGCCTGTCCAGCGCCGGAATGCCTGACGGAAATTCGCTGCCTCCGTAAACCCCAGCGCCGCGGCGATCTCGTCATTGTTCAATCGCGTATCCCGCAGGTAATCCAATGCGAGCTGGCAACGCACCTTGTCGAGCACTTGCTGATAGGCGTTGCCCTCGTCGGCCAGCTTGCGCCTGAGCGTGCGCGAACTCATCCCCCAGTCGGCGGCAATCGCTTCGATGCCTGGAAAGCGCCCCGGTACGCGCAGCAATTCAGCGATCAATCGACTTGTGATGCCACGCGCCTGTTGAAACTCGTTCAGCAGGCGCTCGCAGGTTTCGTACGCCACCATGGCGGTGGCGGGGTTGCCCTGTACGGGAGCATGCTCAAGCCAGGCCGCATCGAATTGCAGCTCGCTCTGGCCGCTGGAAAACTGAACCGGGCAGCCAAGCTGCTCGGCCATGTCGGCGGTGTGCGACGGCGCCGCGTACGGCAGCATGACCTGCAAGGGCCGTAGCGCTGCGCCCAGCACGTCACGGTGCAGGGCCAGTTGCGTACCCAGTTGCCATTCGAGCACGAAGCGATACAGCGGCGTGTCCTCGCCCAGGCCATAGACATCGCTGAAGCGCCAGCCAACGACGTTGTTCCGCTGGACAAACTCCAGACCGAGCAGCGGTGCCGTCAGCACGCGATAGCGCATCGCCATGGCAATCGCCTCTCGCGCGGTGGGGCTGCACAGCAAGGCGTATCCGTAGAGGCCGAACTGCGTGATCCGGGCAGCAAGCCCGGCGCGCAGCGCCAGATCGGCGCGAGGTGACAGACGCAGTGCGTTCTCGCAAACGGTCAGCAACTGACGCGCGCTGATGCGCGTCTCGGGCCGCTGGAAGTCTGTCACCGCGAGGCCTGTGCCCGCCAGCGCCGCGACGGCATCCACGCCCAGGCCGACCATGATCTCGATCAGGGCCTGGAGCTTGTGCGGACGGTGAATCCGCTCGTCGGACAAAGGGAAGTCTGGCTGCATGGCGGAGCATTGTAGCAACGTGTCCGAATTTCATCTGTTTTGGACGTTTCGCACCTAGGCAAGTCGTCCGCAGGACAGAACAATCGGTGTCGACATGACGCAATGGCCCCCAACAGAGAGCGGCCATCATCAAGGGAGACTCCGGTGCCTATCACACCACAGCACGTCGCTGCCTCGTCGATCGACCTGGTGCGACTGAACTTCAATCCGCAAGCCCAGCTCGGGCTCAGCCTGGTCCTGGCCCTGGTGATGTTCGGCATCGCCCTGGACCTGACGCGCGACGACTTCCGGCAGGCGTGGGCCAGACCGCGGGCGCTGGTCATCGGTCTGCTCAGCCATCACGTGCTGTATCCGGCCGCCACATTCCTGATGATCGTCCTGCTGCGACCGGCGCCGTCGATCGGGTTGGGGATGTTGCTCGTGGCGTCCTGCCCGGCCGGCCACATCTCGAATTTCTTCACGCACCGCGCCAACGGCAACACGGCGCTGTCGGTGTCGATCAGCACCCTGTCGACGCTTGGCGCCATTGTCATGACGCCGCTGAACGTCAGTTTCTGGGCGTCACGCGATCCGGAGATGGCCGCATTGCTGCATAGCTTCTCGCTCGATCCTGCGCGGATGCTGCTGGAAGTCGGGCTGCTGCTGTGCCTGCCGCTGGCGCTCGGACTGCTGGTGCAAGCACGTGCGCCGGCCCTGGCCAAGCGCCTGCACGTGCCGATGAAGCGGTTCTCGATGCTGGTGTTTCTAGTGTTCGTGTTGGGCGCGCTGGCGCTCAACTGGGCGATCTTCCTGGAGTGGGGGCGCTATGTCGTACTGCTGGTGCTGGCGCACAACGCACTCGCCCTGGCCGGTGGCTACACCTTCGCGCGCCTTGCGGGCTTGGCCGAGCGCGACTGCCGCGCCGTGGCCTTTGAAACCGGCATCCAGAACTCCGGGCTCGGGCTGGTGCTCATCTTCAATTTCTTCGACGGGCTGGGCGGCATGGCCATCGTCACGTCGTGGTGGGGAATCTGGCATATCGCGGCGGGCACGGGGCTGTCGACATTCTGGCTGATGCGCGATCGCAGGAGGCTGGCATGAATGACTCTGCGCGCATTCTCGTC
>JAGWNU010000054.1 GCA_028871175.1 Burkholderiaceae bacterium | reverse complement strand
ATGTGCTGGGGGCGGAGCTGGCGGCCGTCTTCGCCATCTTCACCAGTCAGGCGTGGAACATGGCGTTCAGCTTCTACCAGGCCCTGCGTACCATCCCCGCCGACCTGGACGAGGCCAGCCGGGGCTTTCGCGCCTCGTCCTGGCAGCGCTTCTGGCGGCTTGAGGTGCCATTCGCCATGCCGGGCCTGGTATGGAACATGATGATGTCGATGTCGGGCGGATGGTTCTTCGTGGTCGCATCGGAGGCGATCTCGGTGGGCGATGTGCGGGTCGCGCTACCGGGTGTCGGCGCCTACGTTGCCCGTGCGATCGCGCAGCGTGATCTGGGCGCGGTGGGTTGGGCGATCCTTGCAATGGCCGTGGCAATCGTGCTGTATGACCAGTTGCTCTTCCGGCCCATGGTGGTGTGGGCCGACAAGTTCCGCTTCGAGCAGACGGCGAGCCAGATGCCCCCGAGGAGCTGGCTGCTCGATCTGTTTCACCGTTCCGCGTGGGTGCAACGGATGATGGCGCCGGCTGGTATCGCGCTGCATCAGGCTGCACGGGCCCGGCTGCGTTGGCCCCTGCCCGCGATGCGATGGAAAGGCGCCATGCCGCGGCGACTGGGTGATGCGCTCTGGCTCGGTCTTTGCGCCGCCGGCGCGGCGTACGCGATGCTGGCCCTCTACCGCCTTGCCGGACGAACATTGGCGTGGACAGACGTGGCGACCGTGGCGCGCAGCGGCGCGTTCACGCTGCTGCGTGTGATGGTGCTGATCGCGTTGGCGTCGATCGTCTGGGTACCCGTCGGCGTGGCAGTCGGATTGAGCCCGCGCTGGACGGCGCGAGTGCAGCCGCTGGCGCAGTTCCTGGCGGCGTTTCCCGCCAATCTGCTGTTTCCCGTGGTGGTGTTCCTGATCGTGCGTTTCCACGGTTCAGTCGATGTCTGGCTCAGCCTGCTCATGATCCTGGGGACCCAGTGGTACATCCTGTTCAACGTGATCGCAGGGGCGGCGGCGTTCCCGAGCGACCTGCGCGAGACTGCGACCAGCTTCCGCATCCGCGCCCCGAACTGGTGGCGCAAGGTGATGCTGCCGGGCATCCTGCCCTACTACGTGACAGGGGTCATCACGGCCTCCGGTGGTGCCTGGAACGCCAGCATCGTCGCCGAAGCCGTCAGCTGGGGTGCCGTGCATCTGCAGGCGCAAGGATTGGGTGCGTACGTCGCCCAGCAGACTGCTGCCGGCGATTATCCCCGCATCGCGTTGGGCATCGCGGCCATGTCGTTGATGGTGATTGCCACCAACCGCCTGCTGTGGCGGCCACTCTATGCATATGCGGAACGTCGCATGCGCCTGGACTGACCGCCATGTCGAAGCCTCAATCTTCCGCCCCGGTGATCGAGCTGTGCGAGGTCTGCAAGTCGTTCGCCAAGCCTTCCGGCGAGCCGCTGACGGTGCTCGGCAAGATCGATCTTGCCGTGCACGACGGCGAGATCCTCGGGCTGCTGGGCCGTTCCGGCTCGGGAAAATCGACGCTGCTGCGCATTGCTGCGGGCCTCGTCAAGCCGACTTCGGGGTGCGTGCGCTATCGCGGCCAGCCGCTTGACGGGCCCGCGGAGGGCATTGCCGTCGTCTTCCAGACGTTCGCGCTTTACCCGTGGCTGACGGTGCTCGACAACGTCGAGCTCGGGCTGGACGCGCTGAGTCTGCCGCTCGACGAGGCGCGCCGGCGCGCGATGGCCGCCATCGAGCTGATCGGCCTCGACGGCTTCGAATCGGCGTTTCCGCGCGAGCTCTCGGGGGGGATGCGCCAACGGGTCGGCTTCGCGCGCGCGCTCGTCAGCGAGCCGACCCTGCTGCTGATGGACGAACCGTTCTCTGCGCTGGATGTGCTCACTGCCGAAACGTTGCGCACCGATTTCCTCGACCTGTGGGCGCAGCAGCAGTTGTCGACGCGGGCGGTGCTGATGGTCACCCACAACATCGAGGAAGCCGTGCTGATGTGCGACCGCATCCTCGTTCTGGGCGCCAATCCAGGGCACATCGTGGCCGAGATCTGCGTGCCTCTGCCGCAGCCGCGCAACCGGTTGGATGCCGCATTCCAGTCGATCGTCAATGACATCTACTCGATCCTGACGGCGCGCCTGACCGAAGCGCCCGATACCCGCGCGCATAGCGGCCTGGCCATGCGTTTGCCGGGGGTATCGGGCCACCAGATCGATGAGCTGATCGAGGCCCTGGCCGCGCCGTCCAACGCGGGTCACGTAACGCTTCCGAAGATCGCCGGAGCCCTCACGCTGCGGCTTCACGACCTGTTCCCGATCGCCACCGCGCTTCACATTCTCGAATTTGCCGAGTTGCATGGCGGCACCCTCAAGCTCACCGCTGCCGGCCGTGTCTTCGCGCAAAGTGGGGATGACGAGCGCAAGCGCCTGTTCCGGGAACATTTGCAGCGGTTCGTTCCGCTGGCCATGCGCATCCGCGAAGTCCTCGACGAGCGCGAAGGGCACCGTGCGCCACGAGCGCGCTTTGCGCTGGAGTTGCAGGACCACCTGAACCAGGCCGATGCAGAGGTCGCCCTGCGTACCGCGATCGACTGGGGACGTTACGCCGGGCTCTTCAATTACGACGACCGCACGCGTATGTTCAGCGGTCCGGCCGAGCCCGCGCCGCAGTAGCTCGCCGGTCATGCGGCGCCATGGTTCCCGCAAACGGGATCGCGCTGGCTCTATATCCGGGACGGTGTTCGCGCCACAATGGGCGTCTGCCTCACCTGCCCAATGTCACGGCCTGGAGTTGCCATGTACGTTCCCACCCACTTCGAAGCGTCGCGCCCCGACGCGCTCCACCTGTTGATCGCGCAGAACCCGTTCGGCTCGCTCGTCACGCACGGCAAGAACGGCCTCGACGCGAATCACATTCCGTTTCTGCTGCTGCCGGAAGAAGGCCCCCGGGGCATGCTGCACGCCCACGTGGCGCGAGCCAACCCCGTATGGCAGGACGTGGCCGACGGCGATGAGGTGTTGGTGATTTTCCGCGCGGGCGATGCGTATATCTCGCCGACGTGGTATCCGAGCAAGCAGGCGCATCACAAGCATGTGCCCACATGGAACTACCGCGTAGTGCATGCGCATGGGCGCATCACCATTCGCGATGACGAGCGCTTCGTCCGAGGCGTGGTCGCCCGCCTCACGCGCACGCACGAGGCCTCGCAGCCGGTGCCGTGGAAGATGTCGGATGCCCCCGCCGACTACGTCGACGATCTGCTCAAGATGATCGTTGGCATCGAGATCGAGATCACACGGCTGGAAGGCAAGCTCAAGCTCGGCCAGAACCGCGAAGCACGCGATGTACGCGGTGCAGGGGAGGCGCTCAAGGCAGCCGGTGAAAACGTGATCGGCGACGCCATGCTGGCTGTTGCGCAGGACAAGGCTGAATGACGCATGCGGCGGACCGACGGTCCGCCGCCCCGAGACGCGTTAGTTCAAGCCGCGCGCCGGCAGGATTTCGCCGCGCACTTCCCCAAAGCCCACACGATAGCCATCGCCCTGGCACCAGCCGGTCATGATGACTTCGTCGCCGTCTTCCAGGAACGCGCGCGTGGTGCCGTTGCCGAGATCAAGCGGCTGCTTGCCGTTGAGCGTCAGCTCCAGCAGGCTGCCGTACGAATCCGGCGTCGTGCCGCTGATGGTGCCGGAGCCCATCAGGTCGCCCACGCGCACGTTGCAGCCGGATACGGTGTGGTGTGCAAGCTGTTGCGCCATCGTCCAGTACATCGCGCGGAAGTTGGTGCGGGCGATGGTGGTGCGTTCGCCGCCGTGGGGGCGCAGCGCGGTTTCGAGGGCGATGTCGTAAGCGTTGGGGTGGCTCTGGCGCAGGTATTCCAGCGGCTCAGGCGATTGCGCCGGGTTGGCCACGCGGAACGGCTCCAGCGCGTCCATCGTCACGATCCATGGCGAGATCGATGTACCGAACCCCTTCGAGTTGAACGGGCCGAGCGGCACGTATTCCCATTGCTGGATGTCGCGCGCGCTCCAGTCGTTGAGGAGCACGACGCCGAACATATGATCCGGTGCCGCGTCGACGGAAACCGGCTCACCCAGCGCGCTGGGCTTGCCGACCACAAAGGCCATCTCCAGCTCGTAGTCCAGCTTGCGGCAGGCCGTGAAGATCGGGCGCGGCTGATCGGGCAGCTTGATCTGGCCCATCGGGCGGTGCAGCGGGGTGCCGCTCACCACCACGGAACTGGCGCGGCCGTTGTAGCCGATCGGGATTTCCAGCCAGTTGGGCAGCAGCGCGTTCTCGGGGTCGCGGAACATGCGGCCGACGTTGGTGGCGTGTTCCTTCGATGAATAGAAATCCGTGTAGCCTGGGATGTCGATGGGCAGGTGCATCACGGCATGCGCCTGCGGCACAAGCGCGCGGGCGTGAAGCGTGGCGTTGTCGCGTACGTGGGTGTCGGCCACGCTGAACAGCGCTTGCAGCTTCTTGCGCGTTTCCGCCCAGACGGGCTTGCCAAGGGCGATGAAACTGTTCAGCTTGCCGGTGCGGAACGTGCCGCGTGTGGATGCGGGCAGCAGCCCGGCGTCATCCAGCACGCCGAGATCGATGACTTGATCGCCCAGCGCGACGCCTGCGCGTGGCGACGGGTTTTCTTTGGTGGAGAAGATGCCGAA
Source organism: Burkholderiaceae bacterium (assembly GCA_028871175.1). Taxonomy (GTDB): domain Bacteria; phylum Pseudomonadota; class Gammaproteobacteria; order Burkholderiales; family Burkholderiaceae; genus Ralstonia; species Ralstonia condita. The sequence continues at coordinate 15,280 of JAGWNU010000054.1, read as the reverse complement.
GGGCAGGTTTTCCAGGGGGAAGTGCGTGTCGGGGGTGTTGGCGGATCCTAGCCAGCTTAGTTGTCGGGTGGTCATGATGGGGGCGATGGTTTGTTTGTTGAGTTGGTTGTTGCTTGACGTTGCTGGTGCATCTGCTGTTTCACCCCCTGCCGGGGGCGACTCACTTTCTTTGTCTTGCCAAAGAAAGTAAGCAAAGAAAGGCGCGCCCGAGATGGCGAAAGACTCCTTAAATTTCTGTAACCGTGCGGAGAAGGAGGCAAACTCGCTTCGCTCAAACAGGCCTCCTTCTTTTTTCCGCCCGCTTACAGAAATTCAAGGCGCCATCTAGGGCATCAACGGCCAAACCTTCGCGGCGCTTGCCTTGGCGTCAAGGTGGATTCGGTTAGCGCTTGCTCGGGTCGAAATGTTTCTTCAGGCCTTGCCAGCATTCGAAGTACTTGGCTTGAAGTTGCGCCGATTCCGCAGCGAAGCGCGTGGGGCGGATCACCGCTGGCGTTTCGAACATGAAGGCCATCGTGGCGTCGACCTTGTGCGGCTTGGTGGTGTCGCTGTTGCTGGCTTTCTCGAAGGTGTCGGCATCGGGGCCGTGACCGCTCATGCAGTTGTGCAGGCTGGCGCCGCCGGGCACGAAGCCTTCGGCCTTGGCGTCGTACACGCCCTGGATCAGGCCCATGAATTCGCTCGCCACGTTGCGGTGGAACCAGGGCGGGCGGAACGTGTTTTCGGCGGCCAGCCAGCGCGGCGGGAAGATCACGAAGTCGATCGAGTCCACACCCGGCGTGGCGGACGGGCTTTGCAGCACCAGGAAGATCGATGGGTCCGGATGGTCGTAGCTGATCGAGCCGATGGTGTTGAACAGGCGCAGGTCGTACTTGTACGGCGCGAGGTTGCCGTGCCAGGCCACAACGTCCAGCGGCGAGTGGCCGATCTTCGCGGTCCACAGGCTGCCCTGGAATTTTGCGACGAGTTCGAAGGCGCCCTCGCGGTCTTCATACCAGGCGTGCGGTGTGAGGAAGTCGCGCGGGTTGGCCAGGCCGTTCGAGCCGATGACGCCCAGGTCCGGCAAGCGGAAGAGCGCGCCGAAGTTCTCGCAGATGTAGCCGCGTGCGTCGCCGTCCGGCAACTCTACGCGGAAGCGTACGCCGCGCGGGACGACAACAATCTCCAGCGGCTCGACGTCGACCACGCCCATCTCCGTCAGCAGGCGCAGGCGGCCTTGCTGCGGGACGATCAGCAGTTCGCCGTCAGCGTTGTAGAAGAAGCGGTCGGTCATCGACGCGTTGGCTGCGTACAGGTGGATGCCGCAGCCGGTTTGCGCGTCCGGCCCGCCGTTGCCGGCGAAGGTGACGATGCCGTCGATGAAATCGGTGCCGGCCGCCGGTGCGGGCAGCGGGTCCCAGCGCAACTGGTTGGGCGAGGGCGGCACCTCGTTGAAGTGGCTGTGGAAGCGGCCCTGCGCCATGGCCTCGAACGGCAGATGCACGGCGCCGGGGCGAATGCGATACAGCCACGAGCGGCGGTTGTGCGCGCGCGGGGCGGTGAACGCCGTGCCGGAAATCTGTTCCGCATACAGGCCATACGGCGCCTTCTGCGGGGAGTTCTGGCCGTGCGGCAGCGCACCGGGCAGGGCTTCGGTGGAGAACTCGTTGCCGAAGCCGCTCTGGTAAGCGGGCCGATCCAGTGACGCGGGGGTGAATGCGTTCTTGGCCGTCGGGGCGAGCATGTTCATGGTGAAGTCCTTGGAGAAAAAGTCAGGAGCGTCTTCAGGGAAAGCGTAGTCGTTACCGGGCCATCAAGCGGGCTTGCCGGTTGTCCAGTGGGCAAGGTCGATGGGCGTGGATGGCGCTTCATGAGCAGCGGGAGCAGGGCGCATGGTGGTCTCCGGTGGCGGCGTTGCCGCTCTGTTCTGGATTTTTGGTATGCGCGTATTGTCCGGATCGGGTGAAAATTTGGAATATCAATGCGAGAATGCATGCTATTGACACTGTGAATGTCGAGGCGCCGCCATGCTGAACCTGCGGGATGTCGACCTGAACCTGCTGGTGCTGTTTCAGGAAATCCTGCGCGAAAAGCGCATTTCCATCGTGGCCGAGCGGCTGGGCCTGTCGCAACCGGCGGTGAGCAACGCGCTGTCGCGCCTGCGCCAGACCTTCGACGACGAACTCTTTGTCCGCACCCCGCGCGGCATGATGCCGACGGCACTTGCCGAGCAATTGGCTGAACCGGTGGCCACCGCGCTCGACACGCTGCAACGCGCCTTCGGCCAGCGCACGCACTTTGATGCGGCCACTTCCACGCGCACCTTCACCATTGCCATGAGCGATGTCGGCGAGGTGTATTTCATGCCGGTGCTGGCTCAGCTCTGTGCCGAGCAGGCACCCGGCGTGCGCCTCGACACCCTGCGTGCGGGCGGGTTCGACATGAAGGCCGAGATGGAGGCCGGTGCCATCGACCTTGCCATCGGCGCCTTCGATGATCTTTCCGGCGAGAGCCTCTTCCAGCGCCGCCTGTTCCGGCAGGATTACGTGACGATGTTCCGGCGCGGCCATGCGCTGTCCGAGGGCAAGCTCACGCTGGAGCGCTTTCGCGCCGCGTCACACCTTGTGGTGGCGAGTTCAGCGAGCCCCTACAACGCCATCTGGCCGCTGCTGGACAAGTCGGGCATCACGCAGTCGGCACGCTTTTCGGTGCCGCACTTCGTGGCGGTGCCGTACATCGTCAGCACGACCGATCTGGTGGTGACGGTGCCGCGCAAGCTGGCCGAGCGTGCGGCGCCACCGTTTGGGTTGGAGTTCGTGGCCCCGCCGCTCAAGCTGCCCGCGCTGCAGACCAATGTGTTCTGGCACCGGCGTTTCCATCAGGACGCCGGCAACCAGTGGCTGCGCAACGTGGTCGCGCAGCGCTTTGCAGAGCGGGAAGCCTGAACTCCGCCGAGGCCGATGTCGGCCTAGGCCAGCCGTTGCGCATCGGCCGCCGCAATCGGTTTTCCCGTGCGGTCATCCACACCATGCGGCCCGGTTGGTTGCCCTGCAAGGTTTGCGGATCCGTCCTATCCTCTCCGCTGCTTTGCGTATCTGAGCTTGCGCGCTCAGCATCCAACCACCACGTACCGGAGTCGAACTCATGCGCTACAACCTGTTGGGACGGACGGGCCTGTTCGTATCGGAACTGTGCCTGGGCACAATGACTTTTGGCGGCACCGATGGCATCTGGCAGCATATCGGCGACCTGCAGCAGGCCGATGCGGAACGGCTGATCGGCCGTGCGCTCGATGCCGGCATCAATTTCATCGACACGGCCGATGTGTATTCGAACGGCGTGTCCGAGCAGATGACGGGACAGGCACTCAAGAACCTCAAGGTGCCTCGCGACAGCGTGGTCGTTGCCACCAAGGTATTCGGCCAGACGGGTGAGGGCGCCAATGCACGCGGCGCATCCCGTTTCCATATCATGGATGGGATCAAGGCGAGTCTGAAGCGCCTGCAGCTCGACCACATCGATCTTTACCAGATCCACGGCTTCGACCCGGCGACGCCGATTGAAGAAACCGTGCGCGCACTCGACACGCTCGTGCAGCACGGCCATGTGCGCTACGTCGGGGTATCCAATTGGGCCGCCTGGCAGATCGTCAAGGCGCTCGGCATTGCCGAGCGGCTGGGTTGCGCGCGCTTTGAAAGCCTGCAGGCCTATTACACGATTGCCGGGCGCGATCTCGAGCGTGAGCTGGTGCCGATGCTGCAGAGCGAAGGGCTTGGCCTGATGGTGTGGAGCCCGCTGGCTGGCGGGCTGCTCAGCGGCAAGTACACGCGCGAGCGGCAGGGCGAGCAAGGCAGCCGCCGCACCGCATTTGACTTTCCGCCAGTGGACCGCGAGCGCGCTTACCACTGCGTGGACGCCATGCGTGTCATGGCCGACGCACGCGGAGTATCGGTCGCGCAGATCGCGCTCGCGTGGCTGCTGCATCAGCGTGCCGTGAGCACCGTCATCGTGGGTGCCAAGAAGATCGAACAGCTCGACGACAACATCGCCGCCACGCAGGTGGTGCTGACGGCCGACGAACTGGCGCAGCTCGATGGCGTCAGCCGGCTTCCTGCTGAGTATCCGGGCTGGATGCTGGAGCGGCAGGGTGAGTATCGGCGCGGGCAGCTTGCCGCAACCAGGCCCGCGCGCTAGGCGCCCGGCGCTGGCCGAAGGCGGTCTGTCCTGCGCCCTCTCAGCCAGCGCGGGACGGCAGTGCCAATCGTGCGGCAGCCAGCGCTTCCCGTAGCACCGCCATGTCGCCGATATGGTTGGCTAGCAGCAGGATGAGCTGCGCATTGAGCATCGCACTGTGCTCATCGGACAGGTCACGGTGCGCGTCGATCAGCGCCTCGTAGAAATCGTCCGGGCGCGCCAGATTGGGTTGTGTGTTCAACGGCATGGTGCTCAGGCAGCGGCTGCGGCGTGTGGTGCATGGGTTGTGGCGGGAAAACCGGTGGCGCGATGAACCGCGCTCAGCAGTTGGGCGGCGTCCGTTGCGCGCCAGCGTGCGCATACGTGCTGGTCCGGCCGGATCAGGTACAGCGTCCCCGGCCTGGCGTCATAGCGCTGTGCGACGAGGCCGTCGATGTCTTCCAGCCCGGTCACGCCTGGCGCAACCGCACCCAGGCCGCCGGCGGGGAAAATAGCCAGCGTGGGTATGGGCAGTGCGTCGACAGTGTCTCCGGTGCTGCAGAAGCACAGCGCCGTAAAGCCTTCGCGCAGGTGGTTGAGCAGCCAGCCGGGTTTGCCGTCAGCGCCTCGCACCGGGGCATCGAGTGCAACGGCGCCCGGTACGAGTGCCCCCGCAAAAGGCGATTCATCGGGCGTCAGGAGCGGTGAGTCATCCAGCACGCTCGGTGTCGACAGCCGCCCGCTGTTGACCAGCGTGCGCGCAAACGGATAGTGCTTTGCCAGACGCAGCGTCGCATCCCGAAAGAGCCGGCTGACCGCGCTCTTGGGCGTGATGAAGTCGGTCGAGCGCGTGGAATGCCGGATGTTGTCGTCGGCGGCGAATTCCCGCTCGCTGGCGTAGGTGTCGAGCAACGTGTCGGGAGCATCGCCGTCAAGCACCATGCGCAGTTTCCACGCGAGGTTCTCGGCGTCCTGCAGGCCGCTGTTGGCGCCGCGTGCACCGAATGGCGAGACACGGTGCGCTGCGTCGCCGATGAACAGCACGCGGCCGTGACGAAAGCGCTCCATCCGCTCGCACGAGAAGGTGTAGACGCTGACCCATTCCAGCTCAAAGTCCACGTCGTCGCCGAGCAGTGCCCGCACACGCGGGATCACGCGCTTAGGCTGCTTCTCGGCCACCGGGTCGGCATCCCAGCCGAGCTGGAAGTCGATGCGCCAGACGTTGTCGGGTTGATGGTGCAGCAGCACCGATTGATTCGGGTGGAACGGCGGGTCGAACCAGAACCACCGCTCGCTCGGAAACGGCGCTTCCATGCGTACGTCGGCGATCAGGAAGCGATCCTTGAATGTCTGGCCATGGGCTTCGAGCCCCATCATGTGGCGCACTGGGCTGCGCGATCCGTCCGCAGCCACCACGTATTGGGCGCGCTGCGTGTAGCTGCCATCCGGTGTTTCGATGGTCAGCGTCACGCCATCGGCGTCCTGCGCCAGGTCCACCACCTTGTGCTTCCAGCGCAGCTCGACGTTCGACAGCGCCTGCGCGCGTTCGACGAGGAATCCTTCCACGTAGTATTGCTGCAGGTTGATGAAGGCCGGCCGCCTGTGGCCCGTCTCGGGCAGGAGGTCGAAGCTGTAGAGCAGTTCGTTCTTCAGGTACACCTTGCCGACGTTCCAGCTCACCCCCTTGTCGACCATGCGATCGCCGCAGCCAAGGCGGTCGAAGATTTCCAGCGAGCGCTTGGAGAAGCAGATCGCGCGGGAGCCGGTGGACAGCGTGCAGTCGTCGTCCACGACGACGACCCGGACGCCTTGCTGTGCAAGGTCGATGGCCGTCGCCAGGCCGACCGGGCCCGCCCCAACGATGACGACAGGGCGTGCCGTTGCGTTGCAGCCGGGCTCCTGCTCTGCGCAAGGCGCGTATGGGAAGACGCGGTTCTGGAAATGGGGATTCATGTCTCGCTCGCACGCGTGCCGGTCATGGCCGGCCCGTCATGAATGGAACAGAAGGTTCAGCCTTGCAGCGCTGTCCACATCTCCTTGTCGCGCTGGGCGGTCCAGATGCGCGGGTGCTTGATGCCGCTGGCTTCATCGAAGGCGCGCGTCACGTCAAACGGCAGGCAGTGCTCGTAGATGAAGACGTGGCCGAACTTCGGGTCCATCGCCTCGCGAGCGTGCGCCATGGCGGCTTTCAGGTCCATCTTCTGCGCCACGGCTTCGCGGCCGGCGTGCAGCAGCGTCGATACGAAATCACGCGTGTAGGCAAGACCCTTGTCCACCTCCTGCGGATTCAGCAGTGCGGGGCCGCGGCCAGGCACGAGCTTTTCCGCACCCAGTGCACGCAGGGCATCGAGCGTGGCAGGCCATTCTTCGAGTTGGGCATCGCCGCAGTAGCAGGCGGCGTCGTATTCGACCAGATCACCCGAGAACAGGACTTTCTGCGACGGGATCCAGACGACCGTGTCCCCCTTCGTGTGGCCGGGGCCCAGGTGCAGGATCTTCACTTCGAGCTTGCCGAGGAAGAGCGTCAGCTCACGCTCGAACACCAGCGTCGGCCAGGTCAGGCCGGGTACCGTTTCGACGCCTGCAAACAGACGCGGGAAGCGCTCGATCTCGGACTTCATGTCGGCCTCGCCGCGCTCGACGATCATGTCATACGTGCCGCGGCTGGCGATGATGTGCTGTGCGCCCTCGGCAAAGTAGGCCGATGCGCCGAGCACGCGCACGGCGTGGTAATGGGACAGCACGACGTGCTTGATCGGCTTGTCGGTGATGCCGCGGATGCGCGCGATCAGGTCTTGCGCCATCGCAGGCGTGGCGGTGGTGTCGACGATCAGCACCGAATCGTCGCCGATGATGACGCCAGAATTGGGGTCGCCCTCCGCGGTGTAGGCGTAGGCGTTGGGGGAGAGCTGGGTGAAGGTGACTTGTTTGGCCTCGAGGTCGGCTTGCGAGGCGAAGGCTTTGGCCATTCTGTCACTCCTGGTGTAGTGGATTACGTGTTGGGGAATTTTCCTTGCGGTGGGATCCAGCCTGAAGCCGTGTTTGGAGGCGCGTCGACATCAGGCCATGCCGCTTGCAGCGAATCATAGACCGGGCCGTCCGGGCAGGCGCCTAGGGTATACGAGAATTATGATTAGCATTACTGTTTTTACAATGCATAAAAAGTAAAGGCGGCGGGACGCAGCGTGTGACGTGCTACGCTCGCAGCACTTATTCGTCTAACGCGCCCACGGACATGGAGATCACCGAAGTCGAAGACGCGCTGCCGGCCGACGCCGATGCCGAAGACGCACGCACTGGCCGTGATCGTTCGGGCATCCAGTCCATCGAGGTCGGCTCGCAATTGCTGGTTGCACTCACCCGTGCCATGCGCGCGATGGCGCTTGGTGACCTGGCGCGCGCGGCCGGCATGCATCCGTCCAAGGCGCATCGTTATCTCGTGAGTCTGCAGCGCGTGGGAGCGGTCTCGCAGGACCCGCTGACGGGCCGCTATGAACTCGGCCCCTTTGCGTTGCGCCTCGGATTGGCCAGCCTCAACCGGAACGAGGCCATCGAGCGTGCCCGGCCCTTGCTGGCCGGCCTGCGGGATCGAACCGGGCACACCATCGGTATCGCAGTCTGGAGTGATCGCGGCCCCACCGTCGTGCATTGGGAGAAGGCCGGCGGTGTGCCTGGGGTGAACCTGCGGATCGGCGACGTCATGCCGATGCTCAATTCCGCCACCGGCCGCCTGTTCGGTGCCTATCTGCCGATCGAACAGACGCTGCCGCTGGTCGAGCGCGAACTGCACGGCCGCGCGGGCGATGACTTGCCCGACCTGCCGCGCTCGCTGACCGATTACTACCGTTTGTGCGAAGACATCCGCGAAGCGGGGGCCTCGTGGGTGGCCGGCAGTCTGCTGCCGGGCGTGAATGCGCTGTCGCTGCCCGTATTTGGCGCGCGCGGACAATTGGCCCTCGTGGTGATCGCGCTGAACCTGCGCGCGGTGTTCCATGCGGAGCGCGGCGGCGAGCTGGAAGCGACGCTGCGCGCCTTCGTGACGCAGCTTTCTGCCATGCTGCAGGCACCGTCCGACCCGGCACCGGGGAAGGCAGCCAACCGGCGCGCCAGACCTTCCCGTTAGGGTTCTCGCCAATTTCACCCTGTCGTAAAACATTTACCCTCTCGTAACTCGTGGCGCCCCCTCGCGCTGTTGGCCTGTCGCGCGAGCTCCACGATCACAAGAACAAGGAGACCCATGGACTTGTCGATTGCCGCCATCCTGGCGCAGGACGGCGTGACGTCGGGCGCGATCTACGCGCTGCTGGCGCTGGCGCTCGTGCTGGTGTTTTCGGTCACGCGCGTGATCTTCATCCCGCAAGGGGAGTTCGTCGCATATGGCGCGCTCACGCTGGCGGCCGTGCAGGCCAACAAGGCCCCGCTGTCTGCCAGCCTGTTGGTGGTGCTGGGCGTGCTCACGTTCCTTGTCGAGATAGGGCGTACGCTGCTGCAGCCGGAACTGCGTCTGCATGCGCTGCGCACGGGCGCCATCTACGCTGTGAAGTACCTGGTGTTTCCGCTGGCCATCTACGCTGCGGCCGCCGTACTGGCACCCATGACCTTGCCGCAGGTGGTGCAGGTGGCGCTGGCGTTGCTGATCGTCATTCCCATGGGGCCGATGATCTACCGGCTGGCCTACGAGCCGTTGGCCGAGGCCAGCACCCTGGTGTTGTTGATCGTCTCGGTGGGCGTGCACTTTGCGATGGTCGGGCTCGGCCTGGTGATGTTCGGCGCCGAAGGCTCGCGCACGGATGCATTTTCCGATGCACGATTCGACCTCGGCGCGTTGACGGTGTCCGGCCAGAGCCTGTGGGTGGTGCTGGTGTCGGCGTTGATGATCGTGGCCTTGTACTTCTACTTTGGCCGCACCGTGTCGGGCAAGGCGTTGCGCGCAACGGCGGTGAACCGGCTGGGCGCGCGGCTGGTCGGCATCGGAACCACGCAGGCCGGACGACTGGCCTTCACGCTGGCTGCCGCGTTGGGCGCGCTGTGCGGCATCCTCATCGCCCCCATCACCACGATCTATTACGAGTCAGGTTTCCTCATCGGCCTGAAGGGCTTCGTGGGTGCAATCGTTGGCGGGCTGGTGAGCTATCCGGTTGCCGCGCTGGGCGCGCTGCTGGTGGGGTTGCTGGAGTCCTACGCTTCGTTCTGGGCTTCGGCGTTCAAGGAGGTGATCGTGTTTACGCTCATCCTTCCCGTGTTGCTATGGCGCTCGCTCACCACCAAGCATGTCGAGGAAGAGGAATAAAGCGATGACAACATTGACGAAATCCTCCGATCGGCCAACGCAGCGGGGCTGGCTCACGCGCAACCGCCTCCTGACTGCGCTGTTTGTGATCGTGCTGGCGCTCTTGCCCGTGCTGCCGACGCCCGAGTTCTGGATCACGCTGCTCAATTACATCGGGCTGTACAGCCTCGTCGCGTTGGGCCTGGTCCTGCTGACCGGCGTGGGCGGACTGACGTCGTTCGGGCAGGCGGCATTCGTGGGTCTGGGGGCGTACAGCACGGCGTATCTCACGACGCAGTACGGCGTGTCACCGTGGATCGGCCTGCTGGCGGGGCTGGTCATTACGGTGGTGTGTGCCTACCTCATCGGCCTCATCACGATGCGCATGTCAGGCCATTACCTTCCGCTGGCGACGATTGCCTGGGGCCTGTCGCTGTTCTTCCTGTTCGGCAATCTCGAGTTTCTGGGCAAGTACGACGGCTTGAACGGCATCCCCGTGTTGAACCTGCTCGGCAAGCCGCTGCAGACCGGGCGTGAGATGTTCTATCTGATCTGGGCGGTGGTGGTGGTGGCAGTGCTGGCGGTGCAGAACCTGTTGAACTCCCGGCCGGGGCGCGCCATCCGTGCGCTCAAGGGCGGTGGCACCATGGCCGAAGCGATGGGCGTGAACACCGCGTGGATGAAGGTGGTGATCTTTGTGTGCGCGGCGGTGCTGGCATGCCTGTCGGGCTTTCTCTATGCGCACCTGCAGCGCGCGGTCAACCCGACGCCGTTTGGCCTGAACTACGGCATCGAATACCTGTTCATGGCGGTGGTCGGCGGGGTGGGGCACGTATGGGGCGCGGTGCTTGGCGCCGGTGTGCTGACCATCCTGAAAGACAGCCTGCAGAGCATCCTGCCGAAGCTGCTGGGCACCAACGGCAACTTCGAGATCATCGTGTTCGGCGTGCTCCTGGTGCTGCTGCTGCAGTACGCGCGCGACGGCGTATGGCCGTTCATCCGCAAGCTGCTTCCTTCGGAGCCGACGGCGCGTGCGCCGGACGAAGCGCCGGCGCTCATGCAGCGGGACAAGCCGCAGGCCGGTGAGCTGATTCTCGACGTGCGCGCAGCGCGCAAGGAGTTCGGCGGTCTGGTGGCGGTCAACGATGTGAGCTTCCAGGTGCGGGCCGGCGAAATCATCGGCCTGATCGGTCCCAACGGCGCCGGAAAGTCGACCACATTCAACCTGGTGACCGGTGTGCTGCCCGCCACGCGCGGCGAGGTGCTGTATCGCGGTGAAACCATCAGCGGCAAGCCGTCGCGGGAGATCGTCAAGCGCGGCATCGGCCGCACGTTCCAGCATGTCCAGTTGCTGTCGGGCATGAGCGTGCTCGAGAACGTCGCACTCGGCGCGCACCTGCGTGGCGACTTCGCGGCGCAGGGCGGCGTGCTCGCCAGCGTCGTTCGGATGAATCAGGCCGAAGAGCAGAAGCTGCTGTTCGAGGCGCGCCGACAGCTCGAGCGCGTGGGACTGGCTGATTGCATGTATCAGGAGGCAGGCAGCCTGGCGCTTGGCCAGCAACGCATTCTGGAAATCGCGCGCGCACTGTGCTGCGATCCGGCACTGCTGTTGCTCGACGAGCCCGCCGCAGGCCTGCGCTACCAGGAGAAGCAGGCACTGGCCGCTCTGCTCACAAAGCTCAAGGCCGAAGGCATGAGCGTGCTGCTGGTCGAGCACGACATGGATTTCGTGATGAACCTCACCGACCGGCTTGTGGTGATGGAGTTCGGCACCAAGATCGCGGAGGGGCTCCCGCAGGACGTGCAGCAGAACCCGGCGGTGCTGGAAGCCTATCTCGGCGGCGTGGAATAAGGAGAGCGCGCATGTCAGTCATTCTCGAAGTGAAGGACTTGCACGTCCGCTACGGCAAGGTGGAAGCGCTGCATGGCGCCCACCTCAAGGTGGGCTCGGGGCAGATCGTCACCGTGATCGGCCCGAATGGCGCGGGCAAGTCGACGATGTTGGGCGCCATCATGGGCGCGTTGCCGATCACGGGGTCAGCCAGTGGCGTCGTCTCGTACCTGGGTCACAACCTGACCGGGCTGCCGGTGGAAAAGCGCGTCGCACGTGGCATGTGCCTGGTCCCCGAAAAGCGCGAGCTGTTCGCCACCATGAGCGTGGAAGACAATCTCGTGCTGGGCGCGTACCGGCGCAAACGCGCGGGGGAGCGCCATTACCTGGACCAGATGGACCTCGTCTACGATCTCTTCCCGCGACTCAAGGAGCGACGCGTGCAGGAAGCCGGCACGCTCTCCGGCGGCGAGCGCCAGATGCTGGCGGTCGGTCGCGCACTGATGGCCAAGCCGCAGTTGCTGATGCTCGATGAGCCCAGCCTCGGTCTCGCACCGCTAATCGTGAAAGAGATCTTCCACATCATCAGTGACCTGCGCAAAACCGGCGTGGCAACGCTGCTGATCGAACAGAACGCACGCGCGGCACTGCAAGTGGCCGATTACGGCTACGTGCTGGAGACCGGCGACATGATGCTTGAGGGGCCGGCGCAGGAACTGGCAGGCAATCCGCGCGTGATCGAAACCTATCTGGGGCTGGCGAAGAAAGCGGCTTGAGGGTCAATCGTCGTCGTCATCGCGATGGCGGCGTTCCCAGTATTCGTGTTCCCGCCGGCGCTGCTCGCGCCACTGCTTTTCCCGCCATTTCTGTGCGGCCCAGTCGTCATCGTCATAACCGGGCGCAACAATCACGGGTTGCGGCTCCACGTACACGGGGGCCGGCGCGTAGGCAGGCGGCCCATAGACCGGCGCGGGCGCCACATAGACAGGCTCGGCCGGAATGCCAATCCCGATGCCGACATCGATGTGCGCCAGCGCGGCGTGAGAAGACAGCGCCGCGGCTGCGGCCAGGGCGCAATGCGCCAAAAGCTTTTGCATGATGAACTTCCTCGACACGTCGGGACTATAGACCAGTGGCGCGCTGACTGTCTTTCAGAACCGATACCGATGTTACGAAATGTGACACCGTGGGTTCACGGGAGTGACCGCTCCATCAGGACTGCGTCGTCACCGTAGGTGGCGCGCAGCATGGATGCCCCCTCCGTATCGATGGCGGCGGGGCGATACCTGAGCCGTTGCCAGAACATGTCGGCACGTTGCACCGCGACGAGCAGCGAGTGCCGGCACCCGCTCGCCCGTGCCGCCGCGCAGGCCCTGCTGTACAGACGTTCACCCAGACGCTGGCCCCGGCCCGCCGGCGCAATTGCCATGTCATGCACGAACCAGAGCGCTTCATCTGCGCTGTCGTTGGGCGGCAGCGGCACATGCAACTTGGGAGGTGTCCATGCGTGCCACGCATGCGAGAGCAGGTAGCCGACGACTCCGTCGCCCTGCAAGGCGACGAGGCACATGGCCGGGCTGCGCGCCCAGCGGCTGGCCAGCGCATCGCCCGGTTCGAGGAAACCATCGCCATAGCATGCCTGCTGCACAGCCAGAATGCCTGGCAGGTCTGCGTCGGTAACGGGGCGGATGACGACTTCGGTCATAACAGCGTGCGAGCGGTGAAGCGACGAGTTTACCGGACACCCCGCAGCGTCATGCCGTTTGCGCATAACGTGCGGCCAACCCGTCACTGGCGGTTCTGGCCACGTATCCTTGGGTCGTATTGGCGGGGTCATCCGGCCAGTCCATTTCTCTCTTGAAAGCATGTCTCGAATCGTCTTCCTGAACGGCCAATACGTGCCCGCCGCCGAAGCCACCGTTTCCATCATGGACCGCGGCTTCACCTTTGCCGATGGCATTTACGAAGTCACCGCCGTGGTGCGCGGCAAGCTGGTTGATAACGATGCCCACCTTGCGCGCCTGACGCGCTCGCTGTCGGAGATCGGCATCGACAATCCGTACACCGGAGCGCAATGGACGCGTGTGTGCGAAGCGCTGGTGGCGCGCAATGCCCTGGAAGAGGGCGTTGTCTACATGCAGGTGACGCGCGGGGTGGCCGAGCGCGACTTCGGCATTCCAGCAGACATGATGCCCACCGCAGTGGCCTTCACGCAAGTCAAGACCATCGTTGACAATCCGCTGGCGCGCAAAGGTGCGACCGTCATCACCGTGCCCGACCTGCGCTGGAAGCGTTGCGACATCAAGAGCGTTGGCCTGCTTCCGCAGGTGATGGCCAAGCAGATGGCGGCCCGCGCCGGCGCGCACGAAGCGTGGATGACCGACGGCGATCGCGTGACGGAAGGCGCGTCGTCCACGGCGTTCATCATCACCGCAGACAAGCGGCTGATCACGCGTCCGCTGTCGAACGCCGTGCTGCCGGGCATCACGCGCGTGTCGGTCATGGCCTTGGCGCGTGAGCATGGTCTCACGCTGGAAGAGCGGACGTTTTCCATCCAGGAGGCTCAGCAGGCGGCGGAGGCGTTCTACACGAGTGCATCGACGTTCGTGATGCCGGTGGCGTCCATCGACGGCGTGACGATCGGCAATGGGCAGCCGGGCCCGCTGACGCAGGCGCTGCGCGGGTTGTATCTGAAGTTTGCTGGTGCGGATGCAGCGGAGACCTCCGATCAGATGTGATGAAAGCGGTTGCGCGGTCGCGGTAAAATCGCAAGCTTCGCATTTGCAGCTAGGCGAGATCATCCATGAAGACAGGAGGCTGGCGCCGGCAAGGCGCCATCGCGGCGACCATTCTGGCCGTCGCGCAGTGGGCAGCGATGCCCGCGTTTGCGCAAACTGCGTCGTCGTCGGCCGTGCCGTCGGCCAACGCGACGCCCGCAACCCCCGCTGTGCCCGCGGCATCCGCGACGGCCGGCGTGTCCGAACAGTCCAGCAGCGCCGATCGGTGGCGCCGCTTCGTGGGCGCCACCGGCGTGGTGTCCTATATCGACCGGCAATCGGTGAAGCCCCAGGTGGAGGCCGCCCCAGGCAGCGATACGCCTACCGTGCATTTCCGGTTGCTGCGTAATGTGCTGCCCGATTTCACGATCAAGACGGCAGATGGCCAGCCGATCCGCTCCTCGGTCAAGCAGGTGGTGCTCGACTGTGCGCAGCGCACCTACACGGTCATCGCGCAGACGCTCTACCGCGCGCGTAACGCCAGCGGCAACCCGCTTTACCAGATTCGCTACGGTGAGGACGCGCAGAGCCGCTCGCTCCGCGAGGGCAGCGTGTTTGACTGGATTGCCGGGCATTTCTGCTCCGTGCCGCGCCAATGACACACGGGCAGCGCGTACGGCGCTGCCTCAGACCTGCGCTGTTTCTTCGGCGGGACTTGCGCGGTAGTCATCATCGCGGCCCCGGGCATAGGGCTGTCGCTCCTGCTCGAGTGCCGGATACCTGCGCGAGGCGAAGTCCAGGGTGGCCTCGTACGATTCGAATGGCGTCGATTCGGCAGCCACACCGTCGTTGACGAGGATCGCGTACCACTTTCCATACAGTGGTCCGTACACCACGACCTTGCTTTTCATCGTCTTGTCCCTGTCTTTTGTGTCGATGACCGGGTATCGCGGTTCTCGCGAAGCCGGCCGGTCGAGCCGTTCGGGCGCCAGATCGTGGCGCGCCGTCAGCGTTATCGGCGGATGATGATTGCAGCCTGATGCAAGGAACGTCAACGTTTGCGTTGGACAGGATCTTCTAATGCGGCGGACACCCCGGGTACGCGCGCTTGTTGCAGCGCAGCGGGTTCGTGTCCGGAGTCCACGTAGTCGGCAAACCGGCGGATGCAATCGGCCACCCACTCGGGACGGCGCAGCGGCAGCCAGTGGCCTGCATCGATTTCGTGCCGCCAATAGTGCGATACCCACGCTTCGACCGCGCGCGTGACGGCAGGGCTCACGTAGCGGTCGTGGGTTGGTACGATCAACTGCA
>JAGWNU010000053.1 GCA_028871175.1 Burkholderiaceae bacterium | reverse complement strand
CTTTCGCCATCTCGGGCGCGCCTTTCTTTTGCTTACTTTTCTTTGGCAAGACAAAGAAAAGTGAGTCGGTCCCGGCAGGGAACGAAAGGGGTGTGCACCACCAGCCCTCAAATCCTCAAAGGATCAATCTCCAACTGCCAGCGCACGCCTTTCACGGTCTTGCCGATCCCCGCAAACCCCTCAGTCCAAGCCGTCAAAAGCTTCTGTAAAGCCCCACGAGAAGCCGACTCCACCAGTAACTGCGCCCGCTCGCGGTTGGCCAAGCGCACCATCGTCATCGGCACCGGATCATGCAAAAACACCGGTGCGCCCAATTCAGCCGCCAAGGCTTCACCAGCCGAACGCGCCGCGCCCAAGAACTCCAGCGCGCGCGCGACTTCCTTGTGCTCGGCGGTGAGCAGCGCTTGATAGGAAAACGGCGGCAAACCGGCTTGCTTGCGTTCCCGCAGCAACTGGCGCGCAAAACCGCCGTAATCGTGCCGAACCAGCGCCTGCAGCGCCGGCGCATCCGGATACCGCGTCTGGATCAGCACCTCGCCGGCCAGCCCGGCCCGGCCGGCACGGCCCGCCACCTGCATCAGCGAGGCAAATAGGTGCTCGCCGGCGCGAAAGTCATGGCTGAAGAGCGAGGGGTCCGGCGCCACCACACCCACCAGCGTCACGCGCTGAAAGTCATGCCCCTTGGCGACCATCTGCGTGCCGATCAGGATGTCGACGCTGCCTTCGTGCACGGTGTCGAACAGCGCTTCGGCGCTGCCCTTGCGGCGGGTGGAATCGGCGTCGATGCGGGCGACGCGGGCGTGCGGAAACAGCTCGCCGAGCGTCTCTTCGATGCGCTGCGTGCCGCGCCCAAGCGGGGCGATGTCGACGTTGCCGCAGTCGGGGCAGTGATGCGGAATGCGGGATTCGTACCCGCAGTGGTGACAGCGCAGGCGCCGCTCGGGCTTGTGCAGCACCAGGTACGCCGAGCAGCGCGGGCAACCCGACAGCCAGCCGCACGCGTCGCAGGACAGCACCGGCGCGTAGCCGCGGCGGTTGAGGAACAGCAGGCTTTGTTCGCCGCGTGCCAGACGATCGGCAATCGCATCGACCAGCGGTTTGGACAGCCCATCGCGAATCTCGCGTCCACCGCGGCGTTCCAGGGTGAGGTCGATGAGCGACACGCGCGGCAGGACCGCTTCCGCCTGTGCGCGCCGCGACAGCGTCAGGCGCGTGGTGGTGCCCTGTTCCGCACGCCACCAGGTTTCCAGCGACGGCGTGGCCGAGCCCAGCACCACCGGGATGTTGCGCTGCTTGGCACGCCACAGCGCCAGGTCGCGCGCGGAATAGCGCAGCCCCTCCTGCTGCTTGTACGACGTGTCGTGCTCTTCGTCGACGAGGATGAGCGCGAGGTTGGGCAGCGACGCCAGCATCGCCAGCCGCGTGCCGAGCACGATGCGGGCCTCGCCGCGATGCGCGGCCAGCCAGTTCAGCGCACGCGGCTGTTCGGCCAGGCCGCTGTGCAGCGCCGCCATCGGCACGCCTGGAAAGCGTGCGGCGATGCGCGCTTCCAGTTGCGGCGTCAGGTTGATCTCGGGTACCAGCATCAGCACCTGCGCGGCCGGGTCGCGCGCCAGGGCATCGGCGATGGCGTGCAGGTAGACCTCGGTCTTGCCGCTGCCGGTGACGCCGTACAGAAGGAACGGGCTGAATGTGCCAGCCGCGCCAGCTTGGGCAATGGCGGCCACGGCGGCAGCCTGTTCGTCGTTCAGAGCGGGTGCGACCGAAGGCGCAGGCAATTCGAGCGGTTGCGGCAACAGCGCTTTCGGCCGCAAGTCCGGCCGCACCCAGCCGAGCGCGGCCCAGTCGCGCAGCTTTGCCACGGCTTGCCCATGCAGGGCGACGGCTGCATGGGTGGAAAGCTCACCGTCCCCGGTCAACGCTTCCGCGAGGCGCATGGCGCCTGCGGCTCGCTTGGGCACGCTGTCGAGCAGCGCGGCGCGGGCCGAATCCCGCATGACGTAGACGGTTTCGGTGGCGTGGCGCGCAAGATTGTCCCAACTGGCGGGCGTGCGCCACAGCGGCGGGAGCGCCGGCAACGTCACCTCGCCGAGGGCGCGATGGTAATAGCCCGCAGCGAACGCGGCCAATGCTTGCCACTCGGCATCGAGCGGCGGCACCCAGTCGAGCACGCGCTCGATTTCACGCAGCTTGTCCTGCGGGACGTCGGTCGTGGTGGCGGTTTCCACCACCAGCGCCACCACGCGACGATTGCCGAACGGCACGACCACCAGTTGCCCAGGCAGCACCGGCTGCATGCAGCGGTAATCGAACACGGCGTCGAGCGGCGTGTCGATCACGACCCGAGCGATGACGGCCGACACCTCGGAGCGGGGCGCAACGACGTCGACGGGGGCAATGGTCATGCGAAGCGCAAACGGTTGAAGTGCAAAGGGATTGTTGCGTTGCGGCGGACAATGGGCCGCCACAGTAAAGCGTTGCCTCGGTCGCACCTTGCCGGCACAGCGATCACGCCCGCCGCACGATGTTCAAGTATTACTTGAGGTTTGCGTCTTGGCGCCATGATCGGTGGCGCCTTTTCGAGGCTATCCACACAAGCTGTGGATAACTTTGTTGAAAAGTCGCCGGATGTGCCCGCGAAGGGCGGTAGATCAAGCTCTTTTCTAGCTTGCACGATTTCCGCGCACGCGCTTTTCTTCCAGAAAAATCAAATACTTATATGATGGGGACGTGACGCGCTCACTGCTGCGCCGCGAAAAAAACCAGCCGCGACAGCTTTGTGCATAAGTCAAGTCTTGACAGCCCGGTACGGCACAAAAAGGTGCGAAATAAATCGCTTGACAGCGCTTTGGGCCCAATCTGTGGCCCCGGCACGCGAGTGGCCGCTCACCCTGTTTGCACCAAAGCGGCGAGGATTTCACCCGTGCCCTCGGCTTCACGCACCGCAGCGACTCAATTCAAACGCCATCGCACTGCAACATCGAAGGGTTACCCGGCCCGTGCACGGAGCGCGCGGCTGAAGCTGTGCACTTCGTCTACCAGGACCGACACCGCCTCGGGCGGGGTGAATTGCGAGATGCCGTGTCCCAGGTTGAAGACGTGGCCGTCGCTGCCGCCACCGGCTGCGTAGTCTTCCAGCACGCGGCGCACCTGCGCCCGGATCGCCTCCGGTTCGGCAAACAGTACGGTCGGGTCCAGGTTGCCCTGCAGGGCGACACGGCCGCCGGTGCGCTGGCGTGCGCGCTGGAGATTGACCGTCCAGTCCACGCCGAGCGCATCGGCGCCGGTCTCGGCCATGGCTTCGAGCCACAGGCCACCGCCCTTGGTGAACAGGATGACCGGCACGCGCTGGCCATCGGCCCCGGCGCGAATGCCTTTCACCACGCGCGCCATGTAGGCCAGCGAAAACTCCTGGTAGATGCCATCGGCCAGCGCCCCGCCCCAGGTATCGAACACCTGCACAGCCTGGGCACCGGCATCGATCTGCGCGTTCAGGTAGTCGATCACGGCCTGCGCGTTGATCTCCAGGATGCGGTGCATCAGGTCCGGACGCGCGTAAAGCATCGACTTGACGGTGCGGAAGTCGTCCGAACCGCCGCCTTCCACCATGTAACAGGCGAGCGTCCACGGGCTGCCCGAGAAGCCGATGAGCGGCACGCGCTGGCGGCCGTCCTGCACGAGCGCACGGCGGATTTCCGCCACGGCATCGAACACGTATTGCAGCGACGACATGTCCGGCACCGACAGCGCCGCCACGTCGGCTTCCGTGCGCACCGGCTTGGCAAAGCGCGGCCCTTCGCCCTGCGCGAACGACAGCCCCAGGCCCATGGCGTCGGGCACGGTCAGGATGTCGGAGAACAGGATTGCCGCGTCCAGCGGGTAGCGATCCAGCGGCTGCAGCGTCACTTCCGTCGCGTACGCCGGCGACTTGGCCAGGCCGAGAAAGCTGCCGGCGCGCGCACGCGTGGCGTTGTACTCGGGCAGATAGCGGCCCGCCTGGCGCATCAGCCACAGCGGCGTGTAGTCGGTCGGCTGGCGGCGCAGGGCGCGCAGGAAGGTGTCGTTGGCGAGCGGGGCGGACATGGCGATGGACTCTTGGGGAGGGCGTCATTGTAAGGGATGGGTCGACGAGACTGGCTCGCGCTTCCGCGTTATCGACACGACCTTTTGCGCTGGATCGATCTCTGGGTTCACTGCGGGCACGTGATCGCGCGCGGCAGCCTTGCCGGCTGTGGCATCCACGCCCCGGCGTGCCAGTTGAGTGGAGTTCGCCGCCCCCGCCGCCCATCGCACAGGAACGCTCCTATAGTGAACGGCGCCCATTCCACCACCCCAAGGAGCCCGGCATGACACACAAGGGAAGCTGCCACTGCGGACGCATCGCGTTCGAGGTCGAAGGCCATCCGGAGAGCGCGATGGCGTGCAACTGCTCCATCTGCCAACGCAAGGGCGCGCTGATGTGGTTTGTGCCGCGGGGGCAAGTCCGCCTGCTGACACCGGAGGCCAACGCCAGCACCTACCTCTTCAACAAGCATATGATCCGGCACCGGTTCTGCCCGGTCTGCGGCATTCATCCGTATGGCGAAGGCGTGATGCCCGACGGCACGCCGATGACGGCCATCAACATCCGCTGCCTGGAAGACATCGACCTGGCCAGCGTGCCGGTCACGCACTTCGACGGGCGCGCGCGCTAGGGCAGCCTGAGACGCAGCGATCAGTCTGCGCGACGCCATCACCATTTGCGCCGGCAAGGCCGTGCGCCGATTGAACCGGCCAATCGTGCGTGAGAGCATCCCGCCCCATCGTCCCGGGCGGACCTGCCACGCACCATGCGTCATTTCGATTACTACAGCTGGCTCTTCACCCTTTCCACACCAGCCTTGCTGGCCGTGTGCTTCGTTTCGTTGGGGCTCGTCTCGGCGGCCGCGTCGGCGGGGTCCGCCGGACTGGCGCGCCTGTGGCCGATCCGGCCCGGCGCCAACATCATCGGCACGCTCCTCACGGGCTTACTGGTGCCGACGGCAGTGATCATCGGCTTCATCTCCAGCGATATCTGGACGCAGAACGCACGCGCCGAAGCCGCCGTGGAGCGCGAAGGCATTGCCGCCGCCGAGGCGCTGCGCATTCTCGATGCGCTGCCCATCAGCCTTGCCTCGCCCATCCGGACCGCATTGCTGGCGTACGTGCACAGCGCCGTCGAAGACGAATGGCCGGCCATGGCGCAACGCAGCGCCAGCCCGGTAACGGGCCGGGCCTTCACGCAACTGCGCGAGGCGCTGTGGGCAGCGCGCCCGCAGACCGCACCGGCGCCGCCCATCACTTCGGCGGACGTCCGCCGGATCGACGCGCCGCAGCATATCGCCCACGAGTTCGACGAACTCGCCAAGCGGCTGGATACCATCGAAAACGCGCGTGCCACACGGCTGCAGCTGGCCAAGCGCCAGCTGAGCGGGGTCAAGCTGGCGGCGATGGCATGGCTGCTGTTCACCAACGCCTTCGTGATCGCGGAGCTGCATCGGGCCGCTGCCCGCGAGCGCCGCATTGCGCTGACGCTGTTCACCGCGGGCTTTGGGATGATCTTCTTCCTGCTGGTGCTACACGACCGCCCGTTTGCGGGCAGCGTAACCATCAGCGCATCGACACTCTCGGCGCTGGTGGACTGAGCCCTTCCCCAGCGAGCGCCGCAGCAGGTCCGGCACTCAGCCCTTGGCGGCGACCCATTTGTCGATGGCGAGCGTATTGCCGCTGGCGATGGCAGCGAGGTTCTGGTCGATCGATTCCATCGTGTTGGAACGCACGATGGAATACGTGGCGGCGCCGGACAGGGCCAGGGCGCCGATCACGGTGGCCGACGAGATCAGGAGAATGCGGGAGCGAAGGGAGGAGACCATGATTCGTCTTGGAGAAAGGTCCTGCGTGAACCGGACTGCGTACGGGTGTGACCGTAGCGCCCTCCAGATCGATTGCAGGCTGTCGGGGGCCACTGCATCTGCTACGGCCGGCGCCTACCGAACTTGAGTCAAGGGTGCGTCATGGCGCCCGGCCGTCTGGTGCCGATGCCTGTGTCTGCCCCAATTGCGGCGCCTGCGGCGTTGCAGTACCGTCGCCGGCATCGCTTATCGGAGCCGCGCGTCATGGCCGTGCTGTTCACCCTCCTGAAGATTGCCGTCGTGCTCGTGCTGGTGTCGTCGCTGGCCGAGGCGATCGTGCTTTCGCTGCGACGCGGCTGGCAGCGCTACGACTGGAAGGCGGCGGGCATTTCGGTGGTGGATTTCCTGGTACGCGAGTACCCACTGCGCTGGCTGTTGCCCCTGGCCTTCTGGCTGCAGGGAATGGACTGGATCTACCAGCACCGCCTGTGGACCGTGCCGATGGACCACTGGACCGGCTGGGCCGCCTGCTTTCTCGCCCAGGAGTTCTGCTATTACTGGTACCACCGCGCCGCCCATCGCGTGCGCTGGTTCTGGTGCACCCACGCCGTCCACCACTCGCCCAACGACCTGAATTTGTCTGCCGCCTACCGCTTCGGCTGGACGGGCCGGCTGACGGGCACCCTGCTCTTCTTTGCGCTGCCGCCGCTGCTGGGCATGCCGCCGCGCATCGTGCTGATGCTGCTGTCATTGAACCTGCTGTACCAGTTCTGGACCCACGCCACGTGGATTCCGCGCCTCGGCCCGCTGGAGTGGGTGCTGAACACGCCCTCGGCGCACCGCGTGCACCACGCGTCCAACCTCGAATACCTCGATGGCAACTACGGCGGCGTGCTCATTCTGTTCGACCGGCTGTTCGGCACGTACATCCCCGAACGCAAGGACGTGCCGTGCCGCTACGGCCTCGTGCATCCGATGCGCACCTACAATCTGCTGACGATCGAATTCGCGCATTGGCGCGCGCTCTGGCGTGACATCAAGAGCGCGCGCTCGGCCGGCGAGGTGTTCGGCTACCTGTTTCGCCCGCCGGGCTGGCGGCCGGGCGGGAACGGCGAGACGACCGAAGACCTCCGCCGCCGCGCCGCGCTCATCGCCGACGAGCCCGCCATCACGCCTGTCGTTGCCGCCAACTGAACCGGTGCCCAGCGGCGGGCGCAGCGTCTGCGCGAGGTGCGCGTAGACCACGGCGATGCGCCGAAGCTGGCGCGATTCCCGATGCATGAGCCGCCAAGGCTCCGCCCGACGCCACGCG
Organism: Burkholderiaceae bacterium; assembly: GCA_028871175.1. GTDB lineage: Bacteria > Pseudomonadota > Gammaproteobacteria > Burkholderiales > Burkholderiaceae > Ralstonia > Ralstonia condita. The sequence continues at coordinate 12,780 of JAGWNU010000053.1, read as the reverse complement.
CTTTGCCGAACTCGGCGCCCGCTTCGCCGAGCAGGCGCATCTGGCCGACCACCATGGCGAATGGCGTAATCAAAATCGCCGATCCCACCCCCTACTGCGACCAACGTTTGCGGAACGTGATGCAACACCTGCAGGTGTTGCAGATGCGCACCATGCACGCAGCATGCGGCGGTGTCACGCCCGCGTCGCTACAATTGCGGGCTTCCTGACACGTCCCGCCTTCCGCAAGTTTTCCCATGTTCAAGCACGTTGTTGTCGCCCTGGCCATCGCGGCTGCGGGATTGCCTGTTCTCGCCCGCGCAGATGTGCATGGTGCGGGCTCGACCGCCGCGGCGCCGGTCTATCGCGTCTGGTCGGCGGGGTATGCCGCATCCTCGGGCGTGGCGCTCAGCTATGACGCCGTGGGCTCGGGAGAAGGGTTGAAGCGCATCCGCGCGGGCTCGGTGGATTTCGGGGCATCCGACGTGCCGCTCTCCGCCGCCGAAGCCGCCAAGGCCGGGCTCGTCTGCGTGCCCTCGGTGGTGACGGGGGCGGTACCGTTCGTGAACGTGCCGGGCGTGCCGCGCGGCCAGCTCAAGCTCACCGGCGAGCTGCTGGCGCAGATCTTCCTCGGCAAGGTCGAGAGCTGGGACGCGCCCGAACTGCGTGCGCTGAACCCGGGCATGACGCTGCCCAGGCTGAAGATCCATCCGGTGGTGCGGTCTGACGGTTCGGGTACCACCTACCACTTCACCGATTACCTGAGCGCCGTCAGCCCCGAGTGGAAGTCGACCTACGGCACCAAGTCGAGCATCAACTGGCCGGCCACCTTCATGGCAGCCAAGGGCAGCGGCGATGTCGTCAAGGCGGTACAGGCTGCCCCGGGCGCCATCGGCTATGTCGATTACAACTACGTCCTCGACAACGATCTCAACGCGGTGCAGCTGCGCAATGTCTCCGGCCGCTTCGTCAGTGCGCAGGTGAGCGGTTTCCGCGCGGCCGTCGTGCAGAGCGCCTGGAACCGCAAGGGCGATTTCACCGCGCCGCTGGTCAACCTGCCGGGCGCGGAAACGTGGCCGATCACCATGGGCACCTTCATCATCGTGCCGGCCGTGAGCGCCTCGGGTCCGCGCACGCTGGCGGCACTGAAGTTCCTCACCTGGGGCTATTTCCACGGCGATGAGCTGGCCGCGCGTGCGAAATTCGTGCCGTTGCCCGAGCGCGTGCAGGCGATCGCGTACCGTGAGCTGGCGCGCGTGACGGATGCCTCGGGTGCCGCCATCGGCCTGCAGAGCATGCCCGCGAACTGGGGAAAATGACCCTTGCCGGTGCCATGTCCGCATCGGCCTGCGCACGGTTTTGATGCGCCGCAATGGGCCTGCTGAAAGCTTTGCAACAAGGCTGGATTGTTCCTGCGCGTTGCCTATAGTGGTCACTCGCCGCGCGAGTCACGCTCACGCGTCACTGCCAAAGCAACGACGGGAAGCCACCATGGGTAGCGTCATCGCAGACCAGAACGAGCAGATCGACAAGATCGCGCAGGAGACCGGCGCGCCAGCCGACCTCGTCCGCGCCCAGTACCAGGAAACCCTCCGCACGCTGGCCTCGGACGCCCGGGTGCACGACTACCTCGCACTCTTCGTCACGCGGCGCGTCATGGCCGCGTTCCGCCAGCGCCGCACGCCGCCGCGCTGATGCCTGCGCTCATTCCTCGCGGATCATCCCGACGAATGCATGCGCCGCGCGGCGCATCCATTCACGTGCCCGTTCGGCTTCAAACTGGATGCGCGCAAAGGCGTGCGTCATGCCCGAAGCTTCGATGGTGATGACCTGCGCGCCGTGCTGCACGAGGTAATCGGCGTACCGCAGGCCATCGTCACGCAACACATCGTGCGCAGCCACAATGACGAGCGTATCCGGCGGCGTGTGCCGCGGCGGCTGCGCCATCAGGAAAATGCGCGCGTCCTGCTCCGCCAGCGGCCGGTCGAGCGCGTCTGCACCGATGAACTTCTCCCAGTACCAGCGCATTTCGTCCCGCGTGAGACCGGGCCCCTGCGCGAACGCGTTGTAGCTTTCGCTGCCGAAGGCGGGCGTCGTGACGGGGTAGACGAGGAACTGCGCATTGACCAGGCCCGGGCGAACGGCAGCATGCACGGCTTGCGCTGCCTGCGCGGCGAGATGTCCGCCAGCGCTGTCGCCGCCAACGGCCAGGAAGTCCGGATCGAAGCCCAGGCGCACGCGATGTTCGGCGAGATACGCAAGCGCGTCGCGTGCGTCGTCTGCGGGCGTGGGGAACGGATGCTCCGGCGCGAGCCGGTAATCGACGCTCACAACGGCGCAGCCCGTGTCCTGCGCGATCAGCGCCGTCAGCATGCGATGCGTCGTGCGCGGTGCGCCGACGACCCATCCGCCGCCGTGGAACCAGACGATCAGGCGCGGCGCCGCCACGCCTTTCGGGCGAAAGACGAGGGCATCGAGCGTGCGGCCGGCCAGCGGCAGGCTCAGGTCCGAAACGTCGACGCCTTCCGGATCGGGCCGATCAGAGAGCGCGGCAATCGCCTCGAAGCGCGCGCGCTGTGCCGGCGCATCTTCCGGAGGCGGCAAGGCGCCGAAGTGCTCGGCAACGCGTTGATAGAACAGCAGGATTTGCGGATCGACGGCCATGATGTGCGCAGGTTGCAATGAGCGCCAAAGTGTAGCGCGCGACAGCCGGGATGCTGTCAGCCAGGCTGGCCGATGCCGAGCCGCCAGTGTTCGATCTTGGTACAGCGGTCCTGCACGGCCGGAATGCCCGCCGCGCGCGCGGCGGCCATCGCCTCGTCGCTGACGATGCCGAGCTGCACCCAGATGCCGCCCACACCCACGGCAATCGCCTCCTGCACGATGGGCAGCACGTGTTCGGCGCGCCGGAAGATATCAACCAGATCGATGCGCTGGCCCGCCGCAGCCAGGGTCGTGGCCGCCTCGGTCAGCGTGGCGTAGCAGGGCTCACCGAGCACGTCCTCGCCAGCATGCTGCGGGTTGACGGGCACGATCCGGTAGCCGGCCTGCTGCAGGTAACGCGCCACGTCATAGCTCGGGCGCGTCGGCCGCGGCGAGAGCCCCACCACGGCGATGGTCTTGCCGGAGAGCAGCCCGCGCATGGTGGCCTGCTCGTCGACATAGGAAGGATTGGCTGACATGGTTCTATGCGTTCAGGTGGTGGGCCGCTGGCATGCGGTGCCGAGATCGTCGAGCCGCACGGCGGCATGGAAGGCCCCCGCCGAGTAGGGCCCGACTTCATACGGCCCGTAATGGAGGACGATGCGGTCGCCTTGCAGCGTAAACGGAAACGCGGCGGAACGCAGATCCTTCTCCTGTAGGGCGCCGCGCGTGGCTTCGGGCGCGCCTTCGCGCTTGAGGGCGTCGACAAGCTGCGTGTTCAGCGCCTGAAGGCAGGCCGGCGACGGATTCAGCACGTCGGCCAGCGTGATGGGCTGAAAGCCTTGCGCGCCCCGCCGCCAGTTTCCAGCCGTGAAACTGTAGTTGCCATGCGCGCCACCGCTGTAGGCCCAGACCATGCGCAGCAGGCTGACGGTGTCGCCCAAGTCCGCGGCGCTGATGCGAACGACGCACTGGGTGTCGTACGGATCGCAACGGCTGATTCGCAAGGATTGCACCAGTGCGTCAACCGCTGCGTCTCCGGTGACGGGGTAGCGCTCCGTGATGCTGGCCTGACCCGAGACACCCGTGATCTCGCGATACTGCGCCGCCCGTTTCAACGCAAAGGGCTGACTACGCCCGCCGTCGCTCCAGGTGCCCGTGGCGCTCGCGCCGTCGGCAGACCGCACGCCCGACAGTGTTCCGCCTTCGCGCACGATCGGCTGCCCGTCGGTGTCGAGGGCATCCGCCCGTTCGCGCCACACGAACCGGCGCTCGGGGGCGTTGCGCCCCTCGATGTTCCAGAGGGTGCGTCCCTGCGGTCGATCGTCGTACGCCTCGCCCGTCAGGGTCTCGGCGACGGGATCCTTGTCTTTTTCCTGCGCTGCGGGTGGTGGGTCGTACACGCTCAACCAGACACGCCACCCCGGGCTGTCGCCCCCTGGGCCCACCGTACCGCGCCAGAAGCTACCGGCGTGGCGCGCGCGTATCTCCTTCGATGTTTCAAGCGTCGCCATTGGCGCGGATGCCACAACCGAGGAGACGACTGGGGTACTTTCGGCTGCCAAAGGTGGCGTGGAAGCCGCTTCTGTGGCGCCATGTGCGCCTGCCGGCCCGCAGAGTGCCGTCATCAAGGTAACAAAAACGCCTGCGCCCGTTGACGCCCGCACCGTCGCACCCGCTGCATGCCTTTGCACACCGCCCTCCATGAAATTCGAACCCCTGGCGTAGGCGACATCCCGCCGACCCCCGTCTCTACGCGCTCTGCCTGCCTCGCGCCGCGAACGGGTGTGACTGTGCAAGCGCAGCAGACGTTCCGAAACCGGCCTGACGCGCCGCCTTTTCGCAGCCTGGCGGCGCCGCTTGCAACACTTGCATTCGATTGCAATCCGACACACTTTGTTACGCCTTCGCCCTCCCCCGTCGCCCACAATGCCATCGCACCGAGCGTTTGTGTCCAATTGTTGTGCGCGAGTCGGGATCCCTCTCGACATCGGCCAGACGCGAATCCCGGTGCCTGATTACCCCTCCCTTTCGAATTGACCCCTCGAAGGGATTTCCCGTCCGCGCGGTGCTCCCCGGCCCGCGCGCTTTTTTTTGCCTTCGCAATCTGTGCGCCAAAGGGGGCTGCCATGCGCCTTGTCAGGGCCCTTGCCAGCCCTGCACGGGGATACACCCTCTTACAAAGCCAGGTCGGCATGGACTGGGTTGCTGCGTTTAATGGAGACATCCATGCGGCACGGGCCGCGACAAAAACGAGGGCTCATCATGTCCACTCCTTCCCGCAGTTCTCGCCATCTCTGCGGCGCGCGGTTACCGCACGTGCTGCGCGCGGTCGGCATCGCTGCCGTGCTGCTCGTGTGCGGCGCACAGGCCGCGATGGCGGCCGATCCGGCATCGCGTGTGGCGCGGCTGTCGGATTTCTCCGGCGCCGTGAGCTTCGCGCCCGCCGGGTCCGACGACTGGGCAGGCGCGACGCTCAATCGTCCCTTCACCACCGGCGACCGGCTCTGGTCCGACCAGGGCAGCCGCACCGAACTGCACGTTGGCTCCACCGCACTGCGATTGGGCCAAAACACCGGTGCCACACTGGTCGATCTGGACGATCGCAACACGCAGGTCAAGCTGACCCAGGGCGCGCTATCGGTGCGCGTGCGAGCGTTGCCGCCAGACCAGACGGTTGAGATCGATACGCCCAACCTGGCCTTCACACCGCAGGCACCCGGCGAATACCGCCTCGACGTCGCGCCGGACGGCTCCAGCACCACCGTGACCGTCTGGCATGGCCAGGGGACGGCCTATGGCGATAACCGTTCCACACCGTTGGACGCGGGCCAGCAGGTGCGCTTCGCGGGGACCGATCTGTCCGAAGTGGGCGGCATGGACAATCCTGGCCGCGATGGTTTCGACCGCTGGGCAGAATCGCGCGACGCCCGCGAAGACGCTTCGGTTGCCGCCCGCTATGTCGGTCGCGAGATGACCGGTTATGAAGCGCTGGACGACTACGGCACGTGGCGCGAGGAAGACGGCTACGGCGCCGTGTGGATCCCGCGCGCCGTGCCGGTCGGCTGGGCGCCCTACCGGACCGGCCACTGGGCCTGGGTTGCGCCATGGGGCTGGACCTGGGTTGACGATGAACCGTGGGGCTTTGCGCCGTTCCACTACGGCCGCTGGGCGTACGTCGGCACGACCTGGTGCTGGGTCCCCGGGCCGGTGGTGCCGCGCCCGGTGTACGCACCGGCCTTGGTCGGCTTTGTGGGCGGCGGCGGGGGCGGGGGAGTCAGCTGGGGCATCAACATCTCCATCGGATCGCCGGGCGTGGCGTGGTTCCCGCTCGCGCCGGGTGAAGCGTATCGCCCGGTCTACGCGGCCAGCCCAACCTACGTGACCAACATCAATCGCACGGTGGTGAACAACGTCACCATCAACAAGACCATCATCAACAACAACGTGACCAACATCACCAATGTGAACAGGATCACGTACGTCAATGCCCGCAACCCGGCCGCGCTGACGGCGGTCCCGGCCAAGACCTTCGTAAGCGGGCAACCGGTTGGCCCGGCGATGACGACACTTCGGCCCGAGCTGATGCGTGCGCAGCTGGCGCATGCGCAGATCGTGTCGACGCCGGCGCTGGCCCCGGTCAAGGCGAGCCTGGTGGGCGCAGCCGCCGCCAGGAGCGCGCACCCGCTGCCACCGGCGCAGGTGTTCGCGCGGCAGGCGATCGCGGTGCGGGCGCCCCAGGTCGCGGCGGGTGGCCGTGATGCCCTGGCTGAGCGCTTCCACGCGCAAGGCGGCACGCTGCCCGGCGCAGGCCCCGCGTGGACAGGCGGCAGGCTGCTCCCGCGCCCGGCCCCGGGGGTTGCACCTGCCCGAGCAGACGCCCGCCCGATGCCTGTCGGAGCACAGGCGGCTGGGCTGCGCCTGACGCACGCGGTGCCCCCCGGCAGCGGACCGCGGGCTGAGTCACCTCGCCCCAACAGCGAGCCGTCCGCGCCGGGCGCCGAGCCCAACCCGCGTGATGCGTTGCGACCGCACGGTCCGCAGGCGCTGATGGCCCCCGGCACCTCGACGCGACCTGGTCAACAGCCCGGAGCGGTGCAGCCGCGGGAGCCCCGCGGCGAAGAGCGGGCGGCCTTGCCCAAGCCGTCGTTGCCACCGGAAGGGCCTGGCGGCATGACGACGCGACCCCAGCCACAGCAGGTCATGCCTCGCGAAGATCGGCGCCCCGTGCAGGGTCAACCGCCGACGCAGCAGCATGGTCTGTCGGAGCCGCTTGGGCCGCGGGAACGCCCCCATAACGCTCCGCAAGCGCAGCCGCGGCAGCCCGAACCGGGCTTCGGTGCGTCACGCCCGGCACCACAAGCACCGCGTCCGGTTGAGATCCATCCTTCGCAGCCGCTGCCGCGTCCGGAACCCCACCCGGGCCAGCCTCAGCCGCCGCACATCGAGCACCGCGAGGCCGCGCCCGCATCGCCGCATCCGCCAACGCAGCAGGGCAGTCACAATGAGCCGCGGCGCGAGGAAGACCGCCGCTGAGCAGGCAAAAAAAAGCAGCCCATGCGGGCTGCTTTTTCTTTCGGGGCGTACCGATCCGGAAGCGGACCGGTGCGAACCGACGCTTAGCGCTTGCGACGCAGGCGCGCAATCGCTGCCAACTGCGCAGCGGCCACGGCCAGTTCGCTCTGCGCGCGGGCCAGGTCGATGTCGCTGCTCTGATTCTGCAGCGCCTCTTCGGCCGCACGCTTGGCTTCGGTCGCCTTGGCTTCGTCCAGGTCGTGACCGCGGATCGCGGTGTCGGCCAGCACGGTCACCTTCTTCGGCTGCACTTCGAGAATGCCACCAGCAACGAACACGAACTCTTCGCCGCCGTCTTCCTTCTCGATGCGCACGGCGCCCGGCTTGATGCGCGTGATCAGCGGCGTGTGGCCGGGCAGAATGCCCAGCTCGCCGGCTTCGCCGGGCAGTGCCACGAACTTGGCATTGCCGGAGAAGATCTCGTGCTCAGCGCTGACGACGTCTACATGAATGGTTGCCATCTCGATTCCTTTGCTCAGAAAAGCGGCTTCCTGAATGGGCCTCAGGAAGCCAGTACTGGCCCCGGCTTACGCGCGGTGCCAGACGTTGCTCTTACTGGAGCTTCTTGGCCTTCTCGAAGGCTTCGTCGATCGAGCCGACCATGTAGAACGCCTGTTCCGGCAGGTGATCGCACTCGCCGTCCACCAGCATCTTGAAGCCGCGGATGGTTTCCTTCAGCGGCACGTACTTGCCCGGCGAACCCGTGAACACTTCTGCCACGTGGAACGGCTGCGACAGGAAACGCTGGATCTTACGGGCGCGGCCCACGGCCAGCTTGTCTTCCGGCGACAGTTCGTCCATGCCCAGAATCGCGATGATGTCGCGCAGTTCCTTGTAGCGCTGCAGCGTCTTCTTCACGCGGTCGGCGACTTCGTAGTGCTCCTGGCCAACCACTTGCGGGTCGAGCTGGCGCGACGTCGAGTCGAGCGGATCCACGGCGGGGTAGATACCCAGTGCAGCGATGTCACGCGACAGCACGACGGTCGAGTCCAGGTGCAGGAAGGTCGTTGCCGGCGACGGGTCGGTCAAGTCATCGGCAGGCACGTACACGGCCTGGATCGACGTGATCGAGCCAGTCTTGGTCGACGTGATACGTTCCTGCAGCTTGCCCATTTCTTCAGCCAGCGTCGGCTGATAGCCCACGGCGGAAGGCATACGGCCCAGCAGTGCCGACACTTCGGTACCGGCCAGCGTGTAGCGGTAGATGTTGTCGACGAAGAACAGGATGTCACGGCCTTCGTCACGGAAGCGCTCGGCCATCGTCAGGCCGGTCAGCGCCACGCGCAGACGGTTGCCCGGCGGCTCGTTCATCTGGCCGAACACCATGGCCACCTTGTCGAGCACGTTGGAGTCCTTCATTTCGTGGTAGAAGTCGTTGCCCTCACGGGTACGCTCGCCCACGCCAGCAAACACCGACAAGCCCGAGTGCTGCTTGGCGATGTTGTTGATCAGCTCCATCATGTTCACGGTCTTGCCGACGCCGGCGCCACCGAACAGACCCACCTTACCGCCCTTGGCGAACGGGCAGACCAGGTCGATCACCTTGATGCCGGTTTCCAGCAAGTCCACCGACGGCGACAGCTCGTCGAACTTCGGGGCCTTCTGGTGAATCGCGCGCTTTTCGTCGCAGGCGATCGGGCCGGCTTCGTCAATCGGGCGACCCAGCACGTCCATGATGCGGCCCAGCGTGCCGTGACCAACCGGCACCGAGATCGGCGCGCCGGTGGTCGCCACGCGCATGCCGCGACGCAGACCGTCGGACGAACCCAGCGCAATGGTACGCACCACGCCGTCGCCCAGCTGTTGTTGCACTTCGAAGGTCAGGCCCTTCTCGGCGAACGAAGCGTCGTTGCTGTCATCCAGCACCAGCGCGTCGTAGACCTTCGGCATCGCGTCGCGCGGGAACTGAATGTCCACCACGGCGCCGATGCACTGCACGATATTTCCGTTTGCGATACTCATTTGTATCTCCAATAACTTGATTCTTTGCCGTGGCTATCAGACTGCCGCTGCGCCGCTGACGATCTCGGACAGTTCCTTCGTGATCGCTGCCTGACGGGTCTTGTTGTAGACCAGTTGCAGTTCGCCGATCACGTTCTTTGCGTTGTCCGAAGCCGCCTTCATCGCCACCATCCGGGCCGATTGCTCGGACGCCATGTTCTCGGCCACCGCCTGGTACACCAGCGCCTCGACGTAGCGGATCAGCAGCTCGTCGACCACCGTCTGTGCGTCCGGCTCGTAGATGTAATCCCACGAGTAGGCCTGCTTCTCGGCGTCGGTCTGCGCGAGCTTGTCGGCGGTCAGCGGCAGCAGCTGCTCGACCACCGGCTCCTGCTTCATCGTGTTGATGAAGCGGGTGTACGCGAGGTACACGGCATCGATCTGCCCAGCGTTGAACGCGTCCAGTTGCACCTTGATTGCGCCGATCAGCTTTTCCAGATGCGGCGTGTCGCCCAGGTGCACGACGTTCGAGACCACCTTCGCACCGATGCGGCCCAGGAATTGCATGCCTTTGGTACCGATGGCAGTGGATTGTGTCTCAACGCCCTTGTTCTGCAGATCGCGCAGTTGGGTGGTGACGGCACGCAGCACGTTGGTGTTCAAGCCACCGCACAGGCCCTTGTCCGTCGTCACCACGATCAGGCCGGCACGCTTGACGTCGCGCGCAACCATGAACGGGTGCTTGTACTCCGGATTGGCCAGCGCCATGTGCGCAGCCACGTTGCGGATCTTCTCGGCGTACGGGCGGGCAGCACGCATCCGTTCCTGCGCCTTGCGCATCTTGGATGCGGCGACCATTTCCATCGCCTTGGTGATCTTGCGCGTGTTTTGCACGCTCTTGATCTTGGTGCGGATTTCTTTTGTTCCGGCCATTTCACTCTCTCCGTTCCGACCTGGCCACGCAGGCTAAGCGTGGCCAGTTCAGGGAATGACGCGGTTAGAACGCGGCGGACTTCTTGAAATCCTCGATCGCGGCACGCAGGGCGGCCTCATCGTCCTTCGAAAGATCCTTCGTATCTTCGATGCGGTTGATGAGATCGGCGTACTTCGTCTTCAGCGTGTCGTGCAGGCCCTTTTCGAAAGCCAGGATGTCCTTCACGTCCACGTTGTCGAGGAAGCCGTTGTTGGCTGCGTACAGCGACGCGGCCAGCTGCCACACTTGCAGCGGCTGGTATTGCGGCTGCTTGAGCAGTTCGGTCACGCGGCGGCCGCGCTCGAGCTGCTTGCGGGTCGCTTCGTCCAGGTCGGAGGCAAACTGCGCGAACGCAGCCAGTTCACGATACTGAGCCAGGTCGGTACGGATACCGCCGGACAGCTTCTTGATGACCTTGGTCTGCGCAGCACCGCCCACACGCGACACCGAAATACCGGCGTTGATTGCGGGACGCACACCTGCGTTGAACAGGTCGGTTTCCAGGAAGATCTGGCCGTCGGTAATCGAGATCACGTTGGTCGGAACGAACGCGGACACGTCGCCGGCCTGCGTTTCGATCACGGGCAGTGCCGTCAGCGAACCGGTCTTGCCCTTGACTTCACCGTTGGTGATCTTCTCGATGTGCTCGGCGTTCACACGTGCAGCACGCTCCAGCAGGCGCGAGTGCAGGTAGAACACGTCGCCGGGGTAAGCTTCACGGCCAGGCGGACGGCGCAGCAGCAGCGAAACCTGACGGTACGCCCAAGCTTGCTTGGTCAGATCGTCATACACGATCAGGGCGTCTTCGCCGCGGTCGCGGAAGTATTCGCCCATCGTGCAGCCGGCATAGGCCGACAGGTACTGCATGGCAGCCGAGTCCGAAGCGGCAGCCGCCACCACGATCGTGTATTCCAGCGCGCCGTGCTCTTCGAGCTTGCGCACCACGTTGGCGATCGTCGAAGCCTTCTGGCCGATTGCCACGTACACGCAGAAGATGCCCTTGCCCTTCTGGTTGATGATGGCGTCGACGGCCACGGCGGTCTTGCCGGTCTGGCGGTCGCCAATGATCAGCTCACGCTGGCCACGGCCGATCGGCACCATTGCGTCGATCGACTTCAGGCCGGTCTGCACCGGCTGGCTCACCGATTGACGTGCGATCACGCCCGGGGCGACCTTCTCGATCACGTCCGTCTTCTTGGCGTTGATCGGGCCCTTGCCGTCGATCGGCTGGCCCAGTGCGTTGACCACGCGGCCCAGCAGTTCCGGGCCAACCGGAACTTCCAGAATGCGGCCCGTGCACTTGACTTCGTCGCCTTCGGAAATGTGCTCGTACTCACCCAGCACCACAGCGCCGACGGAGTCGCGCTCGAGGTTCAGCGCGAGGCCGAACGTGTTGCCCGGGAATTCCAGCATTTCGCCTTGCATCACGCCCGACAGGCCATGAATGCGGCAGATACCGTCCGTCACGGAGATGACCGTGCCGGTGTTCTTTGCGTCAGCGCCAGCCTTCAAGCCCTCGATACGGGTCTTGATCAGGTCGCTGATCTCGGAGGGGTTCAGTTGCATCGAATGCTCCTAATTCTTCAATCTGTCTGCGGGCGCGATATCGTCGATGGCATCGGCGCCTCGCAAAACAGCATTACGCGGCGGTCAGCGCAGACTGCATCTGCGTCAGGCGCGCGCGCACCGAGGTGTCGAGCACTTCGTCGCCAATCTGCACACGCACGCCGCCGATCAACGAAGGATCGACGCTCACGTGAGCCTGCAGCTTCTTGCCGAACTTGCGTTCGAGCGTGGCGACCAGTTCGGTCAGGGGCGCGCCCTCAAGCGGGAACGCACTGGTGATCTCGACGTCGGCGGCGCCTTCGCTGGCATTCCGCAGCACATGGAATTGCGCGGCAATTTCCGGCAGCAACGACAGGCGCTTGTTGGCCACCAGCAGGCCAACCAGTTCCTTTGCTTCATGCGATACCGGAGATTTCAGCGCCGACAGGAAGATCCCCGCCACATCGGCTTTGGAGAGCTTCGGATCATCGGCGACTGCCTTCATGTCGGGCACGGCGGCAATTTGCCCCATTTCCGACACGAGCTCAGACCATGCACCCAGATTGCCGGCCTTCGCCACGCGGAACAGCGCCTCTGCGTACGGACGGGCAACGGTTGCGAGTTCTGCCATGATTACAGCTCAGCCTTGAGTTGATTGAGCAGATCGGCGTGGACCTGCGCATTGACTTCACGCTTGAGGATCTGCTCGGCACCCTTGACGGCCAGCACAGCAACCTGGTCACGCAGCGATTCACGCGCGCGCACGGTTTGCTGCTCGGCTTCTGCCTTGGCTTGCGCGATGATGCGCGCGGCTTCGGCCTGGGCGTTTTGCTTGATCTCATCGGCGCTCATCTGGGCGCGCTTTTCAGCGTCCGCGATGCGTTGCGCGCCTTCATTGCGCGCTTCGGTCAGTGCCTGGTCGACCCGCTTGTTGGCCAGCTCCAGCTCGGCCTTGCCCTTATCGGCAGCGGCCAGGCCATCGGCGATTTTCTTCGCGCGTTCGTCGAGCGCCTTCACCAGGGGCGGCCAAATGAATTTGGCAACAACCCACCACAGGATGAAGAACACGACCATCTGCGCGACGAGTGTGGCGTTCAGGTTCATGGTGTGTTCCTTTCGGTGTT
>JAGWNU010000293.1 GCA_028871175.1 Burkholderiaceae bacterium | reverse complement strand
GGCTGGCTGGCCACGCTGCTGGCCGGTGTCGCCTCGACCGTGCTGCCGATGTTCTGGCAGTCCCCCCGGTTGCCGGAGCGCTGGCATCGGTGGATGCCAGGATGGCTGTGGGCGCCCCTGCTGCTGGGCAGCTTGATCGGCTGGCGCGGCGGCACGGCGCTCTGGCAGACGTGGGGCTGGCTTGCGCTGGGCGCGTTGTCCGCGGCCGGGCTGGGCGCGGTCTACCGGGCCCGTCGCCGACACGACCCGGGCTGGCCACTGTGGCTGGGCGCGACAGGCGCGTGGTTTGCCGTCGCCGTTCTCGGTATCGCTGCGCGTTGGCTGCCGGCCGGTTGGCCGGTTGCCTGGTGGATGGGCGTGCTGGCCCTCGTGGGCGGTGGTGTGCTGCCCATCAATGCCATGCTCGGCAAGATCATCCCGTTCATGGTGTGGATGCACTTGCGCAGGCTCGTGCCACGCCATGTGCGACTGCCCGCCATGCAGACCCTGATTGGTGAGCGGCAGCAGCACTGGCATGCCCGGTTGCTGCTCTTGGCGGCGCTTGCACTGCTGCTGTTGCCCGTCAGCCCGGGGTGGATGGCCATGCCGGCCGGCTTGCTGTTTGCCGTGTCGCAGCTGTGGCTGGGCGCGCAGCTGTGCCGGGCGCTCTGGACGTTTCGCGGCGTACGCCGTGCGTTCACGCGCGGTTGACCGAACGCAAAACCACACTGGCGGACAAGTCGCAGACTCCCGCCATGACACAAACCTCTTCCACCATCGAACTGGTGGCACCGGCCGGCAGCCTGGCAGCACTCAAGGCAGCCCTGGATGCCGGCGCCGATACCGTCTACCTCGGTCTGAAGAACGCCACCAACGCGCGCAACTTCGCGGGGCTGAACTTTGCCGAGGCCGATATCCGCACGGGTGTCGAGCTGGCGCACCAGAAGGGGCGCCAGGTGCTGTTTGCCATCAACACGTTTCCGCAGGCTGGCCGTGGTATCGAATGGCGCATGGCCATCGACGCCGCCTACATGCTGGGGGCGGACGCCGTGATCCTTGCCGACCCGGGTCTGATGGCCTATGCGCGCGACCGGTATCCCGACCTGCGGCTGCATCTCTCGGTGCAGGGCTCGGCCACGCACGCCGACGCCATCGAGTTGATGCGCGAGCAGTTCAGCATCCACCGTGCCGTTCTGCCGCGCGTGCTGACGCTGACCGAGGTCGAGCGCGTGATCCTGCAGACCTCGGTGCAGATCGAAGTGTTCGGCTTTGGCAGCCTGTGCGTGATGGCCGAAGGACGCTGCCTGCTGTCGTCATACGCCACGGGCGATTCGCCCAACAACAAGGGCGTGTGTTCGCCTGCCCATGCCGTGCGCTGGATGGAGCGTGACGGCAATCTCGATGCGCGCCTGAATGACATCCTGATCGATCAATACGCACCGGGCGAGGCTGCGGGGTATCCGACGCTGTGCAAGGGGCGCTTCCTGGTGGATGACGAGGTCGACCACGTGCTGGAAGAGCCCACCAGCCTCAATGCGCTGAGCCTGCTGCCGCGGCTGCTGGCCATGGGCGTGTCAGCCATCAAGATCGAGGGGCGCCAGCGCAGCCCGGCGTATGTGGCCCAGGTGGTGGCCACATTGCGCGCTGCCTTGGATGCCGCACAGGCGGACCCTGCGCGCTTCTCCGTCAGGCCTGACTGGCAGGCTGCGCTCGTGCGCCACGCAGAAGGCGCGCACGTCACGCAAGGCGCATTTGATCGGCCCTGGAAATAGAAGGCACATCATGTCCTACGAGATTTCGCTTGGTCCGCTGCTGTACTACTGGCCGCGGTTACAGACGTTCGACTTCTACGCAGAGGTCGCGGCCAGCCCTGTCGACATTGTCTATGTGGGCGAGACCGTCTGCAGCCGCCGCCACGAGCTGCGGGCGGACGACTGGCTCGATATCGCGGCCATGCTGCGCGAGGCCGGCAAGTCGGTGGTGCTATCGACGCGGACGCTGATTGAAACCAGTGCCGAGGCGCAGGCGTTGCGCAAGCAATGTCAGCAGGACGACTGGCTGGTGGAGGCCGGCGAGCTGGGTGCCGTCAGGCTGCTTGGCGGCCGCCCGTTCGTGGCCGGGCCGCACTGCAACGCTTACCACGGCGCCACGCTTGCCTGGCTGGCTGGGCTGGGAGCGATACGCGCGGTCATGCCGCTGGAAATGAGCCAGGCCACGCTGGCTGAGCTGATGCGCGAAAAGCCCGACGCACTGGAAATCGAAGCGATGGTGTGGGGCCGGTTGCCTTTGGCCTTCTCGGCGCGCTGCTTTACGGCGCGGCATTTCCGTCTCAACAAGGACGATTGCGGCTTCCGCTGTATCGAGCACCCCGACGGTCTTGCCGTGCGCACGCGCGAGGGGCAGGAGTTTCTCGCCATCAACGGTATCCAGACGCAATCGGGGCAATGCCTCGACATGCTCGACCAGGCGCCCGCGCTGTCGGCGCTCGGCGTGAAAGTCCTGCGCGTGAGTCCGCAGTCGCGCGGCACACTCGACGCGGTGGCCGCGCTGGATGCGCAGCGCCGTGGCGAGCCCGCGCCCGAGGTGCAGCCGCCCGAAGGCATCGGCCGCTGCAACGGCTACTGGCATGGCCGATCCGGCATCGACTGGCTGGAGACCCCGCGATGATGCTGCGCCCACCCGCCACGCTGGTGCGCATGGCGCGCCGGTTGCCCACGCCATTGACCTCGCTGCCCTTCGTGCTGGGGCTCGACCTTGCGCGCCGCCTGTCATGGCTGACGCCGCCGCCCGAACTCGAGGGGCGGCGCTTTGCCATTACGGTGGAGGATCTTGGGCTGCGCGCCTGCTTCTGCTGTCGCGGCGGCGCGTTCCATCTGCTGTCGGGTCAGGTGCCCGAGCTGGAACTGCACGCGGGTGTCGCCGAGTTCGTCGCGCTCATCCGCGGCACCGCCGACGCTGACACGCTGTTCTTTCAGCGCCGCCTGAAGATTGCCGGTGACACGGAGCTGGGCCTGATCGTCAAGAACTGGCTCGATGCTGCCGCACGACCGGCGTGGCTGGCGCGCTGGCAGTCGCGCTAGCGCGAGTTGCAACGTCACAGGGAGGTGATGCCATGTCGTCGAATCATTTGCCGCTCGTCTACGCCTGCTCCGGATGCTCGAGCGTGGCGCAGGCGGCCAACCGTCTCGCGGTCGACCTCGACCGCGCTGGCAGGGCAGAGATGTCGTGCATCAGCGGCGTGGGCGGCGGGGTGCGGGCGCTCGTCAAGACCGCACGCAGCGGGCGCCTCATCCTGGCGCTCGATGGTTGCGCGCTGGCCTGCGTGAAAGCCTGCCTGGCGACTGCCGGTGTCACCGCCGATGTGCACCTGGTGCTCAACCAGCTTGGCGCCAAGAAGCGCTATCACGCTGACTGCGGCGAAGACGAGTTGGCCGTCGCGACCGCATTGGTGGACGAAGCCGTCACTGCGCTCCAGCAGCAGATCGACGCCGCATCAGGTTGCGCCATGCCGGCTGCCGTTTCCGTCGGCACAGACTGAGCTTCGACGCCTGCCGGGCCATTCGCCGCCCCGGTGCGGGGTCGTGCGATCGCCTCGTCGGGCAACTGCGGTTGCGCGACACCTGATGCGGCTTGCCTATGCGGCCTGCAGTTGGCGCTCAAGCGCCACGGAGTTGGGGATGACGACATCCCGCCCCTCGACCAGGATGAGTCCGTCCTGAATCAATTGACGCAGCACGCGCGAGAGCGTGGCGGGTGCCAGCCCGAGCTTGGACGCCACCAGGCTCTTGCTGCACGGAAAACGCGTCCGGTCGAACTTGC
>JAGWNU010000052.1 GCA_028871175.1 Burkholderiaceae bacterium | reverse complement strand
ATCTTTCGCTGATGATGCAGACGGAGGTCGGCGAGGTTGCCGAGCCGTCCGCTGCGGGCAAGGGCGGATCTTCCACCATGCCGCATAAGCGCAACCCGGTCGGTTGCGCAACGGTGCTTGCTGCGGCCACGCGCATGCCGGGGCTGGCGAGCTCGCTTCTGTCTGCGCTGCCGCAGGAGCACGAACGCGCGCTCGGCGGTTGGCAGGCGCAATGGGCGACGTTGCGTGAGATGGCCTGCCTCACGGCCGGCGCGCTCGATCGCATGCGCGAGATGGTTGAAGGTTTGCATGTTGACGCCGCTCGCATGCGCGCGAATCTCGACCTCACGCACGGCCTGATCCTCGGTGAAGCCGTGATGCTGGCGCTGGGTGCGGATCTTGGCCGCCTGCAAGCGCATCACGTGGTCGAAGCTGCCAGCCGCAAAGCCGTACAAGAGAGCAGAACGTTGCATGACGTGCTGGCCCAGGACGACGATGTCGTGCGCATCTGGGGCGCCGCTGCACCCCAACGACTGAACACGTTGCTTGATCCTTCTCATTACCTTGGCGATGCGGGCGCAGCAGTCGACCGCGTGCTGGCCGAACACGCCCGCCGCCATCCCTGAACACACATTCCACGGAGACACCATGCCCTGGCTTGAACACGACAATGTCCGCCTGTATCACGAATTCGATGATGGGCCCGCCACGGGTAAGCCTGTGCTGGTGCTGTCGAACTCCCTGGGCACGAATCTGGGCATGTGGGAGCCGCAACTCGAAGCGCTGCGCCAACACTTCCGCTTGCTGCGCTATGACCAGCGTGGCCACGGCCAGTCGAGCGTGCCCGACGCGCCGTTCGGCGTCGCACAACTTGGCGGCGATGTGCTTGCGTTGCTCGACCACTACAACATTGACCTTGCGCTGTTCTGCGGTCTGTCGATGGGCGGGCTGACCGGCCTGTGGCTGGCCGCACATCACGGCGAGCGCTTCCCGCGGATGGTGGTGACGAACACCGCCGCGCTCATCGGCACGCAGCAGAGCTGGAACACGCGTATCGCGCAGGTCGAGCAAGGCGGTATGGCCAGCATTACGGAAACGGTGCTGGAGCGCTGGTTCACGCAGGGCTACCGCGATGCCAACGCCAGCCGCGTCGACATCGTCAAGGCGATGCTGCTGTCGACGCCGGACGCTGGCTACAACGGCAACTGCGCAGCCATTCGCGATGCGGATTTGCGCGCGCAACTGCCGAACATCCGCGTGCCGATGCTGGTGATTGGCGGTACGCACGATATCTCCACGCCCGCCGCGCAGACCAAACTCATTGCGGACGGTGTGCCCGGCGCGCAATACGTCGAGCTTTCCGCCGGCCACCTCGCCAACTGGGAGCAGGCTGACGGCTACACCGAAGCGCTGGTCAGCTTCTTGACGACCGGCGTGGCACGCGAGGTCGCGCATGGATGATCGCGAACGCTACGCCGCGGGCATGGAAGTGCGCCGCGCCGTGCTGGGCGCCGCCCATGTCGACCGTGCCAACGCCGCGCAGACCGAGTTGACCGCACCGTTCCAGGATCTCATCACGCGCTACGCCTGGGGCGAAATCTGGACGCGCCCCGGTTTGCCGCGCCACACGCGCAGTCTGCTGACGATCGCCATGATGGTTGCGCTCGGCCGCGACGGCGAGTTGCGTCTTCACCTGCGTGCTGCCGCCAACAACGGTGTCACCCGCGACGAGATTCAGGAAACGCTGCTGCAGACCGCCATCTACTGCGGCGTGCCGGCAGCCAACCATGCGTTCCATCTGGCGCAGACGGTGTTTGCAGAGATGGACGCGGAGGGCGTGTCCAAGACGTAGACGCAGGATTCACCGTCTCCGGAGAGACGCCACGCAACACACCGGGCAATCCGGCCGCCGAGCTGGAAGTCCAAGGAGGAGACCCATGCTCAGCGCATTGGGTGTGTTGTTCGACGGGCTGGCCTACGGCAGCCTGCTGTTCCTGATCAGCATCGGCCTATCGGTCACGATGGGCCTGATGAACTTCATCAACCTCGCGCACGGGGCGTTTGCCATGGCGGGCGGCTATGTGTGCGTGGTGTTGATGAACCGCTTTGGCGTGCCGTTTCTGGCGACGCTGCCCCTCGCTTTCTTCGTCACCGCAGTCGTCGGCTTTGTGCTGGAACGCACGCTGTACCGGCGGCTCTATCGCGCAAGCCCGCTTGACCAGGTGTTGTTTTCGATCGCACTCGTCTTCATGGCGATGGCCGGGGCGACCTACGTCTGGGGACCCGCCCAACAGCCCGTCGAACTGCCCGAGATGCTGCGCGGGCAACTGCACGTGCTCGGCAGCGGACTCGAAGTCGGACGCTATCGGCTCTTCCTGATCGGCGTGGTCATCGTCTTGACGGGGTTGCTGGTCTGGCTCGTTGAACGGACACGCTTCGGTGCGCAGATCCGGGCGTCAGTGGATCACCAGCAGGCATCCGCGGGCCTGGGCATCAACGTGAGCGTGGTGTTCTCCGTTACGTTCGCGCTGGGGTCAGGGCTGGCGGGCCTGGGGGGCGGCCTGGGGATCGATGTGCTCGGCCTGGACCCAGCGTTCCCCATCAAATACATGGTGTACTTCCTGCTCGTGGTGGCCGTGGGCGGCGCGGGGTCCATCCGGGGGACCCTGCTGGCGGCCCTCGTGCTCGGCGTGTTCGACGTTGGAGGCAAGTACTACGTGCCGGAAGTGGGCGCGTTCATCATCTACGGCTTGATGGTGCTGCTGCTGGTGCTGTTTCCGAGCGGCTTGCTTGGGAGGCGGGCATGAATGTGATGCAGCAAAGAATGCGTTCGACTCAGGGCGCCGGGACCACGCAGGTGCACGGCCTGCCGGATGCACGCTGGTCGCTGTTCGAGGTGGCGTTCTGGTGCGTGCCCATCGCGGTGTTCTTCCTCCTGCCCGATTACCTCGTGTTTGGCAGCCAGGTGCTGATTGTCGGGCTGTTTGCGCTGTCGCTCGATCTCGTGCTGGGCTATGCGGGCGTTGTGTCGCTCGGACATGCGGGCTTCTTTGGGCTTGGCGCCTACACGGCGGGGTTGCTCGCCGCGCACGGATGGGGCGAGCCGCTGACGGGTCTGCTTGCCGGTGCGCTCGTGGCCGGGTTGGTGGGCTTCTGTGTGAGCTTTCTCGTGGTGCGCGGGCAAGACCTGACGCGCCTGATGGTGACGCTTGGCGTCGGGCTCATGCTGTATGAGGCCGCCAACAAGATGGCATTTCTGACGGGCGGCGTCGATGGGCTGTCCGGCGTGACGATGCACAACCTGCTCGGCACCTTCGAGTTTGATCTGGAGGGCCGTACCGCCTATGTCTACAGCCTGTCCGTGCTGTTCCTGGTGTTTGTGGTGCTGCGCCGGCTGGTGCGCTCGCCGTTCGGGTTATCGCTGCGAGGCATTCAGCAGGGGCCGAAGCGTATGCCCGCCATTGGCGCCGATGTGCGGATGCGCCTGGTCGCCGCATTTTCCGTGAGCGCCGCGATTGCCGGCATTGCCGGTGGACTGTTAGCGCAGACCACGCAGTTTGTCGGGTTGGATTCGCTCGGTTTCTCGCGCTCGGCGGAGCTGCTGATCATGCTCGTGCTGGGCGGCGCGGGGAGGCTGTATGGGGCACTGATTGGCGCGGCAGTGTTCATGGTGGCGCAGGATGTCCTGTCGGGCATCAACCCCGTCTACTGGCAATTCTGGATCGGCGTGCTGCTGATGGTGATCGTATTGTTTGCACGCGGCGGCATTCTTGGCGGACTGGAAACAGCCGCGCGCGCCTGGCGCTCGCGCAAGCGGGGGGCAGCATGAACGCGCCAATGATGCGTCCCGCGCCAACGCTCCGTGCACGAGGCCTGTCCAAGCGCTGGGGCGGCTTTCACGCAAACTCGGATATTTCGTTGACGTTCGCGCCTGGCGCGCGTCATGCCCTGATTGGCCCGAATGGCGCTGGCAAGACGACCTTCATCAACCTGCTGACCGGCACCTTAGCGCCGACGAGCGGACAGGTGCTGCTGGACGATGAAGACATTACGCGCTTGCCCGCACACCAACGCGTCAAGCGCGGCATCACCCGCACGTTCCAGATCAACACGCTGTTTCCGGGGCTGACGGTGCTGGAGTCGGTCATGCTGGCCATGTTCGAGCGTACGGGCGCCTCGTGGCATTGGCATCGCACGGTTGCCTCACACCAGGAGGCGCGCGAGGAGGCAATGGCGCTCCTCTGCCGCTTGCGGCTGGGTGGCGACGCGCTCGCACCCACGCACGCGTTGCCGTACGGCAAACAGCGGCTGCTGGAAATGGCGCTCGCGCTGGCGACGCAGCCGCGCATTCTGCTGCTGGATGAGCCTGCCGCTGGTATCCCGGCGGGTGAGAGTGCCGAACTGTTCGAGGTGATTGCCAGCCTTCCGCGCGACATCACCATTCTTTTCATCGAGCACGACATGAATCTCGTGTTCCGCTTTGCCGAGCGGATCAGTGTGCTGGTGGCCGGACGGGTGCTGACCGAAGGCACACCGCAGGAGATCGCCGCCGACCCACGCGTGCGCGAGGTCTACCTCGGAGAGGCCGAACATGCCTGACTTGCTGACTGTCGAGAACGTCACGGCCGGCTATGGTAACGCCGTTGTACTGGACGACGTATCGTTCGCGCTGGACGCCGGCGGCAGTCTCGCGCTGCTGGGCCGCAACGGTGTTGGCAAGACCACGCTGCTCAGCACGTTGATGGGCTTTACGCGCCTGCACGGCGGGCGCATCCGCTGGCGCGGCGCCGACATCGCCAAGGTGCCGACGCATCGGCGCGCGCGTGCCGGTTTTGGCTGGGTACCGCAGGAACGATGGATGTTCCCCTCGCTGACGGTGGAAGAGCACCTGACTGCCGTGGCGAGGCCCGGGATGTGGGATGTCGCGCACGTCTACAAGACCTTTCCGCGCTTGAAGGAGCGGCGCCGCAATCTCGGTAACCAGCTCTCCGGCGGCGAGCAGCAGATGGTCGCCATTGCGCGCGCACTGGTGACCAATCCCACCCTGCTGTTGCTCGATGAACCGATGGAAGGCCTGGCGCCGATCATCGTGCAGGAACTCAATCGCGCCATTCGCGCGCTGATCGACGAGGGCGGGATGGCAGTCATCATGGTGGAGCAGCACGCGCGTCTGGCGCTTGACCTGACGCAGCACGCTCTGGTGCTTGATCGCGGGCGGATCGTGCACGCATCGGCCAGTGCGGACCTGCTGGCCGATGCGCCGCTGCTGCAGCGGCTTGTGTCCGTTGCGTAGGACTTACTTGCCCGGGTCCTTCACGTCCGCAAACTTGTCGAACTCGACGTTGTACAGCGCGTTGCCGACTTTCTCCACGCGGCGGATATAGACCGTCTGCACCACGTCGCGGGTGGCCGGGTCAATCGTGATGGGCCCGCGCGGGCTGTCGATCTTCATGCCCTTGAAAGCGGCCATCGCCTTGTCTGCGTCGATCTTGCCGCCGAGCTTGTTGATGACGTCGTAGATCGCGCCGATCCCGTCATACGCGGCAACCGCCATGAAGTTGGGGCGCCCATCGTCGGGATTGGCCTCGGCAAAGGCTTTCAGGAAGGTCTTGTTCTGCGGCGAGTCGTGCGCGGCCGAGTAGTGGAATGAGGTGATGACACCCAGCGTCGAATCGCCCATGGCCGGCAGCACGTGGTCGTCCGTCAGGTCGCCCGTGGCGATGACCTTGATGCCGGCCTGGGCCAGCCCGCGTTCGCGAAAGCCCTTCATGAAGGCCACGCCCTGTTCTCCGGCCGGCAGGAAGACGAACACGGCTTGCGGCTTGGTGTCTTTGACGCGCTGGATGAACGGCGCGAATTCCGGATTGCGCAGTGGCACGCGCACGGCCTCCACCACCTGGCCGCCGCCCGCCGTGAAGGTCTGTTTGAAGGCGTTCTCCGCATCGATGCCCGGGGCGTAATCAGCGACCACCGTGGCGACCTGCCTGATGCCATTCTTGAGCGCCCACGAGGCCATTGGCGCGGAGACCTGCGGCAGCGTCATCGATACGCGGGTCACATAGTCCGACTTGGTGGTAATCGACGACGATGCGGCGTTGAAGATCACCATGGGCTTCTTGGCCTGCTGCGCAATGGGCGCCACGGCCAGCGCTTCCGGCGTGAGGCCGAAGCCTGCCAGGAAATCGACCTTGTCGCGGACCACCAGCTCCTGTGCAAGGCGCTTGGCGACGTCGGGCACAGGGCCTGTCGTGTCCTTCATGATGATCTGTACTTGCCGCCCGCCAGCCGTCGTGCCGTGCAGCTTCTGATACGCCTTGATGCCACCTTCCATTTGCTTGCCGTAGTCGGCAAAGGGGCCTGAGAAAGGCGCGATCAGGCCAATCTTGATCGGCTCGTCCGCAAAGGCAGGGAAGGCGGCGGCAAACGCAACAGCGGCCGCGGTCAACAGCAGGGCACGACGTTTCATGACGGTCTCCAAGGGTTGGCCGGCAGGCGTGGGCCGAGAAGACATCACGGCGTCGCCTGCGCGTGGCGACGATCCTAAAGGCTCTGTGTTCGCAATGCAATCGAGTGTTCGCATTGTGAACGTCCGTCGCGCGTCGATTACTTCGTGTGCTTGCGTTTGGCGGGCCGATGACCGGGTTCGCGCCATTCATCCGCCTCGTCGTTGAACAGCGACGACACCAGCGCGCGGAACCACTGGCTGCGCGTGTCATTATGAAATCTGCGATGCCAATGCTGCTTGAGATCGAAGCTGGGCAGCTCCAGTGGCGGCTCCATCACGCAGATGTTGGCGTGCGATTGCATGAACGACAGCCCGACTGCGTGCGGCACCGTTGCAATCAAATCGGTGCGCGACAGGATGAACGGGATGCTCATGAAATGTGGCGTGAGCAGGGCGGGTGTGCGGCGAATGCGTTTGCGCTCCAGAAAACGTTCATACAGTTCCTGGCTGCGGCCTTCGGCACGCACCACGGCGTGGCCGTACTCCAGGAACTGCGCCATCGACAGCCTGGTGTTGCCGCCGCGTGTCACGGGGTGGTCAGCCCGCACGATGCACGTGAAGTAATGCGTGAACAGCCGTTGCTGGAAAAAGTTGTTGCTCCTGAGATCCGGAAAGTAGCCGACGGCCAGGTCAAGGGCGCCCGTCTCGAGCGCACGCTCGATTTGCGCAGGCGGCAGCGACACGGATTGCACCGACGCGCGCGGGGCCTCGCGCGCCATCGCTTCGACGATGCGTGGCAGGAACACCATCTCGCCCACGTCGGACAGTGCAACGGAGAAGGTGTGCGAGGTGGTGGCTGGGTCAAACGCGCCGGTTTCCAGGATGCCCTGCTGCACCCGCGCCAGCACATCACGTGCTGCAGGAATGAGCGCCAGCGCCCGCGGCGTCGGCTCCATGCCGCGCGAGGTGCGTACGAACAGCGGGTCATCAAACGCTGCCCGCAGCTTGCCCAGCGCGGTGCTCACGCCCGGCTGGCTCATGCCGAGCTGTTGCGCCGCCTTGCTGACGCTGCGCGCGTCATGCAGCGCCAGCAGGATCGGCAGCAGGTTCAGGTCGAAATCGGACAAGGCGGACATGGCAATACGAGTATTCGGATCAGCGATAGAGATTATCGCCAATATTGCATTGTGCGATATCAAGGCGCGCCCCAACAATGCTTGCCATAACGAAACCCATCCACTCGGAGACACCACCATGCGCACCCAGGTCGCCATCATCGGCGCGGGCCCGGCGGGCCTGCTGCTCGGGCAGCTTCTGCACCGCAACGGCATCGATGCCGTCATCCTCGAAACCAAGAGCCGCCACTATGTCGAAGAACGCATCCGCGCCGGGGTGCTGGAACAGGGTACGGTCGATCTGCTCAATGAAGCCGGCGTGGGTGAACGCATGCGCCGCGAGGGACTTGTGCATCACGGCATCGACTTGCTGTTTGGCGGCACGCGCCATCGCATTGATCTGACGGCGATGTCGGGTGGGCGGTCCATCACCGTGTATGGCCAGCATGAGGTGGTGAAAGATCTCATCGCGGCGCGTATCGACCAGGGCGCGCCGCTGCTGTTCGACGTGTCGGACGTATCGGTGCACGACATCGAATCGGCCACGCCGTCCGTGCGCTTCACCCACGACGGCGTGCCTCAGACGCTGCAATGCGACTACATCGCCGGCTGCGACGGCTTTCACGGCATCTGTCGGCAAGCCATTCCAGCGCAGCGGCAAGCCGTGTTCGAGCGCATTTACCCGTTTGCGTGGCTCGGCATCCTGGCCGAAGCCGCACCGGCGGCTGAGGAGCTGATCTATGCGAATCACGATCACGGCTTTGCGCTGTTCAGCATGCGCTCGCCCAAGATCACGCGCCTCTATCTCCAGTGCAAGCCGGACGAAGACCTGGCGGAATGGTCCGACGCCCGAATCTGGGATGAGCTTCACACGCGCCTGGAAACCAACGACGGCTGGCAGCTGAAGGAAGGCCCGATCTTGCAGAAGAGCGTGACGCCGATGCGCAGTTACGTCTGCGAGACGATGCAATACGGGCGTCTCTTCCTGGCAGGCGACGCTGCGCATATCGTGCCGCCCACTGGCGCAAAAGGCATGAACCTGGCCGTGGCCGACGTGCGTGTGCTCGCCGAGGCACTGATCGCGCGCTCCCGCGAGGACGACGCGTCAGCGCTGGCCGGCTATTCCGAGCGCTGCCTCCAACGCATCTGGCGCGCCGAGCATTTCTCGTGGTGGATGACGTCGATGCTGCATCGCTTCGACGATCACACGCCGTTCATGCAGCGGCTGCAGCGCGCCGAATTGGACTACGTGACGCGGTCTCCCGCGGGTGCGCGCGTACTGGCGGAGAACTATGTTGGCTTG
The DNA here is from genome assembly GCA_028871175.1 of Burkholderiaceae bacterium. Classification (GTDB taxonomy): domain Bacteria; phylum Pseudomonadota; class Gammaproteobacteria; order Burkholderiales; family Burkholderiaceae; genus Ralstonia; species Ralstonia condita. Next base: position 11,353 of record JAGWNU010000052.1, on the reverse strand, counting down.
CCGTTTGCCGATGAGCCGGCAAGTGGGCTGAGCCTGGTCAATTGTCCCAGGGCGGCGTAGCCATCGGCTTGGAGAATGCAGGGTGCGGTGCCCCACCGGCATGCGTGCGGCTGCGCGAGGGTCGGCCGCGCCGCCCCTGCCGTCTCAAGTCGGTGGTCGGAGGTTGCGGTGACTCAAGCGGCGCCGCAGCCACCTCTCCGGGTCACGGGTCTGCTGCGCGCTGGCTGTGATGGCTTCCCGCCCCACGCTTGCGCATCCAGCTGGTCGGGTCGGATCCGTAGGCGAGTGCCGCGCAAGCCAGCACAGCGGGTTGTCTCGCTTCCTGCTGCGGCAGGGGCTATGCCGCGCATGTTTTTCGGACGTCCAGTGCAGATCGGCCGGATATGACCCGGCCGCGTCGCCAAGCCTGCAGGACCCTGTGACGGGGTGTAGATCAAACGTTGGCGTCGCTGTCATCGCCATGAAAAACCGACGGGTGTATAGTCGGAAAGCACTCGACGTTCAGGAAGGGGGCGGTTGCGATGGACACTTCGCCGGCGGGCCAGTACAAGGGCTTCGATATCTATCCGTTGGCTTACCAGCACGAACGCACGGCGCGCTGGCCCGAGGCCAGAGAGGACCGCAGCTACAACGCCGCTGTCATGATCTGCCGGGCGGGGGAGTCTCCCGAACCGGGCCAGACACAGGTTTTCCGCCTGTCGGGAGACCAGCAGTTCACGAATGTGGGCGACGCGCGGATCGCAGCATTGCGTTTTGCCGAAAGCATCATCGACGGCGGTGGAGGCCACATGCCACTGGCAGATGGCGCATGAGGCCGCGCAGACCGCGTCTGTGATAAAATATTGCGCGAATCCCGGCTCGCCGCCCGGCCAGATTGGTTGTGGCGACGGAGTCTAGCACCGGGGATGACCCCGCGTTGATCCGGGCGGCGCGCATCTGCGACCGCCACCCATTCCTCGCTTGCACTGAACGGCGTACGCCACAGGCGGACATGACTTGCGTTTGGTGCGATCCGGTACCCCCATAGCCCCTGTCCGGGCAGAGATGATCGCAGCGACACTGCTGCATGCCCCTTGGGGTATGCCTCGGCGCTCTGGCGGGTCATCACACCATTGCAACCATGACGCAGCTGCGCGCTGCACACAAAGGAACGAGTTTGGCCAAGGAAGAACTGATCGAATTTGAAGGGGTGGTCTCGGAAGCACTGCCCGATAATCGCTTTCGCGTGCAGCTGGAGAACGGCGTCGAGATCTGGGCATATGCATCGGGCAAGATGCAGAAGCACCGCATCCGCATCCTGGCGGGTGATCGGGTGAAGCTCGAGATGTCGCCGTATGACCTGACGAAGGGCCGTATCAACTACCGGCACAAGTAAGGCAAAGCCGGCCGATCGGTCCGCCCGGCGGGCGTCTCGAAGAAACCGCGTACTCGGAAAAGTGCGCGGTTTTTTTATGATCATTGCATAAGCAGCGTTAAATTCCGTTGATCTGCGGGCAACTTCCGGTATCATGCCGGCAGGTTGTCAGCGGGGGGAACGTGCTGACAGCACCGCTGCAGTGCAGGGCTTTTCATTTCTGTAAAGCCGCGCCTTGCCATCCGGCAATTGGCGCTCCATCTGTACCAGTCCTCAATTAAAAGCGCACGGCCCGCCGATGTCTGTCGGCAGAGGCTTCCAATCGCGCATTCAATGCGCCGACCGGGGCGTCGTCTGACGCTCATGCCCGTTCGGTGTTCAGTGTGCCAATAGAGTCACACCACATCGGGATACCGCACAGGTAGGACGGCGCTTGTCCACCATATCTGGGCGTAACGTTTTGCGTCCGAGGGAACCTAAAACACAATGTTGGAAAGCAAGAATGCAGCACAGAGGGCGGCGCGCAGAAGCAGGCGCGCCACGGTGGGCTTGTTGGCGGCGGCAGCGCTGACGGGCCTGGGCATACAGACAGCCTCGGCGCAGGCCACGCGCCCGAAGGCGCCGATCTACGGCGTGACGCTCGACGATGTCAGCAAAATCAACGCGATCGTCGCATCGCTGACGCATCTGCCGTACAAGCCGACCGTGCGCGTCGTCTTTGATCCGGGTACGTCGGCGGCCGATTACTACGCTCCATTGGTCAAGCTTCACCAGGTTGCGTATGTGATGGGCGAGGTCATGGACTCGTACTATTTCCCGGTCGATCCCGCCACCTACAGCGCCCGAACCAATGAGCTGGTGAGCACGCTGAAGAACGTGGTCGACGTGTGGGAAATCGCCAACGAGATCAACGGCGAATGGCTGCGCGCCGACCCGAACGGGCCCACGGCGACGGCCACGTCGGAAGAGCAGACGATCGGCCAGATGGTCGGTAATGCGTATGACATCGTCAAGGGCGCAGGCGGCCTGGTGTCGGTGACGATGTATTACAACGACGATGGCAAGGGCAACAATTGCTATCAATTGCCGATGGATTCGTGGCGCACATGGGCAACGAACTTCCTGCCGTCGCGTGTGCTGCAGGGCGCGGATTACGCCCTGTTCAGCTACTACCCCTACAAGGATTGTCCGGGCCTGAGCCCGTCGTGGACCAGCGACTTCCAGTTGCTGGAAAGCGTCTTCCCGATGGCGAAGGTCGGATTTGGTGAGATTGGCACGTCCAGCATCTCGGCGCCGACCTCCGTACAGCAGAATCTCATCAAGTCGTATTACCCGATGGGCACGACCCAGATGGCGGCTGACCCCCGCTTCATCGGCGGTTACTTCTGGTGGAACTACGTCGAGGAGATGCTGCCGTACAGCACCAGCACGTACTGGAGCCTGCTGAAGCAGACCATCTCGCCGCTGCCGGCACCGCAATAAGGGCCGCAGCGCCTACGCCAGAAAGGGGGGGGCGTAGCCGTGGTCGGGGTGCTGGCTCCGGCCAAGAAAAAACCCGCGTCAGCTCGCGCTGCGCGGGTTTTTCCATGGACCGCCGACATCAGCCGCGCGAAGACAAATACGCGCGGAATTCCTTGGCCACTTCCTTGTGCTTGAGCGCAAATTCCACCGTGGCCTTCAGGTAGCCCAACTTGCTGCCGCAGTCGTAGCGCACGCCCTTGTAACGGTAGGCCAGCACCTGCTCTGCCGACAGCAGCGATTGGATCGCGTCCGTCAGTTGCAGCTCACCGCCCGCGCCCGGCTTGAGGTTGCGGATGTGATCAAAAATGCGCGGCGTGAGGATGTAGCGGCCGACCACCCCTAGGTTGGACGGCGCGTTTTCCGGCGCCGGCTTTTCGACGATGCCCGACATCTTGATCACGCTGCCGTCTTCTTCCCACGGCCGGCCATCGACAACGCCGTACGAACGGCTCTGCTCACGGTCGATCTCTTCCACGCCAATGACCGAGCAGTTGTAGTGCTCGTACAGGTCGACCATCTGCTTCATGACGGGCGGGTCGCCGTCCAGCAGGTCATCCGCCAGGATGACAGCGAAGGGCGCGTCGCCCACGAGCTTCTCGGCACATTGCACGGCATGGCCCAGGCCCAGCGCTTCCGGCTGGCGCACGTAGAAGCAATCCACATGCGACGGCTTGATCGAACGTACGACCTCGAGCAGGGCAGTCTTGTGCTTGGCTTCCAGTTCCGCTTCCAGTTCGTACGCCTTGTCGAAGTGATCTTCGATGGCGCGCTTGCTGCGGCCCGTGACGAAGATCATCTCGGTGATCCCGGCGGCCATGGCTTCTTCCACGGCGTACTGGATCAGCGGCTTGTCCACGACCGGTAGCATTTCCTTCGGGCTGGCCTTGGTGGCCGGCAGAAAGCGGGTTCCGAGCCCCGCGACGGGGAAAACGGCTTTGGTGACGCGTTGCATCGTGGTTTCCTTGATATCGATTGTTCCGGGCGCTCAGGCGGCTTGAACCGGTAGCCGTGCGATCTGGGCCTCCAGCTTGGCCAGCGTGGCTTTGAAATCCGTCACGCGCTTTTGTTCCTGTTCCACCACGGCGGCCGGCGCGCGGGCGACGAACGATTCGTTGCCGAGCTTGGCTTCGCACTTGGTAATCTCGCCGCGCAGGCGGTCGATTTCCTTCGACAGGCGCGCATGCTCGGCAGCCACGTCGATCTCGATCTTCAGCAGCAGCTTGTTCTCGCCGACGATGGCGACCGGTGCGCCTGCGCCGTCCTGCTCCATGGCGGCCGCATCCGTGTAGACCTTCACTTCAGACAACTTGCCCAGAGCTTGCACGTACGGTGCCGCCACCTGCAGGAATTCGGCTTCGCCATTGGCGTACAGCGGCACGCGCTGCGCCGGGGAAATATTCATCTCGCCGCGCAGGTTGCGGCAGGCGTCCACCAGCGCCTTCAACTGTTGCACCCACTGCTCGGCCTGTTCGTCGACCTTGGACAGCACGGCGCGCGGGTATTCCTGCAGCGCGAGGCTTTCGGTGCCGTCGCCCTTGGCGCGGCCAGCCATCGGCGCCACCTTCTGCCAGAGTTCTTCGGTAATGAACGGAATGATGGGGTGCGCCAGGCGCAGCACGGTTTCCAGCACACGCAGCAGCGTACGGCGCGTAGCGCGTTGCTGGGCCGGCGTGCCGGTCTGGATCTGCACCTTGGCCAGCTCAAGGTACCAGTCGCAGTATTCGTCCCAGACGAATTTGTAGATGGCGTTGGCGATGTTGTCGAAGCGGTAGTCGGCAAAGCCTTTCTCCACTTCGGTTTCCACGCGCTGCAGCAGCGAGACGATCCAGCGGTCGGCCTGCGAGAAATGCAGGTAGCCCTCTGGGCCGCAATCGCCGACGCATTCCTGCATGCCGCAGTCCTGGCCTTCGGTGTTCATCAGCACGAAGCGCGTGGCGTTCCAGAGCTTGTTGCAGAAGTTCCGATAGCCCTCGCAGCGGCCCGGGTCAAAGTTGATGCTGCGGCCAAGCGTGGCGAGCGAGGCGAACGTAAAGCGCAGCGCGTCGGCACCGAATGCGGGAATGCCTTCGGGGAATTCCTTGCGCGTGCGCTTCTCGACTTTGGGCGCGTCCTTCGGGCGGCGCAGGCCGGTCGTGCGCTTGGCCAGCAGCGGCTCCAGCGCGATACCGTCGATCAGGTCCACCGGGTCGAGCGTGTTGCCCTCGGACTTGCTCATCTTCTTGCCTTCCGAATCGCGGACGAGGCCGTGCACGTAGACGGTGTGGAAGGGCACTTCGCCGGTGAAGTGCAGGGTCATCATGACCATGCGCGCCACCCAGAAGAAGATGATGTCGTAGCCCGTGACCAGCACGGTCGAGGGCAGGAAGTGCTTCAGTTCCGGCGTATCGGCCGGCCAGCCCAGCGATGAGAACGGCACCAGCGCCGACGAGAACCACGTGTCGAGCACGTCGTCGTCACGCGTGAGTGCGCCGGTGTAACCCTTAGAAGCTGCCTGGGCCTTGGCTTCCTCTTCGGTGCGGCCGACATACACATTGCCAGCTTCGTCGTACCACGCCGGAATCTGGTGACCCCACCAGAGTTGGCGCGAGATGCACCAGTCCTGGATGTTATTCAGCCACTGGTTGTACGTGTTGACCCACTGCTCGGGCACGAGCTTGATCTTGCCGCTCTGCACGGCGTCCAGCGCGACTTCAGCGATGGAGCGGCCCGGGAAGCGCGTGCCTTCGGGCGCCGGTTTGCTCATGGCGACGAACCACTGATCCGTCAGCATCGGTTCGATGACGACGCCGGTACGGTCACCGCGCGGCACCATCAGCGTGTGTTTCTTGACTTCAGCCAGCAGGCCTTGCGCCTCGAGGTCCTCGACGATCTTCTTGCGCGCGTCGAAGCGGTCCATGCCTGCGTAGGCGGCCGGCGCATCGGCAACGATCTTCGCGTCGAGCGTCAGGATCGACAGTTGCGGCAACTTGTGGCGCTGGCCCACCGCGTAGTCGTTGAAATCGTGGCCAGGGGTCACCTTGACAACGCCGGTGCCGAACGCGCGGTCGACGTATTCGTCAGCAATCACGGGGATCTTGCGATCGGTCAGCGGCAGGTGAACGAACTTGCCGATGAGGTGCGCGTAGCGCTCATCCTCGGGGTGCACCATCACGGCCGTGTCGCCGAGCATCGTCTCGGGGCGGGTGGTGGCCACCGTCAGGTGGGTCAGGCCGCCAACGGCGTCCGGTTCGGCCAGCGGATACCGGATGTGCCACAGCGAGCCTTCTTCTTCCTCGCTCACCACTTCCAGGTCGGACACGGCGGTGCCCAGCACCGGGTCCCAGTTGACCAGGCGCTTGCCGCGGTAGATCAGGCCCTGCTCATACAGGCGCACGAAGACGTCGCTGACCGCGCGCGACATCTTCGGGTCCATCGTGAAATATTCGCGCTCCCAGTCGATCGAGGCGCCCATGCGGCGCACCTGGCGCGTGATGGTCGAGCCCGATTGCTCTTTCCATTCCCAGACCTTCTCGACGAACTTCTCCCGACCCATGTCATGGCGCGACACGCCTTGGGCGTCCAGCTGGCGCTCGACAACGATCTGTGTGGCGATGCCCGCGTGGTCGGTGCCCGGCACCCACAGCGTGTTGGCGCCCGACATGCGCGCGTGGCGCGTCAGGCCGTCCATGATGGTCTGGTTGAACGCGTGGCCCATGTGCAGCGTGCCCGTCACGTTCGGCGGCGGGAGCTGGATACAGAAGTCGGGCTTGCCGGCTTCGAGCGTCGCGCGGGAGACGCCCATCGCTTCCCAGGCCGCGCTCCACTTCTGCTCGATGGTGGCGGGTTCGAAACTCTTGGCGAGGGACTGGTTTTGATCGGTCATGCTGACGGGGCGCAGTGGGCGCAAAAAGACGTTTGGCCCAGGAAAATGGCGGGCGAAAGCTTGGAATTATACGGCGTGTCGATGTCCGGCACGGGCGAAGCGGCGAATGCGGCCGGTATAATTTCAGGATTCTGCCGAGGCTCCTCCCGCATGTCCGACCTGCTCGCCAATCTGAACCCCGAACAACGCGCTGCCATCACGCTTCCCGATGAATCGGCGCTGATCCTGGCGGGGGCGGGCAGCGGAAAGACGCGCGTGTTGACCACCCGCATCGCGTGGCTGATCCAGAGCGCGCGCGTGTCGCCCTCAGGTGTGCTGGCCGTCACGTTTACGAACAAGGCGGCCAAGGAAATGACGGCCCGCCTGCAGGCCATGCTGCCGATCAACACGCGCGCCATGTGGATCGGCACGTTCCACGGTCTGTGCAACCGGTTGCTGCGCGCGCATTACCGTGATGCCGGTTTGCCGCAGACGTTCCAGATCTTGGATACGCAAGACCAGCTCTCCGCCGTCAAGCGCCTGCTCAAGTCGCTCAATATCGACGACGAGAAATTCCCGCCCAAGAACGTCCAGTACTTCATCAATGGCGCCAAAGAGCAGGGCCTGCGCGCGGGCGATCTGGAAATCGCCAACGAATACGACCGCCGCATGGCCGATCTCTACGCCGCTTACGACGCGCAATGCCAGCGCGAAGGCGTGGTCGATTTTGCCGAGCTGCTGCTGCGCTGTTACGAACTGCTGCGCTACAACGATGCCATCCGCGCGCACTACCAATGGCGCTTCAAGCACATCCTGGTCGACGAGTTCCAGGATACGAACAAGCTGCAATACGCCTGGCTGAAGATCCTCGCCGGCCTGGGCGAGCCTGGTGTCACGCCCAACGCCATCTTTGCCGTGGGCGACGATGATCAGAGCATCTATGCGTTTCGTGGCGCCAACGTCGGCAACATGGTCGACTTTGAGCGCGAATTCCGCGTCGAGCACCGGATCAAGCTGGAACAGAACTACCGCTCGCACGGCCACATCCTCGATACCGCCAACCACCTGATCTCGCACAACACGCGTCGGCTGGGCAAAAACCTGCGCACCGACGCCGGCCATGGCGAGCCCGTACGCGTTTATCAGGCCGCCACCGACGGGCAGGAAGCCGGCTGGATCGTCGAGGAAATCCGCGACCGCATTGCCAGTGGCACGGCGCGTTCCGAAATCGCCATCCTGTATCGCAGCAACGCGCAGTCGCGGGTGATTGAGCACGCACTGTTTTCCGCTGGCATCCCGTACAAGGTGTACGGCGGCCTGCGCTTCTTCGAGCGGGCGGAAATCAAGCACGCGTTGGCGTATCTCCAGCTTCTTGAGAATCCCGACAATGACGCCGCGTTTGGCCGCGTGGTGAACTTTCCGGCGCGTGGCGTGGGGGCGCGTTCGCTGGAGCAGCTGCAGGATGCGGCGCGACTATACGGCATTTCGCTCGCGGCATCGGTGCCGTATCTCACCGGGGCGGCGGGCACCAAGTTGTCGGCGTTTGTGCGTCTGATTGAGCAGATGCGTGCGGACACGCGCCAGATGACGCTGCCCGAAATCGTCCAGCACGTCATTCATGCCAGCGGCCTGATCACGCATTACCAGGGCGAGAAGGAGGGCCAGGACCGCATCGAAAACTTGCAGGAACTGGTGACCGCCGCCCAAGCCTTCGTTGCCGAAGAAGGCTACGGTGTCGACGCAATTGCGACCGCATTGCCGGTGCGCCACGACGCCATGCTGCGCATCGAAGGCGGCGAGATCGATACCGTTTCTGAACTCGTACTCGACGAGACGCCCGCGGAGATGACACCGCTGGTCGCGTTTCTCACGCACGCCTCGCTAGAGGCTGGCGACAACCAGGCGCAGGCCGGCCAGGATGCCGTGCAGATGATGACCGTGCATGCGGCCAAGGGGCTGGAATTCCATGTCGTCTTCATCACCGGACTGGAAGAGGGTCTGTTCCCCCACGAAAACAGCCAGATGGAGAAGGACGGCCTGGAGGAAGAGCGCCGCCTGATGTACGTGGCGATTACCCGGGCCCGCGAGCGGTTGTATCTGTCGTTCGCGCAAAGCCGCGTGCTGCATGGTCAGATCCGCTACCACATCCGTTCACGCTTCTTTGACGAATTGCCCGAAGAGACGCTGAAGTGGCTGACGCCGCAGCAGTCGGGTTATCAAGCCGCCCGCCGTGTGCAAGGCGATTCCGCCTGGGGCAAGGATTGGTTCAAGCGCCCCGAGCGCGGCGATGACGACGCCTACACTGGCCGCCCGACCGGTGGCATGGACACCGGCAAGAACTACGCTGACGCCAAGCGTGCAGAGGCCACGGGCTTCCGCGTGGGCCAGTCGGTGTTCCACAACAAGTTCGGGGAAGGCGTCATCACGACGCTGGAAGGCGAGGGCGCCGAGGCGCGCGCCCAGATCAAGTTCAACCGCCACGGGGTGAAGACGCTGGCGCTGGGCATCGCCAAGCTCGATCCGATCAACTGAGCATCGATCGGGTTGACGCGCAGGTCAGGCCGCCGTGTCGGTGGCTTGGCCCGCAGCCTGCGTGACATTGAAGCAGCCGCGGTAGGTGGCGTAGAACGAGCAGTACAGCACTGCCATCACCAGCACACGGTAGGGCGTGGCGATCAGCGGCGCGATGTTGTTGGCGTCGCTCGAGGCAAACAGAGCATCGATGAACAGCGGCACCGCGATCAGCAGAATCGCGGAGAGGGCGCCATACAGGATGAACGCCGCGCGATTGCGCCACACGGCCATCCAACTGAAGAACAGCGCCTTGCCCACCGGGATGCCATGCCAGGCCACCAGCAACGGCGCAAACCAGAAAAGTACCGCCACCGGGATGTACAGCACCGATCCGATCACCATGGCGAGATAGAACTCGCGGATGGCATCGGTCGTCAGTGGCTTGTCGCTGACCACCGTCATGAGGGTATCGACATCGACCAGCATCATCAGCACGCCGCTGACAATCAGCACGAGCACACCGTAGATGCCGCCGAGCTTGAGCAGGCTGCGCATCACATCCTTGCCGTAGGCGCGAAAGCCCGCGATCAGCGACGCGGGCCCGATGCGCTTGCCTGCCACGGTATCCCGGCACGCCGACATGAATCCCACGAAGATGGCCGGATTGACGAGCAGGATGGCGAACACCCCTACAGGCGGAACCAGCAGCATCAGCAGGTTCACGGCAAACAGGTAGAGGAACAGCAGCAGCAAGAAGCCGATGGGGTTCTTGCGGAACAGCCAGGCGCCCTGGCGCAGCCAGACGTAGCCTTGCTTGCCAGAGACTTCGATCAGTTGCATGGTTGGGGAAGGTCCAGAGTCAGGCCATGGGCGCCGACGCGTTCGCGCAGCACGCGCTCAAAGTGGGTAGGGTCATGCGGCTTGAGCAGTTCGGCATCGCGCGGCAGATAGAAGTCCCACAGGCGCGACACCCAGAAACGGTAGGCGGCGGCGCGCAGCATGTCTTGCCAGTGACGCGCTTCAGCATCGGTGAACGGACGTACGGCATGGTAGGCATGGAGCATCGCCTGTGCCCGTTCGGCATCAAGCGCGCCGGTCGCAAGGTCGATGCACCAGTCGTTGACCGTGACCGCCACGTCGAAGAGCCACTTGTCGACGCCCGCGAAGTAGAAGTCGAAGAAGCCGCCAAGGCGCTCAGGCTGCCCGTTTGCGGCGGGCTCGAACAACACGTTGTCACGGAAGAGATCACAGTGACAGGGGCCTTCCGGCAGCGAGGCATAGTCGGCGCTGGCAAAGAACAGTCGCTGATGGGCGAGTTCGCCCTCCAGCAGCGCGCGTGTGTCGCCATGCACGAAAGGCGCCACGTCCGGCACCACCTCGTTCCACCACGGCAGGCTGCGCAGGTTCGGCTGATGACGCGAATAATCGCGCCCCGCCAGATGCATGCGGGCAAGCATGTTGCCGACAATGGCACATTCAGACGCGGTGGGCGCCAGGTTCGATCGACCTGACAGCCGCGTCACGATGGTCGCAGGTTTGCCGTTGAGGGTGCGCAGGATCGCGCCGTCTCGTCCCGGGATCGGGGCCGGCACACTGATGCCGCGCGCCGCCAGATGCTGCATCAGGTACAGGTAGAACGGTAACTGCTCGAGCGTCAGTCTCTCGAACAGCGTGACGACGTACTCGTGCGTCTGCCCGTCTTTCTCCGTGGTCAGGAAGAAATTGGAGTTTTCGATCCCGGAAGGGATGCCGCGAAATGCGCGCACGGCGCCCACATCGTATTGATCCAGCCAGAGGGCGATCTCGGCGTCGGAGACCGGGGTGAAAACAGCCATGCTTTGCAACAGGAAACAGGTGGAGGAAGAAGGGGCAGCCCACATGGGGCTGCTCGGAGACGCCGCCGCTGCGGCGTGACGCTTAGAACTTGAGGACGTTCACCGAGGGCACGCGGTCGACGGTGCCGCGTTCGCGAATGCGCGGCGAGCTGTCTTCGGGCTTGCTCATGTCGTAGGACGTGCCCATGCCCGATTTGACATGGATGTCTGGAGCCTGCCCCTTCTGGAAGCGATATTCCTCGACCTGCGTGCCGTCGTTGTCGCGGTATTCGAAGCTCGGCTTGACGG
>JAGWNU010000292.1 GCA_028871175.1 Burkholderiaceae bacterium | reverse complement strand
ACTTTCTGTTCGATATTCAGTTTCAGCAGATCGAGCGCCAGGATGTGACGGTAGCCTTCTCTCAGCCGTTATCGCATCGTGCCGTCTACGCCATCGGGCGTCTGCCCGGCGTGCTGAAGGTCGAGGCGTTTCGCGATGTGCCGGTCAGGCTTGCTGCCGGGTATCGGTCGCGCCAGGTCTCGCTGAGCGGAATTGCTCAGACGGCGGAGTTGCACCGGCTGGTCGATGACCATGGAAGACCCCTGCGCATGCCCCCGGATGGTCTGGTGGTTTCCGCCAGACTCGCAGACGTGCTGGGCGTCCATCCCGGTGACCCGGTCACGGTCGAGGTGCTGGAGGGAAAGCGTCAGACCGTACAGGTGACATTGATGGGACTGTCCGGCGACCTGGTGGGCATAGCCGCCTACATGGACCAGAAAGCGCTGGCGAACCTGCTCGGGGAAAGCGGAAACTGGTCGGGGGCGAGGTTGTCCGTCGATCAACAGGCGGCTGCCCCGCTGTATGCGACCCTGAAGCGGCTGCCAGCGGTGAATGCGGTGGCGGTTCGCCAGGCCGTGATCACCAGCTTTCGCAAGATCATGGAGGAAAGCGTCCGCCTGTCCACGTCCATCAACTTCGCTTTTGCCTGTGTGATTGCCTTCGGTGTGGCCTTCAACGGCATGCGGATCGCGTACTCGGAACGCGTGCAGCAGTTGGCATCGCTGCGCGTGCTCGGGTTCACGCAAGCTGAAGTCGCGTGGATACTGCTCGGGGAGCAGTTTGTGCTCACAGCGATTGCACTGCCAGCCGGGCTGCTGCTTGGCTACGGCGTGTGCGGACTCCTCGCCACTCGGCTGACAACGGACCTCTACCGCCTGCCGCTCGTGGTGCATGCGGCCACGTTTGCTTACGCGTTCATGGTGGCGGGGGGGCGGTCGTGTGTTCAGGGTTGCTGGTGGCCGCCAAGATCAGACGCCTGGATATCGTTGCGGTGCTCAAGGCGAGGGAAACATGAAGCGCGGTGCGCTCAGGAAGCCGCTTGCCGTTGCCGGTGCCGCGCTTGCGTTGGCGTTGGCACTCGCGTACGCACTCTGGCCAGCGCCCCTGACGGTTGATACCGGGCGCGTCACACGTGGGCCGCTTCAGGTCACGATCGATGAAGACGGCGAAATCCGCGCGCATGATCGCTATGTGATGACCGCGCCGATCACGGGCCGACTGCTCCGCGTGGAATGGCATGAGGGCGATCGGATCAGGACGGGGCAGGTGATCGCCGTCCTCGTGCCGGTGCCGATGACGCCGGGCGAGCGGGCCGCGCAACGGGCGCGTGTTGACGCCGCCGAAGCGACCTTTCGTGAGGCACAAGCCCGAGCCGCTCACGCTCGTGCCGATTACGAGCAGGCCAGGCGCGACCTGGATCGTGGCGAAAGACTGCTGAGCAGCGGCGCCACGTCCAGGCAGGAAGTGGAGCAGATGCGTACCACGCTGGCCTCGGGGGCCAGTGACCTGGCTGCCGCGCGTGCAAGAGAGACATCGGCAGCAGCCGACGTTCGCGTCGCGACGGCAAATCTGAAGGCGTTGGAATCTGGGCAACCCGTCGAGGTGCGTGCTCCCGCAGATACCGTGCTGTTGCGCATCGAGCAGCAGAGTGAGCGCGTTGTACCTGCGGGTACCGCCCTCATGGTCCTGGCAGATCCTTCGCGCTATGAACTCGTCGTCGACGTGCTGTCCACCGATGCCGTCAAGATCAGCCCCGGTATGCGCGTATCGGTCGTGGAGTGGGGTGGCCCAACGGCAGTCAATGCCATGGTCCGGACGGTGGGTCCGGGCGCATTCACCAAGGTGTCGGCGCTTGGCGTGGAGGAGCAGCGCGTCCATGTCGTGGCGGATCTGGTGGATCCGCCCGGGAGGCTGAACGATGGGTATCGCGTGCAAGGCCGCATTGTCATCTGGGATCGGCCTGACGTACTGCGGCTGCCGATCGGCGCCCTGTTCCGCTGCGGTGAGCACTGGTGCGCGTTTGCAGTCAAGAACGGAAAAGCCGTGCAGCAGATCATTCAGATTGGACAGCGCAACGCTGAAGAAGCGCAGGTGCTGGATGGATTGCAGGATCACGACACGGTCGTCGTTTATCCGCCGACGACGCTGGTCGACCACATGAATGTGCGTTCGCGCCAGTGACGTGGTAGCGCGTGCAATGCGCCTGCTGCGAAGCGCTTGACGGACCCTGGACCGGTCCCGCGCTCATCAGTCGGCCGCCAATCCATCGACGCTTGCCTGGAAACCGTCGACCTTGCCCTCGGCAGGAGAGCGCAGGCTCAGGCGTGCGCCTGCCGCGTGTGCGACGGCATGGACGATCGCAAGACCCAGGCCACTGCCTTTCGCGGTCGTGGCACCGCGCTCGAATGGTTGCGTCAAGCGGGCAAGTGTGTCCGCCGGAACGACAGGGCAGCGGTTCGTGACCGTCAGCCGACCATCGGACGACAGCTCCACTTGAATCGCTTCCGTGGGCGTGCCGTGCTTGAGCGCGTTCTCGATCAGGTTGCGCACCAGCATCGCAAATGCATCAGGGTCGATCTGCGAGAGCACGGGCCCCTGCGGTAACGCCAATTGAACGAGATTCGAGCGCGCGGCGCGGTGGATGTCATCGACAACGATCTGGAGGATGGGTCGCAGATCCCCGGGGGTATCAGCAAGGACTCGGCCGCCTTCGGCGCGCGCCAGATGTATCAACTTCTCACTCAGTCGCGCGAGTGTCCGCAATGATGTCTCGACATTCCTGGCGCGCCCCTCGATGGACGTCCCTTGGGATTCGGCGATGAGACGCTGGGTTTGCGCGAGCGCCGCGGCAATCGGGGTGCGAAGCTCGTGGGCGCTGCTCGCGGTGAAACTGCGCTCGGCGGTCAGCGCGCGATCCAATCGCTTCATCAAGTCATTCACGGCGTCCGCAATGGGGATGATCTCCGTTGGCATGCGGGCATCCATCACCGGGCTGAGATCGTCGCGCCCCCGGGCCGCAATGGCATCGCAAAAGCGGCGGATTGGACGCAACCCGAAGCGGATGATCAGCCACGCACCCAGCAGGGCGAACGGAACCAGCAGCGCGAGCGGACGCACCACGGCAAGCGCCGCCATGATCGTGGCGTGCCGACGTGCCGCCAGCGGCTCCGCGATGATGATCGAAACCGTGCCCTGGAGTGCCGTCTCGGTGTAGAGCCGGTGCGAGGCCGTTGATGTAAAGCCGGGCGCAGGGTGAAGCGGAAAGATCGTGGGATCGGCGTCGTGAGACTGCAGGACGGTCTTCCCTTGCTGATCCCGCACAACGTATGTCAGCAATTCGTGGTGCGCGCGCACGGCTGGGATGCGTTGTTCACCGGCGCTTTGCTCGTCGCGCGCGAGCATGTCCATGACGGTGAGCGGCAGCAGGCGCTGCGCCGTTTCCTGCAATGCGCTATCCGAGATCCGGTCGATCTCTTCGCGCAGGACGTGAAATGACGCGAATGCGGTCACCAGCGAAAGCGCCGCCAGGCCAAGCGCCAGCATGACGGCAAGACGGGCTTGAAGGCTGCGCGGCATCGCTAGGCCTGTCGGATTCGATAGCCGAGCCCTCGCACGGTCTCGATCAGATCGGAGCCCAGTTTCTTCCGCAGGCGGCTCATGTGGACTTCGATGGTGTTGCTGCCAACCTCATCGCTGAACGAATACAACCGCGCTTCCAGCTGCGCTTTCGAGACGATCATGTCGGGGCGCTGGACGAGGGCTTCCAGCAGGGCCCATTCGCTGGCCGTCAGAGCAACATGGTGCCCGGCACGCCTGATGTTGTGACCCGCCAGATCGATCTCGAGATCGCGCAGCGTCACGAGCGGATTGGGGTTGCCGGCATAGCGTCGTCCAACGGCATTGACGCGCGCGGACAGCTCCGAAAGGTTGAATGGCTTGACGAGGTAATCGTCAG
>JAGWNU010000051.1 GCA_028871175.1 Burkholderiaceae bacterium | reverse complement strand
GTGGTCGACAAGCTGGAGACCATGACCGAGTGGTTCAAGCCAATGAACGTCGAGCCGGTGAGCGTGACGCTGACCAATCGCTACGCATGGCGAGCGCGGTTGTCCAACGGCACGGTGATCGAGTTCGGCCGCGAGTTGAATGACGATGACCGCACGGCCCTGGCTGCCCGCGCCCGCCGCTTCGTGCGCGCCTGGCCGCAGGTGACGCAGCGCTGGGGCGGTCAGATTGAATACGCCGATTTGCGATACCCCAACGGGTTCGCAGTTCGGGCGGCGGGTGTGCGCTTCCTGACCGATGCGCAGGCCGCGGTGCTGGCAAAGGGGGGCAAGCTGCCCGGCACCGGCAATGCTGCAAAGGCGAAGGCCGATGCAGGGGCCAATAACAAAGCAACGCGAAGCACAGAGAAAACGCGATGAGCAAGGAATACAAGGATCTTCTGGTCGGGCTGGATATCGGCACCTCCAAGGTGGTGGCGGTGGTGGCCGAGCTTCGCCCCGACGGCGCCTACGAGGTCATTGGCATGGGCCAGACCGAATCGAAGGGGCTCAAGAAGGGCGTCGTCGTGAACATCGAGGCGACCGTCCAGTCGATCCAGAAAGCGCTCGAAGAAGCGGAGCTGATGGCCGACTGCAAGATCAGCGAGGTCTTCACCGGTATCGCGGGCAGCCACATCCGCAGCTTCAATTCGAGCGGCATGGTGGCGATCAAGGACAAGGAAGTCACCCCCGCCGATGTGGCGCGCGTGATCGAGACCGCCAAGGCCGTCAACATCCCGACCGACCAGCAGATCCTGCACATCCTCACGCAGGAATTCATCATCGACGGCCAGGAAGACGTGCGCGAGCCGATCGGCATGAGCGGCATCCGGCTCGAGGTGAAAGTGCACATCGTGACCGGTGCCGTGAGCGCGGCGCAGAACATCGTCAAGTGCGTACGCCGCTGCGGACTGGAAGTGCACGACCTGATCCTGCAGCCGCTGGCGTCGAGCCTGGCGGTGCTGACCGAAGACGAGAAGGAACTCGGCGTGGTGCTGGTCGACATCGGCAGCGGCACGACCGACATCGCCATCTTCAGCGAAGGCGCGATCCGGCACACGGCCGTGATCCCCATCGCCGGCGACCAGATCACCAACGACATCGCCATGGCCCTGCGCACGCCGACGCCGGATGCCGAGGACATCAAGATCCAATATGGCATCGCCAAGCAGGTGCTGGCGGATCCGGACGAGATGATCGATGTGCCTGGCGTGGGCGACCGCGGCCCGCGCACGCTCTCGCGCCAGGCGCTGGCCGCCGTGATCGAGCCGCGCGTGGAAGAGCTGTTCTCGCTGGTGCATCAGGTGGTGCGTGAGTCGGGCTACGAGGAGCTGCTCTCGAGCGGTGTCGTCCTCACCGGCGGCACCGCGATGATGCCGGGCATGGTCGAGCTGGGTGAAGACATGTTCCTGAAGCCCGTGCGCGTGGGCGTGCCTGAGTACCGGGGCAACCTGCATGAAGTCGTCAAGAGCCCGCGCTATGCAACGGTGATTGGTCTGCTGCAGGAGGGCCGCGTGCAGCGCATGCGTGGCCGCAAGGTGGTGGTGCAGTCCGGATCGGTCAAGCAGGTCTGGACGCGCATGAAGGAATGGTTCATCGGCAACTTCTGAGCGTGCTCGCTTGGGTATTGGCGATGTGCTCCCCAGGGGGAGCAGGTTTGATTTCTTGTTTTTGATGTTTTTCGTTCAGGAACCAGGGGTTGCGGCGGGGAGGCTGCATCGTCTGGGACTGATCACTTCTGGAGGCAATGATGGACTTCGACATGATTGAAACGGAAATGCAGGACGGCACCATCATCAAGGTGGTCGGCGTCGGCGGCGCGGGCGGCAATGCCGTGCAGCACATGATCAACCGCGGCGTGCAAGGCGTGGAATTCATCTGCATGAACACCGATGCGCAGGCACTCAAGCGCTCGACCGCGTCGCGCGTGCTGCAACTGGGCAGCACGGGCCTGGGCGCCGGCGCCAAGCCCGAGGTGGGCAAGCACTGCGCAGAAGAAGCCCGTGAGCAGATCGCCGACGCACTGCGCGGCGCGCACATGGTCTTCATCACCGCTGGCATGGGCGGCGGCACGGGTACGGGCGCCGCCCCGGTGGTCGCGCAGATCGCCAAGGAAATGGGCATCCTGACCGTGGGCGTGGTCTCCAAGCCGTTCGACTTCGAAGGCGCACGCCGCGCCAAGGTCGGCGAGCATGGCGCCAACGACCTCGAAGGCAACGTCGATTCGCTGATCGTCGTGCTCAACGAAAAGCTCTTCGAAGTCATGGGCGACGACGCCGAGATGGACAAGTGCTTCCAGTGCGCCGACGACGTGCTGCACAACGCGGTGGCCGGCATTGCGGAAATCATCAACGTCGACGGTCTGGTGAACGTCGACTTTGAAGACGTGAAGACCGTGATGGGCGAGCAAGGCAAGGCGATGATGGGCACGGCCACCGTGTCCGGCGTCGACCGTGCGCGTCTGGCCGCTGAGCAAGCCGTGGCCAGCCCGCTGCTGGAAGGCGTGGACCTGTCGGGCGCGCGTGGCGTGCTGGTGAACATCACGGCCAGCCGCTCGCTCAAGCTGTCCGAGACCAAGGAAGTGATGAACACCATCCGCAGCTATGCCGCGGAAGATGCCACCGTCATTTTCGGTACGGTCTACGACGACGCCATGGGCGATGCACTGCGTGTGACCGTGGTTGCCACGGGCCTGGGTCGCGCCGCTCGCAACAAGCAACAACAGCAGCAGACGATGACGCTGCTGAAGACCGGTACGGACAACCAGCCGGTAGCCTTCGGCGGTGGCGCCATGGGTCATGCCGTGGCAGCCGCGCCCGACTACAGCAACTTCGACACCCCGGCCGTTTGGCGCAGCTCGCGTGAATCCGCATCGGCGCACGTGGCGGCCCTGCAGGAAAAGGGTGTCGATACGTACGACATCCCGGCATTCCTGCGCAAGCAGGCTGACTGATCCGGCGCCTCGCCCGCGCACGTCCGGCAGCCCGCGGCACCCCACGTCGCGCGCGGCTCACGGCTCCCCTCCCGTGACCGCCGCGATGTGACGGCCCGCCGCCCGCCAGCCGACAGCGCGCGATGAACCGGACACAGTCGTTGCCGCCGGGCAGGTTGGCCTCTGGCCGCCTCCCCGGAAGGGTTCAACCCGCCCGGCGGGTGTGCCCGTTCATCGCGCGCCGCGTGGTGCGATGTAGTTGTCTCCCAAGACCGTCCGCGTGATTGCCTCACGCGGGCGGTCTCGTTCTATGAACGTGCCCGCGCTTCGCCGCGCGGCATGGTCCCGCCCCGCTCACGCGTGTGCGCTGCTTTCAGGCTGGCGCCCTCGGGTTGATGGGCTGCTCGCCACGAACCGTGATCCGGTTCTATGATCGAGATATTCGTGCGCAACGCTTTGTGATGATCATGATCCAGCCTGGTCAACCGCTTCCAGACGCAACGCTCTACGAGTTCTTCGAAAGTGAGAAGGACGGCTGCGCCCTGGGCCCCAATGCCTTCTCCGTCAAACACCTGGCGGAGGGCAAGACGGTCGTCATCTTCGGATTGCCCGGGGCGTTCACACCGACGTGTTCAGCGCGTCATGTGCCCGGCTACGTCGAGCATTACGACGAATTGCGCGCCAAGGGTGTTGATGAAATCTGGTGTGTATCGGTCAACGATGCCTTCGTGATGGGGGCATGGGCGCGCTCGCAGGTAACAGGCGACAAGATCCGCATGCTGGCCGATGGCAGCGCCGAATTCACACGCAAGGTCGGTCTCGATCAGGATCTGACCCAGCGCGGCATGGGCGTGCGCTCGCAGCGTTACGCGATGATCGTGAAAGACGGTGTGGTAACAGCGCTACAGGTCGAGGCGCCTGGGCAGTTCGTCGTCAGCAGCGCAGAAGCCGTCCTCGCGATACTCTGACGCCGCGCCCGCCCCTCAACCGAATGGCGGAATACCGCCCGCTTTCCCGTCACGGCTCAAGGTTGCCCGAGCCCGGGTCCCGATTCTGCACGCGCTCAGATTGAGCGGAATATGTGGACCCCTAACATCCCGATACAAAAGTCGCTTTGAGGGTGGGGGGCTGAAAATGGTATGCTTAGGGTTATCACCTATGCGTCCTGCATAGATAAAAACAATCGTGAAGGTTCTGTGAGTCGAGGGCGGCCATGTTGAAACAACGCACCATCAAGTCCGTCGTCAAGACCGTCGGCATCGGGTTGCACTCGGGCCGCAAGGTAACGCTGACGTTGCGGCCGGCTGCCGTGGGCACGGGCATCGTCTTCACGCGCGTCGACTTGGACCCTGCCGTCGAGATTCCCGCCAACGCCAATGCGATCGGTGACACGCGCCTGGCCTCCGTGCTCCAGAAGGATGGTGCTCGCGTCTCGACCGTGGAACACCTGATGTCTGCGTGCGCCGGTCTCGGCATCGACAACCTGTACGTGGATGTCGACGCGGAAGAGATTCCGATCATGGATGGCAGCGCGGCGTCGTTCGTGTTCCTGCTGCAGTCGGCGGGTATCGAAGAGCAGGGCGCGGCCAAGCAGTTCATCCGCGTGCTCAAGCCGGTGGAAATCCGCGAAGGCGACAAGTTTGCCCGCCTCGATCCGTATTTTGGCTTCAAGCTGTCGTTTACGATCGAGTTCCGGCACCCGGCCGTCGACAAGACCGGCCAGACATTCGAAATCGATTTCGCCGACACGAGCTACACCCGTGAAATCGCCCGCGCCCGCACCTTCGGTTTCGCACATGAAGTCGAGATGCTGCGCGAGGTCGGGTTGGCGCGCGGCGGCAGCCTCGACAACGCCATCGTGCTCGACGAGCACCGCATGCTCAACAACGACGAACTGCGTTACGGCGACGAGTTTGTCCGCCACAAGATACTCGACGCGATTGGCGACCTGTACGTAGTCGGCCATCCCCTGATCGCGGCGTACACTGCACACAAGTCGGGGCATGGCCTGAACAACGCGCTGCTGCGCGCCTTGCTGGCAGATGAAACGGCCTACGAAATCGTCTCGTTCGACAAGGTGGAAGAGGCGCCGCGCGCGTTCCTGCCGCAGTTGCAACCGGCGTTCTCGTGATCGGCTGATGCGGTTGTCCGTATGAAAAGAGCGCCCCGCGGGGCGCTTTTCATTTGGGCTTGCCGGCAGGTGCAACGTGCCGCGCAACCATTTCGGCCAAGGCCTGCCGAAGTGGCGAATCGGGCAGTTCGTTGGCGAGTGCCGCCAGGCTGTTGACCCCAACTGCCGTCATCTTGGCGCGTTTAGGCGGCTTTTCGATCTCTTGTGGCCATAAACTGTCGCTCCCGCCCTGCGGTTGTACCCGTACACGAATTGCGGTAATCTGCGATCCCCGGCGCTGCAGACGCTCCAGCAAGGTGGGTACCACCTGCCGTAAGCGCGCCGCAGCCGCACTATGTGCGGCGAGCAACACCAGAGTCGCTTCCCGGCTGTCGCGCGCATCGTTCTTGATGCCGCCGATGGCCACACCGCCGCCCAAGCCGGGCGGCAACAGCGACAACACCTCCGCTTCCAACGACGCCAATTGCCTGGCCGCCTGCATCAGCGGGCCGACCGAACCGGCACCCGAAAGCCAGTCCTGGACGGGTTTTGCCACCGGCGTCTTGAGAGCGGGATGAACAAAGATTCGCATGCCGGCATTGTAGGGCCCTTCATTGTGCTTTCGTGCCGGTGGGCAGCTTTTTTGTCCGGAAATCGAGCGATGCAGATCATCCTGATTCACCCACGCAAGGCCGGCGCGACGCACCTGTCGCGACGCGGCGTCTTCGTGGCTATTGGTGCGGCACTGCTGACCGTGGCGGCTCTATCCGTCGGCGGAACATGGCTTGCGGCCAAGCAAGGGTTGCTGCCCGGAGCCGGTGCTTCGGCGAGTCCCGGTGGCGACACGCGCGTCATGCGCGAAAACCTGAACCTGATGGCCGCGCGCATCGGCGAAATGCAGGCGCAATTGGTGCGGCTCGATGCCTTGGGCGCGCGCGTGTCCGGGCTGGCAGGCGTGCCGCCCCGTGAGTTCGACTTCAAGTCGCAGCCGGGGCGCGGCGGCCCGGAGGGCGCGTTCTCGCGGCCGATGTCGATGCCCGAGATCCAGTCAGAACTGGATCGCCTGACGCGCTCGGCAGACCAGCGCAACGACTATTTCAGCGTGCTCGAAAGCACGCTGATGGATCGGCAGATCCACGCCAAGATGATGCCAACTGTCCGCCCTGTGGCCACCGGCTATGACTCATCGGGCTTCGGGGTGCGGATCGACCCGTTCACCGGCAGGCGTACGCAGCACGATGGCGTGGATTTCGTCGCGCCGGTCGGCACCCCGATCGTGGCCGCCGCAGGCGGCGTCGTGGTAGCCAGTGAATACCGTAGCGACTACGGCAATATGGTCGATATCGATCACGGCAATGGCCTGAAGACCCGCTATGCCCACGCGTCGAAGGTGTTCGTGAAGGTCGGCGATATCGTCAAGGCAGGCGAGCGCATTGCACTGATCGGCCGTACCGGCCGCGCCACGGGGCCGCATCTGCATTTCGAGGTGCACGTCAACGATGTGCCGCAGAATCCGGTGGCTTTCCTGGAGAACGCCGGCCAGCCCAAGCTGGCTGGCAAGCAGACACCTGTGCCGCAGCTTGCAGACGCGGATATTGGTAAGGGCATGGCCAGCGCTGGTCACTGACGCGCCACGGTTGCAATCGCGGGTGCCTGCCCCCAGTTCCCTGTGAGCCTGCGGCCTAAGGGCATGCCCCGGTGCTGCTGCAAAGTGCGGCGTTCCTGCCACATCCGGCCGGCCTGCCGCCATCAAGCGGGCGTTTTGCACATGCTAAACTCCCGCCTTTGCGCCAACCCTTTCTGGGCCGTTGCGCTGCCTGCGTTTCGCCGTGTCGCGCGAGGCGATTCTGGTGGTTCACCGCCCCTAGCCATCGATGATCACGGGCCTTCTCAAGAAGATTTTCGGCAGCCGCAATGAGCGGCTGATCAAACAGTACCGCCGCAAGGTGGCGCAGATCAACGCGCTCGAACCGAAGTTCGAGGCGCTCTCCGATACCGAGCTGCAGGCCAAGACCGAGGAGTTCCGCCAACGCTTCGCCAAGGGCGAGACGCTGGATGCGCTGCTGCCCGAAGCGTTTGCCGTGTGCCGCGAGGCCAGCAAGCGCGTGATGAAGATGCGGCACTTCGACGTGCAGCTGGTCGGTGGCATGGTGCTGCACGACGGCAAGATCGCCGAAATGCGCACGGGTGAAGGCAAGACACTGACCGCGACGCTGGCCGTGTACCTGAACGCCATCTCAGGCCAGGGCGTGCACGTCGTGACGGTCAACGATTACCTTGCCCAGCGCGATGCCGAGTGGATGGGCCGCCTGTACAACTGGCTGGGCCTGTCGGTGGGGGTCAACCTGACCACCATGGACCACGACCAGAAGCAGGCCGCCTACGCGTCGGACATCACCTACGGCACCAACAACGAGTTCGGCTTCGACTACCTGCGCGACAACATGGTGTACGACGCCGGCCAGCGCGTGCAGCGTCCGCTGAACTACGCGATCGTCGACGAGGTGGACTCGATCCTGATCGATGAAGCGCGTACCCCGCTGATCATCTCCGGCCAGGCCGAAGATCACACCGACCTGTACCGCCGCATGAACGGCATCCCCGCGCAGCTTACGCGCCAGATCGGCGAAGAGAAGTCGGATGGCACGGGCGTCGAGAAGCCGGGCGACTACTACGTCGACGAAAAATCGCACCAGGTCTATCTGACTGAATCGGGCCATGAAAAGGCTGAGCAGATCCTGCTCCAGGCAGGCCTGATCGCCGAGGGTGAATCGCTCTACGCGCCGCAGAACATCACGCTGATGCACCACCTGTACGCCGCCCTGCGTGCGCACAGCCTGTTCTTCCGCGATCAGCACTACGTGGTGCAGAACGGTGAAGTGGTGATCGTCGATGAATTCACCGGCCGCCTGATGTCGGGCCGCCGTTGGTCCGACGGTCTGCACCAGGCCGTGGAGGCCAAGGAAGGCGTGCAGATCCAGCAGGAAAACCAGACGCTGGCGACCATCACGTTCCAGAACTACTTCCGCATGTACAACAAGCTGTCGGGCATGACCGGCACGGCGGACACGGAAGCGTACGAATTCCAGGAGATCTACGGCCTTGAGACCGTGGTGATCCCGACCAACCGCACGCCGCAGCGCAAGGACTTGCAGGATCAGATCTACAAGACCTCGAAGGAGCGCTACGACGCCGTCATTCGCGATATTCGCGATTGCTACGAGCGTGGCCAGCCGGTGCTGGTAGGCACGACGTCCATCGAAAACTCCGAGCTGCTGTCCAACCTGCTGAACCAGGTCAAGCTGCCGCACCAGGTGCTCAACGCGAAGCAGCACGAGCGCGAAGCCGCCATCATCGCGGAAGCGGGCCGGCCGAAGGCGATCACCATCGCCACCAACATGGCCGGTCGCGGTACCGACATCGTGCTGGGCGGCAACGTGGAGAAGCAATCTGCTTTCGTGATGGCGGACGAATCGCTCTCTGATGAAGAGAAGGCCGCACGCGTGAAGCAACTGCAGGACGAATGGCAATCGCTGCACGAGCAGGTGAAGGCCGCCGGTGGTTTGCATATCGTCGGCACCGAACGCCACGAGTCGCGCCGGATCGACAACCAGTTGCGTGGCCGTGCCGGCCGTCAGGGCGATCCGGGTTCGTCGCGCTTTTATCTGTCGTTGGACGATCAACTGCTGCGCATCTTCGCGGGCGACCGCGTGCGCGCGATCATGGATCGCCTGAAGATGCCCGAAGGCGAGCCGATCGAAGCCGGCATCGTCACGCGCTCGATCGAATCGGCGCAGCGCAAGGTCGAAGGCCGCAACTTCGATATCCGCAAGCAACTGCTGCAGTACGACGACGTCTCCAACGATCAGCGCAAGGAACTCTACAAGCTGCGTAACGAGATTCTCGAAGCGCAGGACGTGGGCGATCTGGTCAAGAACCTGCGCGAGTCCGTGTTCACCGAGCTGTTCCGCACCTATGTGCCGGCCGAGACCATGGAAGAGCAGTGGGACGTCGCGGGCCTGGAAAAGACGCTGCGCGAAGACTGGGGTGTCGACCAGCCGCTGGTGAAGACGCTGGAAGACGCGCAGTCGATCGAAGACGAAGACCTGCTCAAGATGGTGCTGGAGGCTGCCGAAGCGGTGTACGAAGGCAAGGTGGCGCAAGTGGGCCGCGAGTCGTTCGCCGGCTTCGAGCGTTCGGTGATGCTGCAAAGCCTCGACACGCACTGGCGTGAGCACCTGGCTGCGCTCGACATGCTGCGCCAGGGCATCCACCTGCGCGGCTATGCGCAGAAGGACCCGAAGCAAGAGTACAAGCGCGAGTCGTTCGAATTGTTCGGCCGCTTGCTCGATACCATCCGCAATGAAGTCACGCGTATTGTCTTCACGGTGCGTATCCAGTCGCAAGAGGAGCTGGAGCAGGCTTCCGAGCAGATCGAAGAAGACCTTTCGGCGCTGACCAACTTGCAGTACAAGCACGACGAGTTCGACGACCTCGCCGAAGTTGCGGCTGGCGACGCCGAGATCCACGGGGCCGCACCAGCGATGGCCGCGCAGCGTTCGGCGGCATCTGCGGCTGCGGCGGCGCTGGCGGGCGAAGTGCCCAAGGTCGGACGCAATGACCCGTGCCCGTGCGGTTCGGGCAAGAAGTACAAGCAGTGCCACGGCAAGCTGGTTTGACGCTGCCCAGACGCGCCGCCTGGGCGGCGCGCCTCGTTTTCCGTTGATTCACGATGCCCGCAATGCGGGCATCCTTATTTGAAAGGTGTGCTCCATGGCTGTGAATCTCGTCGCGCCCGCCGCTGACTCACTGTTGCCGATCGACGGCGTGGAACTCGGCTGGGCCGAGGCCGGTGTACGCAAGGCCAATCGCAAGGATGTGCTGCTCGTTCGTATCGCCGAGGGCTCAGCGGTGGCTGGTGTGTTCACGCAGAACCGTTTCTGCGCGGCGCCAGTGCAGGTGTGCCGCGAGCATCTGGCGAGCGGCAAGGGGGCGCGGGCGATCGTTGTGAACACGGGCAACGCGAATGCCGGCACGGGCGCGCCGGGCCTCGCGCATGCACGCCAGACCTGCGATGCCGTGGCCAAGCTGCTGGGCGTGTCGGCGGAGCAGGTGCTGCCGTTTTCCACGGGCGTAATTCTGGAGCCGCTGCCGGTCGACCGCATCATCGCCGGACTGCCTGCGGCTGAGGCGAACGCCAAGCCGGACAACTGGCTGGCCGCCGCAGAGGCCATCATGACCACCGACACCGTACCCAAGGCGGCGTCCGCCACGTGCACGCTGTCGGGCAAGACGGTGCGCATGTCGGGCATCAGCAAGGGCGCGGGCATGATCCGTCCGAACATGGCGACGATGCTGGGCTTCATCGCCACCGATGCCAATGTGGACGAAGCTGTGCTGCAAGGTCTGGTGCGCCACGCCGCCGATCATTCGTTCAACAGCGTGACGGTGGACGGCGATACGTCGACCAACGACTCGTTCGTCGTCATCGCGACGGGCCGCGCCGGCACGCCGCGCATCGATTCCGAATCGCACCCTGATTACGCGGCGCTGCGCGATGCGCTGACGGGCCTCGCGCAAGAGCTTGCGCAGAAGATCGTGCGCGACGGCGAGGGTGCGACCAAGTTCATGGCCATCCAGGTCGAGGGCGGCCGCAACGTTGAGGAGTGTCGCCTGATCGCCTATGCGGTCGCGCACTCGCCGCTGGTCAAGACCGCGTTCTACGCTTCGGACCCCAACCTCGGCCGCATCCTGGCGGCCGTGGGCTACGCTGGCGTGACGGACCTCGATGTAAACGGCGTCAATCTGTGGCTCGACGACGTGTGGGTCGCGCGTGACGGTGGCCGCAACCCCGAGTACCGCGAAGAAGACGGCCAGCGTGTGATGAAGCAGGCGGAGATCACCGTGCGCATCGCGCTCGGCCGCGGCGACGCCACCGCCACCGTGTGGACGTGCGACTTCTCGCACGACTACGTGTCGATCAACGCGGACTACCGTTCGTAATCCGGAGTCTGCCTCCATGTCGTCCGACCTTTCCGCACGGCTCGACCGCTTTCTTGGGCGGCTCGAGCAATGGCTGCCGCCCGAACTGACCGAGGCGGATTGGAACGAGGCCGTTGCCTTCCGCTGGCGAAAACGTCAGAGCCTGTTCGGCAATATCGGCTATCTCGCGCCGATCCGCCAACTGCCGCCGATCCACCTGAGCGATCTGCACAACATCGAACGCCAGAAAGACGCCATCGTCGCCAACACGCGCCAGTTCGTCAGCAAGCTGCCGGCCAATAACGTGCTGCTCACGGGCGCACGTGGTACCGGCAAGTCATCGCTCATCAAGGCGTGCCTGAACGAATTCGTGAAAGACGGCCTGCGCCTTGTTGAAGTCGACAAGGATGATCTGGCCGATCTGGGCGATATCGTCGAGCAGCTCTCGGCGCGCCCGGAGCGCTTCGCGATCTTCTGCGATGACCTTTCGTTTGAAGAAGGCGAATCGGGCTACAAGGCGCTGAAGTCTGCGCTGGACGGCTCGGTGGCAACGCAATCAGACAACGTGCTGATCTATGCGACGTCCAACCGGCGCCATCTGCTGCCGGAATACATGAAGGACAACGAGACCTATCAGCACACGTCTGACGGCGAAATCCATCCGGGCGAAGTGGTGGAAGAGAAGATTTCGCTGTCGGAGCGCTTCGGGCTGTGGCTGTCGTTCTACCCGCCCAAGCAGGACGAATACCTGACCATTGTCGGCCACTGGCTCCGGCATTTCGGCTGCAGCGACGAGGACATCGCCGCTGCACGTGGCGACGCGCTGGTCTGGGCGCTCGAGCGTGGCTCGCGTTCGGGCCGCGTGGCATGGCAATTTGCCCGCGACTGGGGCGGCAAGCATGGGCGGCAGCATGTCGACTGACAATCTGACGCAAGTGCCACCCACGCACACGCCCGACGGCCGCAAGATCACCGAAGTGGCCGTTGGCGTGCTGGTGCAGCCGGACGGCCAGTTCTTGCTGGCCCAGCGTCCAGAAGGCAAGCCTTACGCGGGCTACTGGGAATTTCCTGGCGGCAAGCTGGAAGCGGGCGAATCGGTGGAAGCCGCGCTCACGCGTGAGCTGAAGGAAGAGCTCGATGTGACGCTGCGCACTTGCACGCCGTGGCACACCATCGAGCATGATTATCCGCACGCGTACGTGCGCCTGCATTTCTGCAAGGTGACGGCGTGGGAAGGCACGCTGCGCGCACTGGAAGGCCAGGAATTCGCCTGGCAGACGTTGCCGATCAACGTGGAACCGGTACTGCCGGCCACGCTGCCGGTGTTCGAGTGGATGCGCGCGGAAGACGCCGCTGCGCCTGCCTAGTCTTCCCGTCTCTCCAGGGATCTACTGCGCTTGCAGAAAGGCGGCAACCGCCTGTGCCTGCTCGTCCGTCAACGTGTGAGCAACGGCGCTCATCACTGGCGCATTGGCGCGCGTGCCGTTCTTGAAGACGCTGATCTGCCGCAACAGGTACGTCTCGTGCTGACCGGCCAGACGCGGATAGATATCGTTGCCCTGCGCGTGCGCGCCGTGGCAAGACGCACAGGCGGGCACGCCCTCGGCCGGCAGGCCGTGTTCGAAGATGGTCTTGCCGCGCGCCATCAGTGCCGGATTTCCCGCCTGGCCCGCAGGCGCTGTCTGGCGCGCGTAGTACTCAGCCAGTGAGGCGATGGTGGCATCGTCCAGCTGCGAAGCAATGCCCCACATGAAGGCCTGCGCGTCGGTCTCGCCGCGACCGCGGTTGCGAAAGCCCTTCAGCTGCGCTTCCAGATAGTGCGGAACCTGCGCGTCCAGGCGCGGGAACATGGGCGACCCGCTGGTGCCGTGCGCGCCGTGGCAGGACGCGCACAATTGCTCAGCAAGCCTCTCGCCGTCTTGTGCGGTGGCGGCGCCGGACCAACCCAAGGCCGCGAGTGCGACGAGACCTGCAAGCCAGGCTTGGCCGGATCGATGCAATCCCTTCATCACGTGTTCCCCCCCTTCTGTCGTTGATCCGACCAGGCAGCTAGAACATGAACCAGCCGAGCAGATAGATCGTGTTGTTGTTGATCGCGTTGCGCCCGTTGCCGTCGTAGTTGGCGTGGGCGCCGTTGAACTTGAGGTACCACGTGTACTGCAGCGCCAGCTTGATCTGGGGATGCGGCAGATAATCCAGCTCGAAGATCACGCCCTGGGTATCCGGCCGGCCATTGGCGCTGCCGGTGACGGGCGCCGGGGCGTAGAGGCCGGGGTCGGCGTCGCCGGTGGTTGAGAAGTAGGCCAGGGTGGCGCCGTATTTGCGCTGGTAGTAATACGACGCCTTCGCCTTGAATGTATTGAGATGATCCGTCGGGTTGGCCGGCGTCGGACCGGCCCCGATGCCGCCGCTTGGGAAGCTGGCGCGCCAGTCCTGATGCTCATAGATCCACGCCATCTGTGCGGTGAACGTGTGCGTCATCGTCAGATACTGGTACTGGGCATCGAGCGCATAGTCCTGGAAGCGGTCGGTGGGCGTACCGGGCATCGTGTTGTCCGGATACCGATTGGCCAGCAGCCCGAAGGTGCCGACCATCATCGAATGCGGCCCCCACTCCTGGTTGTAAGCCACACGCCAGTACGGATTGGCTCCGCTCAGGCGCGCCACGCCGCCTGGCGTGGCGGTATCCTGGCCGGCCCGGAATACCGAGAAGGCCTGGTCCGCAGTCCGGTAGGCGCCGAACTCTGCGTAAAGATGGCGTTGCCAGAAGGCATACGCACTTGCCCCCACCACCTGTTGCGCCAGGCTCCCGTCGATGAGCGTCCCGGCCAGCGGCGGCACGCCGACGGTGGGCGACGCGTACGGATAACCGAAGGCGGGGCTGCTGTTCCAGGCGTCGGATACCGTCGGGTTGTTGTTGACCGTGATGCCGTAGATGAAGTCGACGTCCTCCCGCGTCAGGTGCCATGCGGCCCGGATGTCGGTGTTGTCCAGGGCGCTGTGGTGGGCGATGCCGTCGTAAGACCACTGCGCGAAGGCGCCGACTGGCCCGGCAATGCGTCCCGCATAAAACAGGCTGAGCTGCTGGGAGACGGTATCGCCGTCGCGCACGAAATCGTAATTCTGTTGATCGACCGTCCGGGTGTTGGTGCGCGAGATCTGCACCATGCCCGAAATCGGGATCGTGCTCTTGTTGGAGAGCGTATAGCCGGTCATCTTGAAGAACCGGCCAAAGGGGGTCAGTTCCGGGAAGCTTACGTGGCAAGCCATGCAGGCCATGCCGGTCTGTCTGGCGAACGCCGGTACCGCAGAGGCCTCTCTCGGCACGCCAAGCGCAGCGCAGAGCAGCAGCCAAACAAGCGCATTGAGCGCCGTCATCGACCGTTGCATGGTGCCCCCCTCTTTTTGTTGTGGTTCACCGTCTCACCTCATCAATAAAGATGACGCGGCCGATTTCGTCAACGTGCGAACTGGGTCACGCTGACGTGGATCAAGACCGGCCAGCCAAGGTGGTATCGCGGCTGAGGGGAGCGAGAGGGCGGGACGGCCTACTGCATGGTGCAACGCACCGGGGGAGTGTCAATTGAGCTTGCCGCTGGTGTCGCCGCCCGGCGCTTCGGGCGGCAGGTCATCGTCTTCGACCACGGGGATGGTGTACTGCTCGGCCGCCCAGGCGCCCAGATCAATCTGCTTGCAGCGCTCGGAGCAGAACGGCCGGTAACGGCTTTCCGGTACCCACGGCACGGGTTTGCCGCAGGTCGGGCATTTGACGGTCTTCGCGTTCATTGCAAACGTCTAGAAATTGCAGAGCTTGAGCTGGAACGGAATATCGGCGTCGACCGGCTTGGGGCGCAGGTCGCCATCCTGCTGGGTAAAGCGTACCCAGAGCATGTACTTGTTGGCGCTGATCTCAGGGATGAAGCCCAGCGCAGCATCGTCCAGGCGCACCTGCATGAGTTGGTAGACGCGCCCCGACAGCATCTGTTGATAGCTTCCGGCGGTAGCAATGACCTTGCCACTCTGGCCCGACTCGCGCAGCAGGCGCAGCACGATCATCGTCGCGTCACGCAGCGGTACCAGGGGCTGCGCCCATTTGATAATGTCGGCGCGGCGGCGTTCCGCAGGGTGATGCTGCCACGCAAAATACGCCGGCAGGTCAAATTCGCAGGTGCCACCGGGAATGATCGCGCGGCTGCGGATGCTCGTCAGCCACTCGTTGTCGGCGATGAGTTGGCCGGCCTTGCCATGCGTGGCAGTGAGATTGCCCGAGGCGGTTTCCAGCTCGCTGATGACGCCGTCGAGCGCGTCTTGATCGATCTGCGGGTTGGCGCGCAGCGCAGTCAGCGTCTGGCGCTGGCGGTCGAGCTCTTTCAGCAGGTCGGACTTGAGATCGGCGCGGCCCGCCACGTCGACGATCTCGAACAGCGTGGTCAGCGCCACATGGTGCTGCAGCGGATGTTCCTGCACGAGAAAGAAATCCAGCCGCTCGAACAGATCTTCGAGGCGCAGCAGCGTCCGAATGCGTTCGTTGAAGGGATATTCGTACAGGATCAAAACTTGGTGCCCGGTTTGCTGGCCTGCTGGCGTATGTGGCCCCGAAGCCCAATTGGCTTCGATCTGCCCGCATTCTATGCGAGACCCTCGCTCATCACAATGCAAAGGGCTGTGACATCCGCTTTCAGGGCGGTTCAATCCGACCGATAGGCTTGGTCCAGACGGTCGATCTGCGGCTGCAAGTCCGCCAGCGCTCCGCTGTTGTCGATCACGTCGTCCGCGGCTTCCAGGCGCGCTTCACGGCTGGCCTGCCGGGCCACGATGGCCTCGACCTGCGCGCGTGGCAGGCCATTGCGGGCGATCACGCGGGCAATCTGCATCTCGACCGGACAGTCGACGACCAGGATGCGCTCGACAAGGCTGCGCCAGCTTTGATGGCCGGTAAGGGACTCCACCAGAAGCGGTACGACGTAGACGAGGTACGGAGATGCGCCGGATGCTTGCGCGGCGGCTCCGCGTGACAAGGCAATCTCGCGGATCAGCGGATGCGTGATCTGCTCCAGCCGTGTCTTGGCGGTAGCGTCGGAAAAGGCGAGGGCGCGCATGGCGTCGCGATCCATCGCGCCGTCCGGACGCAGGATGCCGGGGCCGAAGGTTTCGACCAGCTTGGGGATGGCAGCCCCGCCGGGCGCGGTGATCTCGTGGGCGATGGCATCGGTGTCGACGATGGCGGCGCCGCGCTCGGCAAGACGGTCCGCCACATAGCTCTTGCCGCTGCCGATGCCGCCAGTCAGGCCAATCACGCGCATGTTACCGACACCCTCAAGGGGCAAGCCCGGGAGCCAGCCCCGTCAGCACGATCAGCTGCGGGCCCGCCAGCAGTGCGATCACGCCCGCGCCGGCAATGAAGGGCCCGAACGAGAACGGCGATTCGCTCTTTGCGCCACGCGCGATACGCACAAGGCCGAAGACCAGGCCGACCACCGACGACAGCAGCACGAGCAAGGGCAGCGCTTGCCAGCCGAACCAGGCGCCCAGTGCGGCCATCAGCTTGAAGTCGCCGTAGCCCATGCCTTCGCGGCCGCGCAGCAGCTTGTAGGCCCAGTAGATCGACCAGAGGAAGAGGTAGCCAGCCATCGCGCCGATGACCGCATCCTGCAGGTGCGTGAACATGCCGAACAGATTCACCCCCAGGCCAAGCCAAAGCAACGGCTGCGTGAGGGCGTCGGGCAGCAGTTGCGTATCCGCGTCGATCATCGTGCCGGCGACCAGAAACCAAAGCAGCGCCGCCGAGGCAACGGCGGTCCACGTCGGGCCGAAGTGCCAGAGGCAAGCGGCGGTCAACAGGCCGGTCGCCGCCTCGACCGCCGGATAGCGCCAGGAGATCGGCGTCTTGCATGCGCTGCAGCGGCCGCGCAGGGCGAGCCAGCTCAACACGGGGACGTTCTCCGACGCCTTGATCTGGTGTCCGCACGACGGGCACGCCGAGCGCGGCACAACCAGGTTGTAGGGGGTGGGCTGGGGCAGCGGCTCGCCGCGCAGCTCGGCGATGTAGTTGGCTTCCTCGCGCTCGATCATGCGCGGCAGACGGTGAATCACCACGTTGAGGAAACTGCCGACCAACAGGCCGACCAGCCCGCCCGCTCCGATCACGAACCACGCCGGCAGTTGCGCCAGCGTGGGGATGACGAACATCTCGGGCATCAAACCACCTGGCCCAGCTTGAAGATCGGCAGGTACATCGCCACGACCATGCCGCCGATCAGCACGCCCAGGATGACGATGATGATTGGCTCGATCAGGGTGGAGATATTGGCGACAGCGTCGTCGACCTCGCGCTCATAGAACTCAGCCACCTTCAGCAGCATGTTGTCCAAGGCGCCGGACTCCTCACCAATCTGCGTCATCTGCAGCACCATGTTGTCGAATACGTGGGTGGCCTGCATGGCGTTGGTCAGGCTCGTGCCGATGCGCACGGCCTGCTGGATCTCAAGGGTGGCATCGTGGTAGACCCAGTTACCTGCTGCACCGGCCACCGATTCCATCGACTCCACCAGCGGCGTTCCGGCAGCAAACATGGTAGCCAGCGTGCGGGTCCATCGCGCGATGGTCGCCTTGCGGATGATGGCGCCAAAGATCGGCATTTTCAGGATGAATCTGTGCGTGGACCGCTGCACGTCCTGCGATCGTTTGAAGGCGCGAGCGAACAGCGTAATTGCGATGACGGGCGTGAAGACGATGATGTACCACCACTTCACGAAGAAGTCGGAGATGCCCATCACCACTAGTGTCGGTGCCGGCAACGTAGCACCAAAGCTAGAGAACACGCCCTTGAACGAAGGCACCACGAAAATCATCAGCACCACCGTCACCAGGAATGCCACCGTCAGCACCGAGATCGGATAGATCATGGCCGACTTGATCTGCGCCTTGAGCGCGATCGACTTTTCCATGTACAGCGACAGGCGCTCGAGCAGGGCGTCGAGGATACCGCCCTGTTCGCCCGCGTCGATCAGGTTGCAGTACAGCGTGTCGAAATACTGGGGATGGCGGCGGAACGCCTGCGCCATGCTGCTACCCGATTCGATATCGAAGCGGATTTCCGTGAGCAACTGCGTGAAGTTAGGGTTGGCATGGCCACGCGAGATGATGTCGATGGACTGCAGCAGCGGCACGCCGGCCTTGAGCATCGTCGAGAGCTGGCGCGTGAAGTACGCCACGTCCTTCTGCGTGATCTTCTTGCCGCGGGCAGCCCGCCGGCGTTTGGACTTCGTGATCGACAGGCCCTGCTTGCGCAGCATGGCATTCACTTCGGTGATGCTCTCGGCGCGCATCTCGCCCTTGAAGATCTTGCCCTTGCGGTCCTTGCCCTCCCACTCGAAGATGTACTGCGTGGGTGCCTTCTTGGCAGCGGTCTTGCGTGCGGGCGCGGCGGCCGCACCCTTTGGGGCGGGTCTTGCTGCGGGTGCTCGTGTGGCCATGGTTGGTTCCTACCCCCCGGTATGGGAACGATTGATCGAGAAGGTTATTGGTTCGTCGTGGCCAGCACTTCCTCGAGGGAAGTCAGCCCTTGCTTCACTTTCTTCAAGCCCGATTCGCGCAACGACAGCACGCCGTCGCGGCGAGCCTGCTCCGCAATCTGCAGTGCTGTACCGTGCGTCAGGATGATTTCCTGAATGGTCTCGGTGATCGGCATGACCTGATAGATGCCGACCCGACCCTTGTAGCCGCTGCCGTTGCACACTTCGCACCCAACCGGATGATACGGTTGCCAGGACCCGTCGAGGTCGGCCTCGGTGAAGCCCGCGTCGAGCAGGGTTTCCTTCGGCAGCGGCCCTGTCCTCTTGCATTCCTTGCAGAGTCGCCGCGCCAGGCGCTGTGCCGTGATCATCAGCACCGACGACGCGATGTTGAACGGCGCGACGCCCATGTTCATCAGGCGCGTCAGCGTGGTCGGCGCATCGTTGGTGTGCAACGTGGAGAACACCAGGTGGCCGGTTTGCGCTGCCTTGATGGAGATGTCCGCGGTTTCCAGATCCCGGATTTCGCCGACCATGATGATGTCCGGATCCTGCCGCAGGAATGACTTCAGCGCCGCCGCGAAGGTCAGTCCTGCCTTGTCGTTCACGTTGACCTGGTTGATGCCGGGCAACTGGATTTCCGCCGGGTCTTCGGCTGTGGAAATATTGATGTCGCCCTGGTTCAACATGTTCAGGAAGGTGTACAGCGACACCGTCTTGCCCGAGCCGGTGGGCCCCGTCACCAGCACCATGCCGTAGGGGCGCTTGATCACGTCGAGCAGCAATTGCTTCTGCTCGGGCTCGTAGCCGAGCTGGTCGATGTCGAGCCGTTCGGTGGACGACTCCAGAATCCGGATCACGATCTTTTCGCCGAACAGCGTCGGCAGCGTGGAGACCCGGAAGTCGATGGCGCGCTCGACCATCTCCTTGTTCTCTTTGTCCTTCTTGTCTTTCGGGACGGTGATGAGCAGCTTCATGCGGCCGTCTTGGGGCACGCGTTTTTCCGAGATGTCCAGGCGCGAAAGCACTTTGATCCGTGTGGCGATCTTGTCGCGGATGTCCAGCGGCGGTTGTGCCACTTGCGCCAGGATGCCGTCGATGCGAAACCGCACGCGGTAAAACGTTTCAAACGGCTCGAAGTGAAGGTCTGACGCGCCCCGCAGCAGCGCCTCGGTAAAGAGTTTCTGCAGGAAACGCACCACAGGGGCATCGTCGATCCCGTCGGTGGTGGTACGTCGCGTGGCGGCAGCGGCACCCGGGTCGTAGACGATCTGGGTGGCCTCCTGCTTGGGATAGAGCGACTTGATTTCGGCAGGGGCCTCGTTCGCGAGACTGAGTTGGCGCACGAGCTTGTCGTGTTCGACGATCACCGTCTCGACCGCCACGTTCATCTTCTGGCGCAGCTCTTCGATCGGCTTCGGGTCGCTCGGGTCGGACGTCGCGAGGATCAGACGGTTGTCTCGCCGGCCAAGCGGCAGCAGCCGCAACTGCGCGAAGTGCCTGTTGGCAGAGAGCACGGCCGGCACGGTGTCGAGCTTGTACTGGGCCAGATCCAGCAAGGGCATCTGGTATTTGCCCGCAACGAACACGGCCAGATCGTGCGCGCTCATGATGCCGCTACCCACCAGTTCGTCGATCAGTTGCGTGCGCTTTTCGCGCGCGCTCTGTTCGAGTTGGGCGAGCAACGTCGGCGCGATCCGCCGGCTCTGTGCTAGAGCGAGTCCGAGTGTCATGAGCCTGTCTGACTGACCATTTCAGCGCACCCGGCCCCACTGCCTCTCGTGTGCGCCCGCCCCCCATAGGCGAGTTGTTTTATGTTCTGTAGCCGGGACCCCACCCATTCGTGGGGGGTAACGCCCGGGATCGGGGCAGTTTGCCGACCGCCCCTGCATTTGTAAAGCGCACACCAAAGCGCCACGTGCATTTGTGCCACATCGGCAGAAAACCGCGCGGACTGAAGGCTCCCGTGCGGGGGAGTGGTCTCAGCCTCGCTTTACAGGTACCGGCCGATGGAGCCGGACTGTCCGGATCGACTGGTTATCCATTTGCACGATATCCATTACGCACCCCGCGATTTTCACGCTGACCGCTGCCTCCGGGATCTCCTCCAGGACTTCAAGAATCAGCCCATTGAGTGTCTTCGGACCATCTGTCGGCAGGCTCAGGCCCAGGCGTCGGTTCAGGTCGCGCAACGACATGCCCGCGTCAGCAAGATAGGTGCCTTCCTTGTCCCAGGCGAGCTTTTCGGCGTTGGGGAGTGTGGTGGTGAACTCGCCGATCATCTCCTCGATGATGTCCTCGAGTGTCA
>JAGWNU010000050.1 GCA_028871175.1 Burkholderiaceae bacterium | reverse complement strand
GGCCAGACCCGCGCCAAGCTCCTCGAACTCGACGAGCGCTGGGGCGATGTCACGTACTGGCAGGCCATCGCCAAGAACAGCAGCCGCACGTCGCCGTTCTACCTGCTGGCCGCGCTGGACCACCGGCAAGATGCCTTCGGCCATATCGAAGCGACCGACCCCGACGAGCAGATCTACGTGACGGTGTTCATCCGCACCTTCGTCATCAGCGCGATGGTGACGCTGTTCGCACTGCTGCTGGGCTATCCGCTCTCGTACTGGATTGCCTCGCTGCCGGAGCGCCGCGCCAACCTGGTCATGGTGATGGTGCTGATCCCGTTCTGGACGTCCATCCTCGTGCGCGTGGCGGCGTGGATCGTGCTGCTGCAGACCGAAGGCCTGATCAACCACGGGCTGATGGACCTCGGCATCATCAAGGAGCCGTTGGCGCTGCTGTTCAACCGCGTGGGCGTGTACATCTCGATGACGCACATCCTGCTGCCGTTCATGATCCTGCCGCTGTACAGCGTGATGAAGTCGATCCCGCCCACGTACCAGCGCGCGGCCGTGTCGCTGGGCAGCCATCCGTTTGCCGCGTTCTGGCGCGTGTATGTACCGCAGACGTATCCGGGCATCGGCGCCGGCGCGCTGCTGGTGTTCATCCTGGCGCTCGGCTACTACATCACCCCCGCGCTGCTGGGTGGGCCGAACGACCAGATGGTCAGCTACTACGTGGCCTACTTCACCAACGTCACGATCAACTGGGGCATGGCGTGCGCGCTGGGTGCGCTGCTGTTGCTGGCCACGCTGGTGCTGTACGCCGTGTATGGGCGCTTTACGCGGCCCAAGGTCCGCGTTGGTTGAACGGAGCCCATCGACAATGAAACTCGCCAAACCGATGTTCGCCCCGCACACCTCGCTCATCGAGCGCATCTGGTACTTCGCGCTGCGCGGCCTGGCCGTGCTGACGCTGCTGTACCTTGTGCTGCCGGTGCTGGTGATCGTGCCGCTGTCGTTCTCGTCGAGCACGTTCCTTTCGTATCCGATTCCGAGCTATTCGCTGCGCTGGTACCAGAACCTCGTCACGTCTGACGAATGGCGCATGGCGGCCAAGAACAGCTTCATCGTCGCCCCCGCCGCCACGATCGTCGCAACGGTGCTCGGCACCCTGGCCGCCATCGGGCTGAACAAGGCGGACTTCCGAGGCAAGGGCCTGCTGATGGCGGTGCTGGTGTCGCCGATGATCGTGCCCGTGGTGGTGGTCGGCGTGGGCATGTACCTGTTCTTCGCGCCGCTGGGCCTGGCCAATACGTATATCGGGCTGATCCTCGCGCATGCGGCGCTGGGCGTGCCGTTTGTGGTGACGACCGTGCTGGCGACGCTGCAGGGCTTCAATCACAACCTCGTGCGGGCGAGCCTGTCGCTGGGTGCCAACCCAGTTATGACGTTCTTCCGCATCACCCTGCCCGTCATCGCACCGGGCGTGATTTCCGGTGCGCTGTTTGCGTTTGCCACGTCGTTTGATGAGGTGGTGGTGACGCTCTTCCTGGCGGGGGCCGATCAGGTGACGCTGCCGCGCCAGATGTTCACGGGCATCCGCGAGAACATCTCGCCGACGATTGCAGCGCTGGCGACGATTCTGATTGTGTTCTCGACGGGGCTGCTGCTGACGTTTGAGTGGTTGCGGGGGCGGGCTGCGGCCAAGGCGGTGGCGTAAGGGTTTTTGGTTTTGGGTTTGGTTGTTTGGGCTTTTGGGTTGGGTTGTTTCTTGTGGTGCATCCCTTGTTTCATCCCCTGCCGGGGCTGACTCACTTTCTTTGTCTTGCCAAAGAAAGTAAGCAAAGAAAGGCGCGCCCGATGCGGCGAACCCCTCCTTGAATTTATGTCGCAAGGAGGGAGGGGAGGCAAACTCGCTGCGCTCAGACAGGCCTCCCCTCTTTTTCCTCCTTGCAACAGAAATTCAAGGCGCCGCATAGGGCAGGAAAGTCAAAGGCCAAACCATCGATCACCCGTGCAGCAGGAACCACCAACACAACGCGAAGCAAAGCGAGCAACGACAGCAAAAATAACTGCCACCCAGGCAAGCACACCGACGGTGTGGCCGTTGACGTTCCTGCCCTTGATGGCGCCTTGGATTTTTGTAAGCGGGCGGAAAAAAGACGGGGAACTGTCTGAGCGCAGCGAGTTTTCCCCGTCTCCGCCCGGTTACATAAATTCAAGGGGAAGTCGCCATCTCGGGCGCGCCTTTCTTTGCTTACTTTCTTTGGCAAGACAAAGAAAGTGAGTCGCCCCCGGCAGGGGGTGAAACAAGAGATGCGCCGCCGCGCTAAGCACCAAGCCCCCACGTTTCCAGTTCTGAACTCCACGCACGGAGCTTTTTTCTCGGCGTCCCGAGCTCAGAGCTCGACGTGCGGAGCTTTTTGCTCGACTTCCCGAGCTCGGAGCTCGAAACATGGAGCTTTTTGCTCGGCGCTCCGAGCTCGGAGCTCGACGAATGGAGCTCGGAGCTCGACGAATGGAGCTCGGAGCTCGACGAATTGAGCTCGGAGCTCGACGAATTGAGCTCAGAGATCGGCGGATGGAGCTCAGAACTCGGTGCATGGAGCTCAGAACTCGGTGCATGGAGCTCAGAACTCGGCGCGTGGAGTTCAGAACTCGGCGCGTGGAGTTCAGAACTCCACAGTTGGTGTTCTGAACCCCATGCGCAGGGAGGCCCGGCGCTTACAGGAACATCCCGCCCGATGCCTCGATGCGCTGGGCGTTGATCCACCGGTTGTCCGGCGACAGCAGCGAGGCCACCACGCCACCGATGTCATCCGGTACGCCAGCGCGGCCGAGCGCCGTATTGGAGGCCACCATCGCATTCATGTTGGCGTTGTCCCGCACGGCACCGCCACCGAAGTCGGTCTCGATGGCGCCGGGGGCAACCACGTTCACGGCAATGCCGCGCGGGCCGAGTTCCTTTGCCAGGTACTTGGTCAGGACTTCGATTGCCCCCTTCATCGCCGCATACGCGCCGAAACCGGGCAGCGCAAAGCGTGCGAGCCCCGACGAGATGTTGATGATGCGGCCCCCGTCCACCATGAGCGGCAGCAGGATCTGCGTGAGGAAAAACACGCCCTTGAGGTGCACGTTCATCAGCTCGTCGAACTGGGCTTCGGTCGTCTCGGCCAAGGTGGCGTGCGCGCCAATGCCGGCGTTGTTCACGAGGTAATCGAAGCGATCAACCTTCCACTGCGCCAGCACGCCGCGCACGGCCTCGGCAAAGGCGGGGAACGTGGCGATCTTGCCGGCGTCGAGCTGCAAGGCGGCGGCGCGGCGGCCCTGGGCAGTCAGTTCGGCGACGAGGGCATCGGCTTCGGCCCGATTGGTGCGGTAGGTGAAGATCACGTCGGTACCGCGCTGGGCCAGCTTCTGCACCATGTTCTTGCCAAGGCCGCGGCTGCCGCCGGTGACGATCGCGATGGGGGTATGGGTCTGCGTCATGTTTGCTCTCCGGTTGGATTTGAGATGGGTGTCGAACACCGTGAGAGCATGGTATTGGGCGACTAACAAAGAATAAATCTCGCTTATCCTATCGCTGTGTTTGTCCACAGATAACAATCAACCCGCCCACCATGTCCACCAACCGACTCGAAGCCATGCAGATCTTTGTGCGCGTGGCTGAACTTGCCAGCTTCACGCGTGCGGCCGAAGCTTTGAGCATTCCCAAGCCGGCCGCCTCGGTGGCGGTGCAGCAGTTGGAGACGATGCTCGGCACGCGCCTGCTGCACCGGACCACCCGCAAGGTGCAGCTCACGCAGGATGGTCAGGCCTTCTACGAGCGCTGCCAGGATCTGTTGGCCGACATGGACGAGCTGCAGACGATGTTCCGCCAGAGCCCGCAGGCGCTGCGCGGCCGCCTGCGCGTTGACATGCCGGTGGGCGTCGCGCGCCGCATCGTCATCCCAGCCCTGCCCGCGTTGCTCGATGCGCATCCCGAACTGGAAATCGAACTCTCCAGCACCGACCGCCGCGTGGACCCGGTACGCGAAGGCTTCGACTGCGTACTGCGCATCGGCACCCTGACCGACAGCAGCCTGATTGCCCGTCCGCTCGGCCAGTTGCATCAGGTCAACTGTGCGAGCCCCAGTTACATCGCGCGCTATGGCATGCCGAAAACGCTCGACGACCTCGACCGCCATCGCGTCGTCCATTACGTGCAGACGCTGGGGACGAAATCGCCGGGGTGGGAATACACGATCGATGGCCGCTCGGCGTTCCGGCCGATGAAGGGCGCGGTGACCGTCAGCTCAGCCGAGAGCTACGATGCGGCGTGCCGCGCGGGGCTGGGGATGATCCAGGCGCCCGTATATGCGGGGCTGTCGTCGGCGATTGCGGACGGCACGCTGGTGGAGGTGCTGCCCGACTTCCAGCCGCCGCCGATGCCGGTTTCGCTGGTGTATCCAAACCGGCGAAACCTGCCGGTGCGGGTGCAGGTGTTCATGAACTGGCTGGGGGCGTTGTTGGGGCCGTATCTGGCACCGGTTTCGGCCGTTCGGTAGCGCGGGGGACTTCGTCTCCCCCGCACTGCCGACTGGCCTGGCACCTGCTCTGCGTTGATGCCCCGCGCGCGCGCGGCTGCACGACACAGCCATCAGAACCGGTGATTGACCCGCACATATGCCGCCTGCGCAGACACATGGCTGGTGTTGAGGGTGGCATCCACGCCCAAGGACACCGTGGTCGCCTTGGCGGCCTGGAGCGTGATGCTCGCCCCCGTCGTCAGGAACGAACGCGGCAGATCGGCGCCCGGTGCCGCGAACACGGTGCCGTCCTGGCTCTGCACCTGGACGACGCGGCCGGCGTTCATCAGCTCGTGCGCATAGCCCACGCGAAGCTGCACGTTGACCGGCCGTACATCGCCGAAGGCCTTGTCGAGCGTGACGCCCACATACGGCTGGAGACTGCGCGCGCTGTCCGGGCCG
Organism: Burkholderiaceae bacterium; assembly: GCA_028871175.1. Lineage (GTDB taxonomy): Bacteria > Pseudomonadota > Gammaproteobacteria > Burkholderiales > Burkholderiaceae > Ralstonia > Ralstonia condita. The sequence goes on along the minus strand of JAGWNU010000050.1, from coordinate 16,008 downwards.
ACTTGCAGATTCTGGCCGTTGGCACCGTTCTCGCCGAAGCCGCTGCCGCGCACATAGGCATAACGCAGCCCCAAGTGCGGCGCGAGCCGGATGCCGCCCGCTTCCATCGGCAGGCTGACTTGCGTGGCGGCAGTGAATTCATGCGCCAGATGATCGCCTTCGGCCGTACCCACGCTGCCGAACGGCCGCTTCTGCGAGAAGAAATCAAGCCCGTAGCCGACGGTGGCCGACAGGTTGACGGCACCCATCGGCTGCGCACCGTAAAGGGCCACGCGCAGCGTGTCGATGGCGCCCGATGCGCCGGTGGTGTCTTCGCCGAGCGTGGTGTGCGTGTAGCCGCCCGCCGCGCCGACGGTGGCTGCGCCCATGCGGCCCTCCGCTCCGGCGAGGAACCCGTAGGCGTGCGTGAGGAACCCCGGCGCGTTGCCTGTGCCGCCCACCTTCGTGCTGGAACCGCTGGCCGTAGCCCATACGTTGTTGGAGCCGCCCAGCGCGTCTTGCGGCCCGGACACGCGGCCGAGCAGTGCCGCGTTGGCGCCTTGTGCCTGCAGCAGCGCTGTGGTGCCAAGCGCCGTGTAGATGGAGGTCTTCGTGGGTGCGACCACGGTCGGGCTGCCCGGGGTGCCGGGCGCGGTTGCTTCTGCGAGCAGCAGATCGACCGCATTCGTTCCGTAGTCCACCGAGGTCTGCAGCGGGCCGAGGCTGGCTCCTGCCGTTGCCGTACTGATGTTTGCGAAGCGCCCCGTCACGCCGTTGGCCGCGCTCAGCACGGTATAGCGGCGGGCGGTATAGGTGCCCGGATCGAACACGATGGCCAGCGACCCGCCGAGCGCCGCGGCACCGCCGACGCGCAGTTGCGATGCATCCGTCGGGCTGACCTCGATGGCGAGCGTCCCGCTCGAACCTTGCGTGTAGTTGCCGCCCACCGAGAGCGTGCCGATGGAGCCGCCCGGCGCGACCACCCCGCTGCTGCTCACGTCGCCCGAAACCGTGCCGTGGCCGCGCAGCGTGCCAAGCGCGCTCACCAGGACACTGCCGCCAAGCAGTGCGCTGGCGTTCGCCGCATCGCCGACAGCGAGGGTGCCGCTCGCTACCGTAGTCGTGCCTGAAAAAGCGCTGCTGACACCGTTGAGCGTGAGCTTGCCCGTGCCCTGCTTGATCAAGGCACCGTTGCCGCTCAGGCTGCCGCTGAAGGTCTGCGAGGTGTCATCAGCCAGCGTGAGCGAGCTGCTGCCCAGGGCAACGCGGCTGCCTGTCACGCCGGCGAGATGCGCTACCGTTTGGTCGCCGCCAGCAGATAGATCGAGTGCCGAATTGACGCCTGCCAGCGTGACCGCCGTGGCCGAGGCCAGGCGGCCTGCACCCGACAACGCCAGCGTGCCGGCGTTAATCGTCGTTGCCCCGGTATACGTGTTCACGCCGGACAGGGTTTGCGTACCACCGCTCAGCGTGAGGTCACCCGTCCCACCAATCACGCCGCTGAACGTGCCGGCGGCGTTGGTCAGTATGAGCGTCCGGCCGCCCAGCGCGACGGTGCCGGTGCCGGTCAGTGCGTTGATGCTGGCGCCGGAGGTCGCCCCCGAGATATCGAAGGTGCCGTTGTTGACCACACCGCTGGACGCCGCAATGCTGCCGGCGCCCGACAGCGCAAGCGTGCCAGCGTTGATGGTCGTTGCGCCGGTCAATCCGTTCGCCCCCGACAACGTTTGCACGCCGCCCGCAACGATAAGCCCGCCGGTTCCGCCGATCGCCCCTTTGAACGTCCCGGCCGCATGGGCCAGGGTCAGCGTCTGGTTACCCAGGGCGACGGTACCCGTACCTGTCAGGGTGTTGATGGTGGCGCCGGCCGTCGTTCCAGAAATATCAAACGTGCCGTTGTTGACCACCCCACCGGAGGTCGCAATGCTGCCTGCACCCGACAGCGCTAGCGTGCCCGCGTTGATGGTGGTTGCGCCGGTAAAGACGTTTGTGCTCGACAGCGTTTGCGTGCCACCCGCCACAGTGAGCCCGCCTGCGCCGCCGATGACGCCGCTGAACGTGCCGGCTGCGTTGGCCAGCGTAAGGGTCTGGCCACCCAGGGCGACAGCGCCCGTGCCCGTCAATGCGTTGATGGTGGCGCCCGAGGTCGTCCCAGCGATATCGAAGGTGCCGTTGTTCACCACGCCGCTCGAAGCGGCAATGCTGCCTGCACCCGACAGCGCGAGCGTGCCCGCGTTGATGGTGGTACTGCCGGCATAGCCCGCCGTGCCGGAGATGGTCAGCGTGCCAGCCCCTGCCTGCACCAGATTGCCCGCGCCGCTGATGGTGCCGGCGTACGTGACCGTATCGCTGCGGTTGAAGGCCAGTGTGCCGTTGTTGACGATATTGCCCGCCACCGAGCCCGTGGTGCCGCCGTTGCCGATCTGCAGCGTGCCGGTGGTGATGGTGGTCGCGCCCGTGTACGTGTTGTCGCCAGTCAGCGTGATCGTTCGACTGCCGGTGACACCCACGCTGCCCGCGCCCGATATGACGCCTGACACCACGAGGTTCGTCGTGGTCGAATCGAGCGTGACACGCGACGTGGCGTCGCCCAGCGTGACGTTGTTCGACAGCGAGAGGCCTGCACTGCTGGCGGTGATCTTGGCCGCCGCCCCCGCTGCCACGTCGAGGTTGCCGATGAGGTTGGAACCCGTCACCAGTTGCAGCGTGTTGTTCGTCCCGTTGAACTGGATGGCTGCCGCACGCGTCACGCCGTCGCTGAACAGCCCGCCGCTGATGGTGCCGCCATTGACGATGACCGCGCCGTTGGCAATGACACCCACGCCCGCGGCTCCGCCGTTGCCCGCACCGCCTGTAATCGTGCCGACGTTGGTGAGCACGTTGAACCCGGCAGCCAGATTGACGCCCGCGCCACTGGCACCGGCCGTGCTGCCGCCGCCACCGGCAGCGCCGCCTACACCGCCCACGATCGTCCCAACGTTGGTCACCTGAGTGCCGGAGCCCAAGACGAGCAACCCATCGCCGCCGCCACCGCCGCCGCCCGGGTTTCCGCCGCCCCCTCCGTTACCACCATTGCCACCGACCAGCGTGCCTTGGTTGTTCACGTCGGCAGCCGGCGTCACCATCACCAAGGCTGCGCCGCCACCGCCGCCGCCTCCGCCGTTGGAGGCTGGCCCCGATGTGCCGGCGCCGCCATTTCCGCCGGCGCCGCCCTGCACGGTCATCCCGCTGTTGACCGTGAGGCTGGTGCCCGTGGAGTACACGCCGGCGCCGCCGCCACCGGCACCGCCAGCGAAATTGAATCCGTCGAACGCTTGGCCCGACCCGCCCTGTACGTTCGTATTGACCACCGCATCGCCCGCCAGCACCACTGCCGGCGCCCCGCCGGGGCCCGCTTGGTCGCTGTCGTTGATGGCCCCGGTGCCGCCAGTCCCGCCTGACGTTGCACCGCCAGGAATCTGCACCGTTGCGCCGCCGTTGCCCAGCCCGGACGAACCGCCGCCACCGCCGTTACCGCTGCCCCCATTGCCGCTGCGGTTGGGGATGCCGGCGCCGCCGGCCGCGCTGCAGTTTGCGATGGTGCTGGGCAAGCAGGTCGCGGCCCAGCCTGGGAGCGCCGCACCGGCCAGCCCAAGCGATACGCTGATTGAAACGATGGATGCTCGCCGACGCGCATGTGTCGTGTCGTTGCCGGCGTCAACGCCCCCGTGCGACGCCTTTGTACATTCGGACACCACTTGCGGAGCGCGCAAGCTGCGGCTCCAGACCAGCCGATAGACCCGGTTCATGTCGATCCCCTCGTTGTGTTGACCCATGGGTCGGGCGCTGATCGTTGAGAGGCAGGACCGTGGCGCGGGTGACCCGTTTTTTGTGTTGTCGTTCTCTGGCGCGCCGGCTGCGGGTATTGCGTTTTCGGCTCATAGGCCCGGGCGCATGCGCGCGAAATATAACACTTGCCTAGGAAATATTGCCCGGGCTGTCGGTCAGGGTTGCTTTACGGCTGGGGGCTTGTCGCCTCAACGGAGGGCGAAAAAAAACGCACCGAGTCGCCCCGGCGCGTTTTTCATTTTGCTGCGCAGCGGACTGCTTACGCCATCCACTTCCGCGCGTTGCGGAACATCCGCATCCACGGGCTGCTGCCGTCGCCGGCGGCTTCCCATTCCTTCGGATGCCAGCTCATCTGCACGGCGCGGAATACGCGCTCCGGATGCGGCATCAGGGCCGTGAAACGGCCGTCATGCGTCGTCACCGAAGCAATGCCCTGCGGCGAGCCGTTCGGGTTCAGCGGATAGGTCTGCGTGACTTCGCCGCGGTTGTCGACGTAGCGCAGGCCAACGGCGACCTTGCCGATATCGCCTTGCTGCGAGAAGTCGGCATAACCCTCGCCGTGCGCGACGACGATGGGGATGCGGCTGCCTTCCATGCCCGCGTAGAAAATCGACGGGGATGCTTCGACCTGCACAGTCACCAGACGGCCTTCGTATTGCTCCGACTGGTTGCGCGTGAACTTCGGCCATGCGCCGGCGCCCGGGATGATCGGGGCGAGGTTCGCCATCATCTGGCAGCCGTTGCACACGCCCAGCGCGATCGAATCGGCGCGGTTGAAGAAGGCCGCGAACTGCTCGGCGAGCATGCTGTTGAAGAGGATCGTCTTCGCCCAGCCTTCGCCCGCGCCGAGCACATCGCCGTAGCTGAAACCGCCGCAGGCGACGAAGCCCTTGAAGCTGGCGAGGTTCGTGCGGCCGGCCAGCAGGTCGCTCATGTGGACGTCGTAGGTGTCGAAGCCGGCCTTGTCCATCGCGTAGGCCATTTCGATCTGCGAGTTGACGCCCTGCTCGCGCAGGATCGCCATGCGCGGGCGCGCGCCCGTGGCAATGAACGGTGCGGCTACGTCTTCCGCAATGTCGAACGTGAGCTTGGGCGAGATGCCCGGGTCTTCGGCGTCGAGGATGCGGTCGTATTCGCTCTGCGTGCACTCGGGGTTGTCGCGCAGGCTGGCGATGCGCCAGGAGACGTCTGTCCAGGTGCGTTGCAGCTCGATGCGCGACGCGCTGAACACCTTCTTGGCGTCGCGCCAGATTTCGATGTGGTCGTTGGCGTTGGGCGCGCCGATGACATGGCTGCAAGCCGAAAGGCCGTGTGTGCGCAGTACCGCCAGCACGGCGTCGCGCTGAGCCAGCGGGACCTGGATGACGGCACCAAGTTCTTCGGCAAACAGCGCGCGCAGCGTGAGGTCGGCACGGCGGCCGGAGACTTGCTGCGCCCAGTTCTTGGCGTCGCCATAGTCGAACTCATGCGCGCCGTCCAACGTGAGCATGTCGACGTTGATCGACACGCCGCAGTGTCCGGCGAAGGCCATTTCGCAGACGGTCGCCCACAGGCCGCCGTCGGAGCGGTCGTGATACGCCAGCAGCGAGCCGCTTGCGTTCAATTGCTGGATGGCGGCGAAGAAGCGCTTGAGATCTTCAGCGTCGTCCACGTCCGGCACGCTGTTGCCGATCTGCTCGGTGACCTGTGCGAGGATGCTGCCGCCCATGCGGTTCTTGCCGCGGCCGAGGTCGATCAGGATCAGCGTGGTGTCGGCCGGCGCGTTGGCCGATTCGACTTGCTTGAGCTGCGGCGTGAGCGTCTTGCGCACGTCCGTCACCGGCGCGAATGCCGAGACGATGAGCGACACCGGCGCAACCACTTCCTTTGCCGCGCCTTCGTCTTCCCACTTGGTGCGCATCGACAACGAATCCTTGCCCACCGGAATGCTGATGCCCAATGCGGGGCACAGGTCCATGCCGACCGCCTTGACGGTGTCGTACAGGCGGGCGTCTTCACCGTTCACGCCGCAGGCGGCCATCCAGTTGGCCGACAGCTTGAGTTGCGTGAGCGAATCGATCGGCGCGGCGGCGATGTTGGTGATGGACTCGCCGATGGCCATGCGGCCCGATGCAGGCGCGTTGATGACGGCCAGCGGCGTGCGCTCGCCCATCGTCATCGCCTCGCCGGCATAGCCCTTGTAGTCCAGCGTGGTGACGGCCACGTCGGCCACCGGCACCTGCCACGGGCCGACCATCTGGTCGCGCGTATTCAGGCCGCCAACGGTGCGGTCGCCAATCGTGATGAGGAACGACTTGCTGGCAACGGTCGGATGACGCAGCACGTCGCGCGCGACGACTTCCAGGTCCAGGCCGGTGACATCGACTTCCGGCAGCTCCTGCGCGACGCGGCGCACGTCACGGTGCATGCGCGGCGGTTTGCCGAGCAGCACGTCCATCGGCATGTTGACCGGGAAGTGCTCGGCGACGTCAGGTGCGGTGTCGCTGTCAACGACTTGCAGCTGCTGCTCATCCGTGGCGAAACCGACCACCGAGAACGGTGCGCGCTCGCGCTCGCACATGGCCTGGAAGCGCGGGAAATCGCCGGGGGCAATCGCCAGCGTGTAGCGCTCTTGCGATTCGTTGCACCAGATTTCAGCCGGGCTCAGGCCAGACTCTTCCAGATGCACCTGGCGCAGGTCGAAGCGCGCGCCCTTCTCGGCGCCGTCGACGATTTCCGGGAAGGCGTTGGAGATGCCGCCCGCGCCCACGTCGTGGATCGACAGGATCGGGTTGTCTTCGCCCAGCGCCCAGCACGCGTTGATGACTTCCTGCGCCCGGCGCTGCATTTCGGGGTTGCCGCGCTGGACGGAATCGAAGTCCAGGTCGGCCGTATTGGTGCCGGTGGCCATCGAGCTGGCCGCGCCGCCGCCCATGCCGATGCGCATGCCGGGGCCGCCAAGCTGAATCAGCAGCGTGCCGGCCGGCAGCCCGTGCTTGTGCGTGTGGCCAGCATCGATGTTGCCGATGCCGCCCGCAATCATGATCGGCTTGTGATAGCCGCGCACGGTACCGCCCACGTTCTGCTCGTAGACGCGGAAATAGCCGCCCAGATTGGGCCGGCCAAATTCGTTGTTGAACGCAGCGCCGCCGATCGGGCCTTCGATCATGATCTGCAGCGGCGAGGCGATGCGGTCCGGCTTGCCCACCGGGCCCGGTGCAGCTTCATTCGGGTTGCGGTGTGCCACGGGCTGTGCGGTATCGCGGGCGTTTTCCCACGATTGCACGGCTTCCGGCAGCAGCAGATTCGACACGGTAAAGCCGGTCAGGCCAGCCTTGGGCTTGGCGCCGCGGCCCGTCGCGCCCTCGTCGCGGATTTCACCGCCCGCGCCGGTGGACGCCCCCGGGAACGGCGAAATGGCCGTCGGGTGATTGTGCGTCTCCACCTTCATCAGCGTGTGCGTGAGGGCTTCGCGGCGGCCATATTGCGGCACGCCCGTCTCGCCTTCCGTGCCTGCGTGCGCGAACCAGCGCTCGGCCATGCCGCCTTCCATCACGGCGGCGTTGTCCGAATACGCGACGATCGTGCCCTGCGGCGCGAGCTGGTGGGTGTTGCGGATCATCGCAAAGAGCGACTTGTCCTGCGTCTCGCCGTCGATGGTCCAGTCGGCGTTGAAGATCTTGTGGCGGCAGTGCTCGCTGTTGGCCTGCGCGAACATCATCAGCTCGACGTCGGTCGGGTTGCGCTCGAGCTTGCGGTAGGCGTCGACCAGGTAGTCGATTTCATCATCGGACAGGGCCAGGCCCATCTCGACGTTGGCGGCTTCCAAGGCTTGGCGGCCACCGGCGATATCGACAAAGCGCAATGCCTTGGCAGGCAACACGTCGAACAGGCCGTAGCCGGCTTCGCGGGTGTCGATGACCGTTTCCGTCATGCGGTCGTGCAGATGCTCGGCCACGGCGGCGCGGGTGGCGTCGTCCAGATGCTTGGCCGCACCGGTCAGGCTGCGGATGAGGCCCTTCTTGCACGTGACGGTAAATTCCACGCCCCGCTCGATCCGGTGGATTTGCGGCAACGCGCAGTGGCGGGCGATTTCCGTCGCCTTGCTGGCCCACGGCGAGATCGTGCCGAAACGCGGGATGACCACGAAGCGGTCGCCCTCGACATCGGCCGGAGCGGGCGAACCGTAGGTCAGCAGCGCTTGCACACGGGCAGATTCATCGGCCGACAGCGGCGTGTCGGCAGCCACGAAATGCAGGTATTGGGCACTGACGGCATCGATGTCCGGATCGATGCGCTTGAGGGTGGAAAGCAGGCGTTGCTGACGGAAGGCGGACAGCGCGAGAGCGCCGGGAAAGCACGAGAAATGCGCCATGGTGGGCAAGGCAGGCAGTAGCTGGAAGGGGAGTTTTCCCGGCGTGCGCGGGAAAACCGCTATTGTACCTTGCCCAGCCCCTCTTACCGACGGTCAAATCGGCTGGAAATGCCTTTGCCGGCGCTGAAACAGGCGTTTTACAGCGAGGTCGCCGAGCGCGCGGCCTGTTCGTACAGGCCTGTCAGCACGCGCAGCAGTCGCGCCAGCTCGCCGATCTCGGCGTTTTCCTCGCCGCCGGGCGAGATGTTGCTGGTCAGGCATTGCTCGCGGATCTCGCGGTACCGTGCGCACGCCTTCTCGCCCGCCGGGGTGGTGGTGTAGGTGACTTCCTTGCCATTGCGCGTGCCTTCCACCAGCTCCATCCCCTGCAGCTTCTTGAGGGAATATGTGACGAGGTGGGTATCTTCCACGTTGAGCACAAAGCAGATGTCGGCCAGCCGCTTGGCTCGGCCGCGGTGGTTGACGTGATGCACCACCAGCACATCGAGGAACGTCAGGTCGCGCACGCCGGCGGCGGCCATGCAGCGCACGCACCAGCGGTTGTAGGCGTTGTAAGCCGTGTTGAGCGCAAATTCGAACTCCGACAACTCCGGGCTGCGCGCCGACACCAGATGCGACGAAGACACGATCGGACCACCCTTTCCTGCCGCGTCGGCGGCGGCTTGCGGCAGATCAGCTTTGGGAGTGGACGGCGACTTGGACATTGCAACTGGGCTGGGAATGGACGGGAAACGCAGGCTATTGTAAGAGAATAGATCGTCATGTCTGTCCCGGTAAATCCATCGTCGCCATGTCCGCACACCCATCCTGGCGGGAAATCCTGACCGACGGCGCGCTTGCCGCCCACCATGGCGCCGACCAGTTGTTCGGTACCGTGGGCATTCGCGCGCTGGAAGCCGCCGCCTATCGCACCCTCGAACCGTTCACGCTCATGGCCCGCGCCGGCGAGGCAGCCGCCGACTGGCTGCAGGCGCGCGTGCCGCACGGGCATCTGCTGGTCTTGGCCGGCCCCGGTAACAACGGCGGCGATGCGCTGGTCGCCGCAACGGTGCTGCACCTCGCTGGACGCCCCGTCAGCGTGTGGCTCGCGGGCGACCCCGCCAAGCTGCCCGACGATGCCCGGCGCGCCTGGACGGAAGCGCGCGCCGCCAACGTGCCGATCGAAGTCCTTCACGTACCGGCGTCTGTGCCGGCTGCAGCGACCGCCATCGTAGACGGGCTGTTCGGCATCGGGCTTGCGCGCCCCTTGACAGGGTTGCATGCGGCGCTCGTCGAAACCGCCAATGCGAGCGGTCTGCCGGTGTACGCGCTGGATATCCCGTCCGGCCTGAACGGCGATACGGGACAGGCGCCGTGGCCGGAGTCGCCCGTCATCCAGGCGCGGGCGACGATCACCTTCCTTGCCGTCAAACCGGGGTTGCTCACCGGCGATGGTCGCGATGCGACGGGCGATATCGCCCTGGCCGACCTGCAAGTCGCGCAACCCGCGTACGACGGCGTGATCGAGCCAGATGCATTCATCAACACACCGGCGCGCTGGCTTGCGCACGTGCCGCGGCGGCGCCACAACGGCCACAAAGGCACATACGGGAGTGTCGCCGTCGTGGGCGGCGCGGCGGGAATGGTCGGAGCGCCGCTACTGTCGGCGCGAGGCGCGCTCTATCTTGGTGCAGGCAAAGTGCATGTGGTGTCGCTCGGAGCCGATGCGCCAAGTGTCGATCCGGCGCAGCCGGAATTGATGCTGCATCCGTGGGGAGCCCTCGATCTGGGCGGCATGCAGGCGCTCGCCGTCGGCCCCGGCATGGGCACCGGCAAGGAGTCCGAGGCCGCGCTCGAACACCTGCTGGATCGCATGCTGTCAGCCCGGACAGCAGCCGTATTCGACGCGGATGCACTCAATCTGTTTGCCAAGGTGCCGGCACAGCTCGCGCGCCTGTCGCAACTGGCCGGGAGCGGCGTACCGCTGGTGCTGACGCCGCATCCGCTCGAAGCCGCGCGGCTGCTGCAGACTGACGCGCGCGCCGTGCAGCATGACCGGCTTGCAGCCGCCCAGGCCATCGTCAACCGCACCGGCGCCGTCGTGATCCTCAAGGGATCGGGCACCGTAGTTGCAGCACCGGGCGTGTCACCTGCCATCAATCCGACCGGAAACGGCGGCTTGGCAACGGGTGGGACCGGCGATGTGCTGACCGGCATGGTCGGCGCGCTGCTTGCACAAGGCATGGGCGCGCGCGAGGCTGGGCTTGCGGCGGTATGGCTGCATGGGCGGGCGGCGGATGATCTCGTTCATGCGGGGGTGGGCCCCATCGGCCTGCATGCCGGCGAGCTCTGCGCGCCTGCGCGGGCCGCACTGAACGCCCTGCTCGCGTCGGACGCTCGCCGATAGATCAGCGTCATCCTGCGCCGTTATACTGCGCACTCGTTTTCCAACGCCGATACGACGCCGTATGCCCATCGCCTTCCCCGCCTGGCAGTCCCTGACGCAACACGCACAATCGATCCGCACCGCACAGATGCGCGACTGGTTTGCCGCGCCGGATGCCGAGCAACGGGTGCGCGACTTCACGCTAGAAGCCGCGGGCTTGACGGTGGATTACGCCAAGAACCGGATCACGCGCGATACGCTTGCCCTGCTGCTGCGGCTGGCCGACGAGGCTGGCGTGCTGACGCTGCGCGATGCCATGCTGCGCGGCGAGCGCATCAACAACACCGAGCAGCGGTCGGTGCTGCACGTGGCCCTGCGTGGCCAGGCCGAAGACGATTATCGAGCCGATGGCGAACCCGTCATGGGCGACGTGCTGCGCGTGCGCGCGCAGATGCACGACTTCGCCAACCGTGTGCATAGCGGCGCATGGACGGGCCACTCCGGCCAGCGCATCACCGACGTGGTCAATATCGGCATCGGCGGCTCCGATCTCGGCCCCCGCATGGTGTGCCGCGCGCTGGAACACCTCGCCGTGCCGCATGTTCGCGTGCATTTCGTCTCCAACGTCGATGGCACCGATCTGGCCGAGACGCTCGACCGCTTGAACCCTGACACCACGCTCGCCATCGTCTGTTCGAAAACGTTTACGACGCTCGAGACCATGGCCAACGCGCACAGCATGCGCCGCTGGTTCGTCGAGCATGGCGTCGCGGAAGACCAGCTCAAGCAACACTTTGTCGCCGTTTCCACCAACCGCGATGCTGTCGTTCAGTTCGGCATTGACCCGGACAACATGTTCACGTTCTGGGATTGGGTGGGCGGGCGCTTCTCGTTGTGGTCGGCGGTAGGCCTGTCGATCGTCCTGGCCATCGGGCCGCAGCAGTTCGAAGCGATGCTGGAAGGCGCGCGCGCGATGGATCGACACTTTGCCACCGCAGCGCCGCGCGAGAACCTGCCGCTCATTCTCGGGATGCTGTCGGTGTGGTATCGCGGATTCTTCAATGCGGCGAGCGCCTGCACGGTGCCGTATTGCGCTCCGCTCGAGTTGCTGACCGACTTCATGCAGCAGCTCGAAATGGAAAGCAACGGCAAGTCGGTCCAGCGCAACGGTGCGGCCATCGACACGGACACCGGGCCCATTGTCTGGGGCACGGCCGGCACCAATGGCCAGCACGCGTATTTTCAGTTGATCCACCAGGGCTCGCAGATCGTGCCGGTGGATTTCATCACCACGCTCGAACCGGTGCGTAGCCTGCCCGGCCACCATGCCAAGCTGCTCGCCAACTGTTTCGCGCAGGGCGAGGCGCTGCTGCGCGGCCGCACCGCAGATGAGGTGCGCGCCGGGGGCGTGACCGACGAGGCGCTGGTGCCGCACATGGTGTTTGAAGGTAACCGCCCGAGCACAACCATCCTCATCGAGCGGCTCGATGCCGCATCGCTGGGCGCGCTGATCGCCTGCGCCGAGCACCGCACGTTCGTGCAAGGAGCGGTATGGAACATCAACTCGTTCGATCAGTGGGGCGTCGAACTGGGGAAGAAGCTTGCCAAGCCGATTCAGGCGGAGCTGGAAGGTGCGCCCGCCTCCGTCGCGCACGACGCGTCGACGGCCGCACTGATCCGTCGCGCCAAGCGCGCCCTCTGACAACGTCGATCAGAGCTCGGTGACGGTCTCGTCAGCGACCAGACGCCCCGCTTCGATGGTGAGAATGCGGCCGCAACGTGCGGCGACGGAGCGGTCGTGCGTGACCAGCACCAGCGTTGAACCCGCGCTCCGGTTCAACTCGAACATGAGGGCGATGACGGCTTCGCCGGTCGCGGTGTCGAGACTGCCGGTCGGCTCGTCGGCAAACAGAATATCGGGTTGTGTGACGAATGCGCGGGCCAGCGCCACGCGCTGCTGCTCGCCGCCCGACAACGTCTTTGGATAGTGCGACAGCCGTGAACCCAGGCCCACACGGTCCAGCAGTGTCGAGGCGCGACGGCGCATCTCGGCAGCGCTCACGTCGCCCTGGAGTTCAAGCGGCAGCATGACGTTTTCAAGCGCGGTCAGGTGTGGCAGCAACTGGAACGACTGAAACACGAAGCCCACATGGCTGCCGCGCACGGCCGCCCGGCCGTCCTCGTCCAATTTGAACAGCTCATGGCCCAGCAGCGTGACCGAGCCCGACGTCGGCAGATCCAGCCCGGCAAGCAAACCAAGGAGCGTCGATTTGCCCGAACCCGACGCACCGACGATGGCGAGCGTCTCGCCGGCTTCCACGCGGAAGGTAACATCGCTCAGAATAGGTAACTCGCCCGTGGCATCGCGCACGGTCTTGTGCAGCGAATCGACCTCAATCACACAGGTAGCAGAAGACGACATGATCGGACAGGTTGGTAAGAAAAGGCACAGCGTCAAGTTGCTGGTGCTCGCGCTCGGTTGCGGGGTGCTCGGAATGCTGCCGATGGGAGGATCGCTTGCCGCGCAGGCTTCTCTGACGTCGCGCCGCGTGGTGGTCCTGGGCGACAGCCTGTCTGCCGGGTATGGCCTGGCACAAGGCACCGGCTGGGTGACGCTGCTCGACAGGCGCCTGAAAGAGCGGAAGCCTGATTATAGCGTTGCCAATGCAAGCATCAGCGGCGACACGACGGCGGGCGGGCGGGCACGGCTGCCGGCTGTGCTGGCGCGCGAGAAACCCTCGATCGTCATCCTCGAACTGGGCGCCAACGACGCACTGCGCGGCCTGTCGTTGGCCTCGAGCGAGGCCAACCTCAAGGCAATGATCGAGACGTCGCAGGCGGCCGGCGCCAAGGTGCTGCTGGTGGGCATGCGCATTCCGCCCAACTACGGGCCCGACTACAGCGAACGTTTTTTCGCCATGTTCGGCAAGCTGGCGCAGCAGTACAAATTGCCGCTGGTGCCGTTCCTGCTCGATGGCGTGGTACAGCGACCGGACTGGTTTCAGGATGACCGCATCCACCCGGTCGCCCAGGCTCAGCCCACGATGCTCGATAACGTCTGGCCCAAGCTGGAACCGATGCTCAAACGACGCTCGGGCGCTTGATTCGCGCCACTATCGTCGGCATAAAAAGAAGGCCCCCTGAATTGGGGGCCTTTCTTCATCGACGTCTGGTTGCTCAGGAGGCGTCGTCCGCCGTATTGGCAGGCTTCTGGGCGTCGACCGCACTGCTGTTGATCTTCACCTTCGAACGCGCCTTGAGTGCTTCGTAGTAGGCGTTGAAGTCGGCCTGGCCAGCAACCTGCGCCAACTGCTGGGCATCCGCCGCGCGGCGAGCTTGATCCACGTTGGCGGGCGGCAAGACCTTGTTGATGCGATACAGGGCATAGCCCTGCGGGCCGAGATCCACGCCGACAGTCGTCGGCAGCTTCGTGGCATCGGCACGCAGGATGGCAGTGAGCGCCGCCGGCGGCGTTCCTTGTGCCTGTTGGCGCGAAACCGTCTGCACAGCGCCGAAGCCATCTGCGCTGTTGCTCTGCTTCAGGGCGGCGAGCTTCTCTTCACCCGCCTTCCTGGCCAGCGCGGCAGACGCTTCCGCGATCACCTTGGCCTTGACCTGTTCACGCACGTCCGCGAGTTTCTTGACGGTGGCGGGACGATACTCGGCCACGCGCGCGGCAACCAGTGTCGTGGGGCCCACCTGGATTGCCGCCGTGTTGCGGTGATTCTTGATGACGTCGTCGGCAAACAGGGCCTTGAGCACCTTGTCGTTGCCGATCGGGCTGCTGGCCAGCGCCGGATTCGGTGTGCGCGTCACGTTGTCGGCGGTCTGAATCTGCAACTTGAGCTTGTCGGCGACCGGCTTCAGGCTGTCCGACTGATCCTCCACCGTGTTGGAGAACGCATCGGCCAGCTCCGAGTACTTCTTGTTGGCCAGTTGCGTACGCACTTCGCGCTCGAGCTCCGGCTTGACGGCTTCAAGCGGCTGCACGCCGCCGCCCTTCACTTCTTCGAGCTTGATGATGTGGAAACCGAAACTGGTCTCGACGACGTCGCTGATGTCACCCGGTTGCTTGAGCGCAAACAAGGCGCTTTCGAACGGCGGCACGGTCGCACCCTTGGATAGGAAACCCAGTTCGCCGCCCTGCGCGGCCGAGCCCGGGTCTCCCGAGTATTTCTTGGCCAGATCGGCAAAGGCTGCCGGGTTCTTGTGCACCTCTGCCAGCACCTCCTCTGCCTTCTTCTTGGCCGCGTCCTTATCGGCCGGCTTGGCGTTGTCGGGGAGCTTGATGAGAATATGCGCGGCGCGACGCTCCTCCGGTGTCTTGAAGCGCGCTGCATTCTGGTCGTAGTACTCCTTGAGCTGCTCGGGCGTGACCGGAATCTGCTTCATCATGTCCTCGCCGGAGAACACGACGTACTCGGCCTTGACCTGCTCGGGCACCGAGAACGCTTGCTGGTGCGCGTCGTAATAAGCCTGGATCGCCTTGTCATCTGCGGTGACCTTGGCGGCATAGTCAGCCGGCTTAAACAACAGGGCCTGCACCTCTCTCTGCTGGTCGCGCGCCTGAATCAGACGGTCTACCAGCGACTTCGGCACAAAGGCCGTCGCCACGATCGATTGCGGAATCTGTTGTTGCGCAAGCTCGAAGCGCAGGTTGCCCTCCAACTGCTCGGGCGTCATGTTCTGTGCGGCCAGCAGGCGCACGTATGCTTCCTGATCGAACGAGCCGTCAGGCTTGCGCAAAGCCGCCACTGCAGGGATCTGGAGAATGGTGTCGCGAATCTTGTCGTTCGAGACATTCAGATTTGCACGCGTGACTTCGTTGGCCAGGACGCGCTGCTGAATGATGCCGTCCAGCACATCGCGGCGCATCTGCGGCCCTTCGAACTGGCGCGGATCATACTGCGCGCCAAGCATCTGGCGCAGCCGCTCGGTTTGCTCGCGCACGCGGGCATCGACCTCGTTGGTGGTGATGACCTTGCCGTCCACCTTGGCGGCGTCGTGCGAGCTGTCCATAAAGCTCGAGTAGCTCTGCACGCCAAAGAACACGAACGATGGGAACACCAGAATCAGCAGCACCAGAAACATCAAGCGCCGATGCGTACGTACGAAATCAAGCATGCTGGACCGGAGATGAAGGGAAGGTGGAAAATCCGGCGATTCTATCAGGTGCTGTCGACATTCCGGACAATCGCGGCATAGCGCCCCCGACAAGCTGCGAGGTGACTGCCGCGGAAATGACAAAGGCCCGAACGAATCGGGCCTTTGCAGTGTATTGGCGGAGCGGACGGGACTCGAACCCGCGACCCCCGGCGTGACAGGCCGGTATTCTAACCGACTGAACTACCGCTCCAGATTTTGGGCGGACGGTTCGAAGTGCGGAACGGCATTGCGAACGGTGGTGGGTGCTGAGAGGCTCGAACTCCCGACCTACGCCTTGTAAGGGCGCCGCTCTACCAACTGAGCTAAGCACCCGTTC
>JAGWNU010000049.1 GCA_028871175.1 Burkholderiaceae bacterium | reverse complement strand
TTCCGGCCGGCACGCAGAACTGGAACGGCTACCTGGAGCTGTACAAGCGCCACAACGTGACGCTGCCCGGCGGCTCGTGCTATTCGGTGGGCGCGGGCGGACACATCTGCGGCGGCGGGTATGGGCTGCTCTCGCGGCTGCAGGGGCTGACGGTGGATTGGCTCTCGGCCGTGGACATCGTCACCGTAGATAGAACCGGCAAGGCGGCTGCGCGCACGGTGGATGCGGCGCACGATCCGGATCTGTTCCGTGCATGTCGCGGCGCGGGCGGCGGCAACTTCGGCGTCATCACCGGCTACACGTTCGCCAAGCTGCCCGAGGCGCCGCAGGAAGTGGCACTCGCCACCGTAGCCTTCGACTGGGCCACGATGACGCCACAGCGCTTTGCCGAATTGCTGCGCATCTACGGCGAATACTGGGAGACGCGCGGCAAGGACCCGGACACGTGGGGCATGTTCTCGCTGCTCAAGCTCACGCACAAATCGTCGGGGCAGATCGTGCTGCTCACGCAGTTCTGCAATCCGGATGGCACGTGCCGCGATCTCTCTGTCCTCAATGATTTTCTGAACCGCTTCCAGGCCTGCGCGCCGACGCCGGTCAAAGGGCGCCCGCCCGGCTACGGCCCCGCGCACAGGCAGGGTGTGGGGCAACTGCTCTGCTCCAAGCCGCACACCATCGTGCAATACGACTGGCTGACGGCCACGCAGTATCTGAACGGCTCAGGTGCCAATCAACGTGGCAAATACAAGTCGGCCTATATGAAACGCGGCTTCACGGCGCGTGAGGCGCAGCGCGTCTACGCGCACCTCACGCGGACGATGCCGGGTGTCGACCTGAGCCAGTCGCTGCTGCAAGTCGATTCGTACGGCGGCGCCGTCAACAAGACCGAGCGCATTGGCGATACCGCCGTGCCGCAGCGGGCATCCATCATGAAGCTGCAGTACCAGACGTATTGGGGCGCCGCTGCCGACGATGCCGGCCACCTGCGCTGGATCAGCGATTTTTACCGCGACGTTTACGGCGCGCCTGATGTGCCCGCACCGCACAGCGGCACGCCATACCCCGGCGACCGGTACGAGGGCTGCTACATCAACTACCCCGACGTCGACATGCTCGCCTACCCGTTCTGGCCGCAACTCTATTACGGCAGCGGCGACCTGTACGCGTTTCTGCAGGATGTGAAGCACCGGTATG
This sequence comes from Burkholderiaceae bacterium, assembly GCA_028871175.1. Classification (GTDB taxonomy): domain Bacteria; phylum Pseudomonadota; class Gammaproteobacteria; order Burkholderiales; family Burkholderiaceae; genus Ralstonia; species Ralstonia condita. The sequence goes on along the minus strand of JAGWNU010000049.1, from coordinate 19,927 downwards.
ATCCGAACAACATCTTCCACCACGCCATGTCCGTGCGTGTTTGATGGAGCCATCCAATGACCAATCGTCTTCGTCGAACTTTCATGCAGTGGACCGGTAGCTTGCCTTTGCTGGGCGCTCTTCCCAAAACCGTCATGGCCCAGGCGGGCGAGCAATCCGCCGCGTCGGGCGCGCAGCCCGCAGGCAATGCGCGCCCTCCCCGCTTTGCCTATGTCGGTACCTACACGTTCAATGCGCCCGGCGGCACTGCCGGTGGCCCGGCCGCACGCGGCATCTACGTGCTGGCGCCGCGCGGCGATGCGTGGACGCAGGTGCAGGTGGTCGAGAGTGCCAATCCGTCGTTTCTGGCCGTGCACCCGAATCAGCGGTTCCTGTACGCCATCAACGAACTGGAGGTCTACGAGGGCCGCCCGAACGGTAGCGCCGAGGCCTATGCGATTGACCCGCACGACGGCAAGCTGACGCTGCTGAACCGCCAGCCGCTGTCGCTGTCGGGCACGAACCCCGCGCATGTGGTCGTGTCGCCGGACGGCAAGCACCTGTGCGTGTCGATCTACAGCGGTGGCGCGTACAACCTCCTGCCGATCAGCGAGGACGGCAAGCTCGGCACTGTGTCCGGCATCTTCAAGGACACCGGTTCCGGCCCCCGCCCCGAACAGGAAGCGCCGCACGCGCACATGATGCTGTTCGACACCACCGGCGGCCACGTGATCGGCACCGACCTGGGTACCGATCGCATCAACGTGTTCGCCATTGAGGGCGGCAAGCTCGCCCCGCGTGACCGCGCGCAGCTCAAGCCCGGCAGCGGCCCACGCCACCTGGCGCTGCATCCGCAAGGCAAGCTGCTCTACGTCATCAATGAACTCGAAGGCTCGGTCGCCTGCCACGGTTACGACCCCGCCACCGGCCACGTGCTGGAAGAGCGCCAGCGCATCTCCACCACCCCGGCCGACTACACCGGCCAGAAGAGCGGCGCTGAATTGCTGATGCATCCGTCAGGGCGCTTCCTCTACGCCAGCAACCGGAAGCTGAAGTCGGACCACCCGCTGGCCGACAGCGTGGCCGCGTTCAGCATTGACGCCTCGGGCAAGCTCGCGCCGCTTCAGTACTGGAGCGAAGGTGTGCACTTCCCGCGCGCGATGACGATGGCGCCCGACGGCAGCTATGTCTACGTGCTCAACCAGAAGGGCGACACCATCCTGCGGCTGCGCATCGACGGACAAACCGGCAAGCTGGACCAGCCCACGGTCGTGGCGAAGGTGCCGACGCCCGTGTGTCTGATGTTTGCGGCGTAAGCGGCACCAAAGCGCGAGAGAAAACCCTGGGCGGCGCAAGGGCGCCCAATTGCAACTCAATTGCAGCAATCCGCGCCCCGTGGGACAATCCCGCGCATGAACACCCCGGCCCCGCGCGACGATCTCGCCACTTCGCAATCCCGTTCGCCTGAAGACGCTGCCCGCGCGCGCCTGCGCGGCCTGGGCAGCCGCGTGACCGAGCCCCGCGTGCGTGTGCTGGCCGTGCTGATGCAGGGCGCCGATCCGCTTTCGCACCAGGCCGTGTGCGACGCGCTGCCGGACGATTCCGGCATCGACCGCGTGACCGTCTACCGCGTGCTCGACTGGCTCGTGGCCGGCGGCATCGTCCACAAGACGGCTGGGGCCGATCGGGTTTTTCGCTTCAGCCTGGCCGAGCATGACGCCGCGCGCGAAGCAGCGCACCGCTCGCACAGCCATTTCCACTGCACGCAATGCGGGCGCGACTTCTGCCTGGAAAGCGCCGAGCCGCCCGCCATGCCGAAGGCCGCCTTGCCCGCCGGCTTCGCAGCCGACCATGCTGAACTCACCATCAAGGGCGCCTGCGCGGATTGCGCGCATCCAGCGGCCCACCACACGACAGGAAACGCACCATGTCCAAAATGATCCCGGTCACCATCCTGACGGGCTTTCTCGGCAGTGGTAAGACCACGCTGCTCAAGCGCATCCTGACCGAACAGCACGGCATGAAGATCGCCGTGATTGAAAACGAGTTCGGCGAAGAGAACATCGACAACGACATCCTCGTGCAGGACGGCAATGAGCAGATCGTGCAGATGAGCAACGGCTGCATCTGCTGCACGATCCGCGGCGACCTGGTGCAGGGGTTGTCCGACCTGCTCACGCGCCGCGACAACGGCCAGATCCAGTTCGACCGCGTGGTCATCGAGACCACCGGTGTCGCCAACCCCGGCCCCGTGGCCCAGACGTTCTTCATGGACGACGAGATCGCCAGCCGCTACCTGCTGGATGCCGTCATCACGCTGGTCGACGCCAAGCACGGCAACATGCAGCTCGACAAGCAGGAAGAAGCGCAGCGCCAGGTGGGTTTTGCCGACGCCATCTTCATCACCAAGAGCGATCTGGTGTCCGCCGACGATGTGGACGCACTGCGCCACCGCCTGCTGCATATGAACCCGCGCGCCCCGATCCGCACCGCCAATTTTGGTGAGACGCCGATCGACACGATCTTCGACCTGCGCGGCTTCAATCTGAACGCCAAGCTCGAGATCGATCCCGACTTCCTGCGCGAAGACGATCATGATCACAACCACGATCACGATCATGACCACGCCTGCTCGGCCGATTGTGATCACGACCATGATCATGAGCACCACCACGGCCACGGCCATCACCATCATCACGGGCATGCGCACCATACCGACCGCATTGCCTCGTTCGTCTTCCGCAGCGAACGGCCGTTCAATTACACCAAGCTGGAGGAATTCCTCTCGGGCGTGCTGAATATCTACGGCGAGAAGCTGCTGCGGTACAAGGGCGTGCTGTATATGGAAGGCGTCGACCGCAAGGTTGTGTTTCAGGGCGTGCACCAGCTCATGGGCAGCGACGTGGGGGGGAAATGGGACGGCGAGACCCCTTCCAACCGGATGGTGTTTATCGGCGTGGACCTGCCGCGCGAAACGATTCTGAAAGGATTGGAGAACTGCCTGGCCTGATCCGAACGGTCTCCCCCCTCGTTCTGGTGGCACCGGCGGGCGGTCCGGGGCCGATTTCCTGTCCGTGTTTCTCCGATAGTTCAGTTAATATCGTTCAGATACAATAGGTCGATTTTGAAGCACGTCGTCCGAAGCACGTCCGGCAGGAGGAGCAGGCGATGGTGACAATGACCAAGGACAGGCGCGGCGCCGATGGCGGTGCCGGACGGTCTGAAGTGGAGTCGGCAGCAGCCCAGGCTGCGCCAGCCACCCGAAAAAAAGCGGCAGGGGGCGCCGCTGCGGGAGAGGCAATGGGAGGCGCGCGGGGCGGCAAGTCCGCCGCCAGCGAGAACGAGTCCGGCGCATCCCCGCGCAAGGACGACGCGACAGCCGACACGGCGCGCGATTTACCAGGATCATCTGCAGCAACCATGAGCAGCAAGAAACTACTCACCGAAGCCGAAATCCTGAAGATGGGCGAGAAGGATTACATGAACGAGGCGCAGCTCGCCTTCTTCAAAGACCGGCTTGTAAAAATGCGCGACGACATTCTCAAGAATGCCGACCAGACCGTCAGCGATCTGCGCGAGACCGTCGTTGTGCCGGACCCGGCCGACCGTGCCACCATCGAGGAAGAGCACGCGCTGGAACTGCGCACGCGTGACCGCGAGCGCAAGCTGCTCAAGAAGGTCGAGCAGTCGATCGCCCGCATCGATGCCGGCGACTACGGCTACTGTGATGAAACCGGCGAGCCGATCGGCGTGCCGCGTCTGCTGGCCCGCCCGACCGCCAACCTGTCGCTGGAGGCGCAGGAGCGCCGCGAAAAGCGCCAGAAGTTGCAGGGCGATTGAGGCGCGCGCAGTGCTTGTTTGAATTGGCAGCCCGGTGTAGAGCCGGGCTGTTTTGCTTTATAGGTCACGATCATGTCCCGTCCGCTTCCCGTCACCGTGCTGTCCGGCTTTCTGGGCGCCGGCAAGACCACGCTGCTCAACCACGTGCTCGCCAACCGCGAGGGCAAGCGTGTGGCCGTGATCGTCAATGACCTGTCGGACGTCAATATCGACGCCCAGCTCGTCGGCGACGGCACCGCCACCAGCGCGCAGCTCTCGCGCACCGACGAGCGCATGGTCGAGCTTTCCAACGGCTGCATCTGCTGCACGCTGCGAGAAGACCTGCTTGAAGAGATTGCCCGTCTCGCGCGCGAAGACCGCTTCGACTATCTGCTGATCGAGTCGACCGGCGTCGCCGAGCCGCTGCCGATTGCCGAGACGTTTACGTTTGAAGACGAGCAAGGCGATGTGCTGTCCGACCTCGCGCGCCTGGACACCATGGTCACCGTGGTCGATGCCCAGCATTTCCTTGCCGACTACGACGCTGCCGATTTTCTGTCCGACCGCGGCCAGGCGCGCGACGAAGACGACGACCGCACCGTCGTCGACCTGCTGATCGAACAGGTCGAGTTCTGCGACGTGATCGTGCTCAACAAGATCGATCTCGTGAGCGACGCCGAGCGCGCACGCCTGGGCAGCATCCTCCATTCGCTGAACCCGCGCGCGCACATCGTGCCGGCATCGTTCGGCAAGGTGCCGCTGGACGAGATTCTCAACACGCACCGGTTTGATTTCGATGCCGCCGCCGCCGCGCCGGCATGGCTGGCGGAGCTGCGCGGCGAGCACGTGCCCGAAACGGAGGCGCTCGGCATCCGCAGCTTCGTCTATCGCCGCCGCGTGCCGTTCCACCCGCAGCGCCTGTGGGACCTGATGCACACCGATTGGCTGCGCGAACACGGCCGCGTGCTGCGCTCGAAGGGCTATTTCTGGCTGGCCTCGCGCATGGACATTGCCGGGAGCTGGGGCCAGGCCGGCGGCGTGATGCGCCATGGCGGAGCAGGCGCGTGGTGGGCCGCTATCGATGCAGCCGAATGGCCCGATGAGGAGGAAGCCCGCGCGGACATCATCGACAAGATGCACGACAACGGTGCGGCCGCGCCGTGGGGCGACCGTCGTCAGGAGCTCGTCTTCATCGGCACCGACCTGGACGAGGCCGCGCTGGTCGCGCAGCTCGACGCCTGCCTGCTGAGCGCTGCCGAGATGGCTGCCGGCCCGGATGCCTGGGCCGCCTTGCCGGATCCGTTCCCGGCCTGGGCCGTCGACGATCACGACGAGGACTGGGACGGCGACCACGATCACCAGCATGGTGACGACTGCGATTGCGGGCAGCATCACTGAGCCTGCGCATACCCTGCCACGCAGCCGTTGACACCGGTGTCATCGGGTCCCGACAATCGCCGAACGTGTTGTTTCCGTCACGAACTTCGGGGGATCGTCATGCCGGTTCTGCGTCTGCTGCGCGCCGCGAGTGTCGTCGCCGCGCTGTCTCTTGCCACGGCGCTTGCGCCGGTCGTCTCGTTTGCCCAGTCGTCCGCCGGTCCATCGACGCTGGTCATCGGACTCTCGGGCGACGTCACCTCGCTCGATCCGCACTTCCATAACGTCACGCCCAACGCCAATGTCGCCGAGCACATGTTCGAGACGCTGGTCGCCAAGGACGAGAAGATGCGCCTGAAGCCCGGGCTGGCCACCTCGTGGAAGGCCGTGAGCGATACGGTGTGGGAAATCAAGCTGCGCCCCGGCGTGCATTTTCATGACGGCAGCGAGTTCACCTCGGCCGACGTCGTCTACTCGCTGGCACGCCCGGCCACCATCAAGAACAGCCCGTCGCCGTATACGATCTACACGCGCGGCTTCAAGGATGTGACGGCAGTCGACAAGCTGACCGTGCGCATCACCACGAATGGCCCGTACCCGCTGGTGCCGAACGACCTGTCGACCATCTACATCGTCTCGAAGAAGGCGGCTGAGAAGGCCGGCCCGGACGACTTCAACAACGGCCGCGCTCTGATCGGTACGGGGCCATTCAAGTTTGTCTCCTTCGCCAAGGGCGACCGCCTCGAACTTGCCCGGTTTGATGGCTATTGGGGCAAGAAGCCGCAATGGGAACATGTGACGCTGCGCATCCTGACCGCGGACGCCCCGCGCGTGGCCGCGCTGCTGGCCGGCGACGTGCAGGTCATCGAAAACGTGCCGACGTCCGACATCAAGAAGCTGTCGTCGGACCCGGCCGTCTCGGTGTTCAGGATGCCGGTGTTTCGCATGATGTATCTGCACCTGGATTCGAACCGCGACGTCTCGCCGTTCGTGACCGACAAGGCGGGCAAGCCGCTGGCCAAGAATCCGCTCAAGGACCCGCGCGTGCGCGAGGCGATCTCGCGGGCCATCTCGCGCCAGGCCATCGTCGATCGGGTCATGGAAGGCGCCGCCGAGCCGACCGGCCAGCTCGTCAACAGTGCGCTGTTCGGCCATGTGCCCGACCTGAAAGCGCCGGTGGCCGACCCAGCGGCGGCCAGGAAGCTGCTCGCGCAGGCCGGCTACCCAGAAGGCTTCGCAATCACATTGCACGCGACCAACAATCGCTACGTGAACGACGATCGCGTCGCCCAAGTCATCGCCTCGATGCTCTCGCGCGTGGGCATTGCGACCAAGGTCGAAGCGATGCCCTCGGCGACGTTCTTCACGCGCGCCAACAAGCTGGAGTTTTCGTTCCTGCAGGCGGGCTGGGGTGCCGACACGGGCGAAGCCAGCTCCAGCCTGAAGGCGTTGCTGGCCACCTACGACCCGGCGCGCGGCTGGGGCGCCTCCAACCGGGGGCGCTATTCCAACCCCGCGCTGGATGCCAAGCTGGCCGAGGCCCTCCAGACCATCGACGATGCCGAGCGCGAAAAGCTGCTGCAGGAGGCCACGGAGATCGGGATGCGCGACTACGGTGTGATTCCGCTGTACTTCAACATCAATGTGTGGGCGGCGCGCAAGGGCTACAGGCTCGTGCCGCGTCTGGATGAGCGCACGTACGCCTTCGACGTCACCCACTGAACCTGTCGGAAGCGAGCTTCGGGCCACAAAAATCCTGCGCCTCCGCCGAAGTCGCGCTTGAAATCCTAGGGGCTGGCGCCAAGTATGGAATTCTTTGGCCGGCTCGCGTCGGGCCGGCCGGACCCTAGGAACAAGCGCATGGAACAGTATCACGGCACCACCATCGTCAGCGTGCGGCGCGGCAACCAGGTTGCGCTGGGCGGCGACGGCCAGGTCACGCTGGGCAATATCGTCATGAAAGGCTCGGCCCGCAAAGTCCGTCCCATCTATGACGGCAAGGTGCTGGTCGGTTTTGCCGGTGCCACCGCCGACGCCTTTTCTCTGCTCGACCGCTTCGAGGCCAAGTTGCAGAAGCATCAGGGCAACCTGCTGCGTTCCGCCGTCGACCTTGCCAAGGACTGGCGCACCGACCGCGCCCTGCGTCACCTGGAAGCGATGCTGATCGTCGCCGACCGCGAGTCCACGCTCATCATCACGGGCAACGGCGATGTGCTCGACCCCGAAGGCGGCATCGCTGCAATCGGCTCGGGCGGCGCATATGCGCAATCGGCCGCCAAGGCGCTGATGGAGAACACGGATCTCGCGCCGCGCGACGTGGTGGAGAAGTCGCTCAGGATCGCCGGCGAACTCTGCATCTACACCAACACCAATTTCGTGATCGAGACGCTGGAATAAGCGGGCCGACCGCGCCGCGCAAACTCGCCGCACGCACTGACAGGATTCCCCATGTCTGAGACCATGACACCGTCGGAAATCGTCTCCGAACTCGACAAGCACATCATCGGCCAGCAGAACGCCAAGAAGGCCGTCGCCGTGGCGCTGCGCAACCGCTGGCGCCGCCAGCAGGTGGGCGAGCCGCTGCGCCAGGAGATCACGCCCAAGAACATTCTCATGATCGGCCCGACCGGCGTGGGCAAGACCGAGATTGCCCGCCGCCTGGCCAAGCTGGCCGACGCGCCGTTCATCAAGATCGAGGCCACCAAGTTTACCGAGGTGGGCTATGTCGGCCGCGATGTCGACACCATCGTGCGTGACCTGGCCGAGATGGCCGTCAAGCAGACGCGCGAATCCGAGATGAAGAAGGTGCGCGCCAAGGCCGAAGATGCGGCGGAAGATCGCCTGCTCGACGTGCTGATCCCGCCGCCGCGCGACATCGGCTTCGCACAGCCCGAAGAGAAGGACTCCACCGCGCGTCAGACCTTTCGCAAGAAGCTGCGTGAAGGCCAGCTCGACGACAAGGAGATCGAACTCGAGGTGTCGGCCGGCGTGCCGAGCATGGACATCATGGGGCCGCCCGGCATGGAAGACATGACCGAGCAGATCCGTTCGATGTTCGCGGGCCTGGGCCAGGGCAAGAAGCACCGCCGCAAGATGAAGGTGGCCGAGGCGTTCAAGCTGCTGATCGACGAAGAGGCGGCCAAGCTCGTCAATGAGGACGAACTCAAGCACAAGGCCATCGCCAACGTCGAGCAGAACGGGATCGTGTTCCTGGATGAAATCGACAAGATCGCCAGCCGCAGCGAAGTCGGCGGCGGCGAGGTGTCGCGCCAGGGCGTGCAGCGCGATCTGCTTCCGCTGGTGGAAGGCACGACGGTCAACACCAAGTACGGGATGATCAAGACCGATCACATCCTGTTCATTGCTTCGGGCGCGTTTCACCTGTCCAAGCCGAGCGACCTGATTCCTGAGTTGCAGGGCCGGTTCCCGATCCGCGTCGAGCTGGATTCGCTGTCGGTGGACGACTTCCGCGCCATCCTCACGCAGACCGACGCCAGCCTCACCAAGCAATATCAGGCACTGCTGAAGACGGAAGGCGTTGACCTTGTCTTTGCCGAGGATGGCATCCGCCGCCTGGCCGAGATTGCCTGCTCGGTGAACGAGAAGGTCGAGAACATCGGCGCCCGCCGTTTGTACACGGTGATGGAGCGCCTGCTCGAAGACCTGTCGTTCCACGCGCACAAATCGTCGGGTGAGACCGTGACGATCGATGCGGCCTATGTCGATGAACGCCTGAACGAACTGTCCGGCAACGAAGACCTCTCGCGCTACGTGTTGTAACGACGACATTGCGCACGCCCAGCGGGCCGCATCGGAGACGATGCGGCCCGTTTTGTTTGGAGCCCCGCCAAGGCCAGTGCGCACAAGGGTTTGTTCCGTATCGAGGTGGGGCGGGCCCGTTATCTGCTGAAGAGGTGGTGCCGCAAGAACACATGCGCGCCGCGTACTTCGTGTGCGCGACCCCAACACCACGACAAGGAGAGAAGCGTATGAAACCGATCCGACGCCTGGCTATTTGTTGCGTGCTTGCGTGCGCCCCGCTGGGGCTGGCCCATGCCCAGTTGACGCCCGCGCCGACCGCGTCCGCTCCCAACGACGCCAAGCGCACTGCGTATGACAACGCCGTCAAGCAGGCCGATTCCGACTACAAGGCCGCCAAGGACAAATGCGACGCCATGAAGGGTAACGATCGCGACGTTTGCCGTGCGCAGGCCAAGGGCGATTACAACGTCGCCAAGGCCAATGCAAGGGTGGAGCGCGACGGCACCGAGGCTGCACGCAACCGCGCCGCCAAGGAAAAGGCGGAAGCCGATTACGACGTTGCCAAGACCAAGTGCGATGCGCTCAAAGGCAACGACAAGGACACTTGCATGAAGGACGCGAAGGCCGCCTACACGCGAGCCAAGAGCGGCGAAGAGGTAAGCCACGCGAAGGCCACGGGCAACGCCAAGGACGTCAGCGAAGCGCGTCGCGATGCCGTCAAGGACCGCAACGATGCCGACTACAAGGCGGCCAAGGAGCGCTGCGACGCCATGTCGGGCGACGCCAAGACGAAATGCCAGAACGACGTGGCCGCCAAGTACAAGAAGTAAGTCTGGCGGGTTTTTCTCAGCGGCGGCTGCGGGTGGCCGCCGCGTTGTCTCAATCGCAACGGAGGACGTGATGAACTGGGATCAGATCGAAGGCAAATGGGATCAGGCCAAGGGCAAGGTCAAGGAAAAGTGGGGGCAACTGACCGACGATGACCTGACCGTGATCCGCGGCAAGCGCGATCAGCTTGCCGGCAAGATCCAGGAGCGCTACGGCTACACGAAGGAGCGTGCCGAAGACGAGCTCAAGGCGTGGGAGCGCGATACGCGCTGGTAGGCGCCGTCACTTTGCAACCGGCCGCTTCCCCAGCTTGCGCTGGAGCGTGCGTCGGTGCATGTTCAGGGCGCGCGCGGTGGCCGAGATGTTGCCGTTGTGCTCGGCCAGCACGCGCTGGATGTGTTCCCACTCCAACCGTGCAACCGACAGCGGGGCGGGGTTTTCCATGGTTTGCTCCGCCACCGCTTCCGACACGCCCACCTGCAGCGCCAGCAGGATGGAATCCACATTGGCCGGCTTGGCCAGGTATTCGTCCGCCCCCAGCTTCACGGCCTGGACCGCGGTGGCGATGCTCGCGTAGCCCGTGAGGATCAGCATTCGCGCATCGGGTAGCGCCTGGCGCAGCGGGGCAATCCAGTGCAGGCCGGAATCCGTGCCGCCATGCGGCATCAAGCCCTTGTCGCTGGCGGCCAGATGCAGGTCGACGGTCACGTAGGCAAAGCGATTCTGGCGCGCGAGCGCGAGCGCCTCACCTCCCGTGTGGGCGATCTGCGGGGCAAAGCCGCGGCGCGTGAGCGCGCGTGACAGCGTCTGCGCAAAGACATCGTCGTCGTCGAGGATGAGGAAGGGGGCGGGTTGCTGCATGGCTTTCTCCGGAGCCGCATCGAGGCGGTCGCGTTATGTGAAGAGGGTGGGCGCCCCAATGATGGGCGGCGCCGATTGTTCCTTCGGACCGCCAAGGGGCAGCCGGAGTTCGGCAATGGCGCCTTGCGGCGGGTTGGGCCGCAGCACCACGACGCCGCCCAGGCGGCGCGCCGTGGTCGCGGCAAGATACACGCCGATGCCGTGCCCGCCGTGCCGGCTGGGCACGGGCGTGCGGCCCAGCGAGGTGCGCAGGTCTTCCGGCAGGCCCAGGCCCGTGTCGACCACGGATAGCACGATCTGCGGCGGCATGCTCTGGCCGCCAAGCGCGCGCTGCGCGTCCGGGCTGGCATCGATCCTGGCGGTCAGCAACAGCGGTACCAGGTCGCGCCCGGCCTGCTGCTGGCTGCGCGCGGCGTTGTCGAGCAGGATGGTGAGGATCTGGCCCACGTTGACGCCGTCCAATGCCACGGCCTGCGCCGCCGGGGAGGTCTCCGTGTGCAGGCGAATGTCCGGATGGCGCAGCTGCCAGGTCTGCGTGAATTCCGGCAGCCATTGGCCCAGCGGCTCAGGCGCGCCGTCGCTGGGTTTGCGCTGCAGGCGCGCAAGTGCGGCGCGGCACAGTTCCAGTTGCTGTTCAATCGCACGCAGGTCTTCCTGGTACGGCGCCAGCGGAGAGTTGGGCAGGCGCGCGTCGTGCTGCAGCTCGCCCGCGATGACGGCCACCGTCGACAGCGGCGTCCCCATCTCGTGCGCCACGCTGGCGCCCTGCGACATCAGCGCCTCGATACGCTGGTCGCGCAGCAGGCGCTCGCGCGCCTCGGTCAGTTGCGCGTCACGCTCGCGCAGTGCGGCCGACAGCCGCGCCGTAAAGCCGGCGATCATCGCACTGCTGGCCACAAAATCGATCCACATGCCCGCAAGGTGGTACGGCACCGCATCGGCCTCGTTCAGCAGCTTCAGCGGGATGTAGTTGCCGAGCATCATGCTGTAGGCGGCCAGCGCATACAGCGTGAGGCCCACGACATGTGCAATCGGCAGCATGGCCGCGGCAATCGCCAGCGCGGGCAGGTAAAACGAAACAAAGGGATTGGTCGCCCCGCCCGTGAAATACAGCAGGGCAGACAGGGCGCTCAAATCCACCAGCAACTGGATGGTGATCTCGATATGGCGCACCGGCGGGTTGCTGCGCATGCGCAAGCCGGTCACCAGGTTGAACACCGCATGCAGGCCCATCACGCCCAGCAGCGGCAGCACCGGCAACTGCACCGCAAACACCATCGGTGCCAGCAGCATCAGGATCAACTGCGTGGCGAGCAGGCTCCATCGCAGCCAGAACAGGCGGCGTAGACTGGATATATCCAGCAGTGGAGCGGCAAGGGACAGTGTGGAAAGCATGGCGGGTAAGTGTAAACGTGCGCGCCGCGCGGTTCTGGCCGGCGCGATGCGTCAATCGGCCGCACAATTGTGCACCTAACGTATCCCCCCACAAGCGCTGTGCTTTAATGCGCAGCACATTTGTCCCGACAGGAGCCTTTCATGAAGATGTCCCGATCGATGCGTTACTCCGTTCGCGTGGCTGCGCTGGCTGCTGGCCTGCTTGCCGGCGCTACCGCTTTCGCACAGGTGACGGTGCAGGACGCCTGGGTGCGCGGCACCGTGCCCGGCCAGACCGCGAGCGGGGCGTTCATGACGCTGCAATCGGCCGATGGCGCGAGGGTGGTGGGCGTGTCCACGCCGGTGGCGGGTACGGCTGAAATCCACGAGATGAAGATGGAGGGCAATGTCATGCGCATGCGCGCCATGCCATCGCTTGACCTGCCAAAGGGCCAAACCGTGCAACTCAAGCCGGGCGGCTACCACGTGATGCTGATGGATCTGAAGCAGCCTCTGGTCAAGGACACCACCGTGCCGATCACGCTCAAGGTGGAACTGGCCGACAAGCGCGTCGTCGAGCAGAAGGTCGAGGCCAAGGTACGCGACCTGACCGCAGGCAACATGCCCGCCATGGGCCACGGCGGCGAACACATGCACTGATGGTCTGCGGCGGGCGTCGCTGCGGGCTGCACAGGGCAAAGGAGTGCATTCCTCATGGCTAACAAGACGCTGGGCACCCGCCAGAAACTGACCTTCCGCATCGAGCCGTCCACCCAGGCCGGCATCGCGCGCCCACGCAATTTCCTGGTGCCGCTCGCCCGTGGCCGCAAGGCGGGCGCCCACACCCAAGGCGGTCACGCCGAACGCCAGCGCGGCCGGGCCGACGTCCGCCGCGCGCTGCGCACGCTGAACGAAGACAGCCAGGACTGATCAGTCCGACGCGGCAACTGCGCGCGCGCGTGCGATCGCCTCACGCAGGCAGCGCGGGCAGAGACAGCCCTGTCCCGGAAGCCGGGCATGGGCGGGTAGCGCCGCTTCCGCCGCGCACCAGCACGCCGGATCGGGTTGGGTCCCGTCACCGATGGCGCCGCAACGCAGCGTGGTTCCGCAGGTGGCGCACGTGGTGTTGGCCGGGCGTACCGGCATCGATGTCTTCATGGGCGGTCGTTGCCGGCATCGTCCTGGCCCAGCCGGTGCATGGCCTGGCGCAGGAATCCCATCTGCTGCGAAAACCGCGTGCACGCATCACATGCGAACAGGTGAAGACGCAGGCGCAGGCGCTCGCTGGCGGGCAGTTCTCGATCCATCTTGGCCACCAGCATGCGGTGGGCTTCCTGGCAGGTGGGCAATCCCCAGCGGTTCGGCATGGTTCTTCTCGGTGATGCGTCTGACATGCGACTCAGGTGGCGGTCGGCTGATTGCCGAACCAGTGCAGATCCAGGCACTCGCGCAAGCGCATGCGGGCACGGTAAAGCAGTGCCCAGGCATTGGTCGCGGTGATTTGCAGTTCCTGACAGATCTCGTCCGTCTCCAGCTCCAGCCACTCACGCATCATGAAGACGCGGCCCACCCGTGGGGGCAGGCGGTCGACGCACATCTGCAGCACATCGAAGAATTCGCGCCGTGACAGCGCCGCGTCGGGGTCGCCCCAGTCGGAAGGCGGGCGGACGTAATGGCCATCGGCAGCGAACAGCGTGTCGAAGATGGCCTCATCGGAGCGCTGGTCGGCGTCGTCCGAGGCGGCGCCTGCAAGCAGCGAGACACGCACTTCGCGCCGTCCCGATCGGATCGCATCGATGATCTTGTGCTTCAGGATGCCGATCACATACGTCTTGAGCGACGCGTTGCCGGCAAAGCGCTCGGGGTGTTCCAGCACGGCAAGGATGCTGTCGGCGACGACGTCTTCGGCCAGCGCCGTGTCGCGCAACTGCAGTTGCGCAAAGCGCAGCAGATGCGGGCGCAAGGCGTCGAGCTGATCGGGTGCGATGGCCATGTTTCCCCAGAGGTGTTCTTTCGCGGCAACGGTGCGGCAGGCACGCAAGGTGCGCGGTCAGACCGGAGATGCTTTTCTTGTAAAATCGCGCCTGCCGAAAATGGGCTGCTCCGTTTGTGTAGCACGCGACATTCGGCGCTCCATCATACCCGCCCAACCGGATGTCACCGTCATGACCGCTGCTGCTGCCCCCGACCCTGCTGGCCTCGCCCCCGAACTCGCGCATATCGCGCCGGCGCTCAAGGCTGAAATTCTTGCGCAAGCGCTGCCCTACATTCGCAAGTTCCACGGCAAGACCATCGTCATCAAGTACGGTGGCAATGCCATGACCGAAGAGAAGCTCAAGCACGGCTTCGCGCGTGACGTGATCCTGCTCAAGCTGGTCGGCATGAACCCGGTGGTGGTGCACGGCGGCGGCCCGCAGATTGACGAAGCCCTGAAGAAGATCGGCAAGACCGGCACCTTCATCCAGGGCATGCGCGTGACCGACGAAGAGACCATGGAAGTGGTCGAGTGGGTGCTCGGCGGCGAAGTCCAACAGGACATCGTCATGCTGATCAACCAGTACGGCGGCCAGGCGGTCGGCCTGACCGGCAAGGACGGCGGCCTGATCCGCGCCAAGAAGCTCAAGATGCCGGACCGTGAAAACCCCGGGCAATTTCTCGATATCGGCTTCGTGGGCGACATCGAGGCGATCAACCCGGCGGTGGTCAAGGCGCTGCAGGACGACGCGTTCATTCCCGTCATCTCGCCCATCGGCTTCTCCGATGACGGCCAGGCCTACAACATCAATGCCGACGTGGTGGCCGGCAAGATGGCCGAAATCCTCAAGGCCGAGAAGCTGGTCATGATGACCAACATTCCCGGCGTGATGGACAAGCAGGGCAACCTGCTGACCGATCTCTCCGCCCGCGAGATCGACGAGCTGTTCGCCGACGGCACGATTTCCGGCGGCATGCTGCCGAAGATCTCGTCGGCACTGGATGCGGCCAAGAGCGGCGTCAATTCGGTGCACATCGTCGATGGCCGTATCGAGCACTCGCTGCTGCTGGAAATCCTGACCGAACAGGCGTTCGGCACCATGATCCGCTCGCACTGATGCAGACCACCCGGGTGGCCCGGGCGCGCCGTACGCGCGCCTGGCCGCGCGAGGTAGCGGCGCCCACGCCGCCCGTGCAACAGCCCGTCTGGCTGTTCGACCTCGACAACACCCTCCACCACGCCTCGCACGCGATCTTTCCGCAGATCAACCGGCTGATGACGGCCTACGTGGCCCGCGTGCTCGGCACCGACGAAGCCACCGCCAGCCAGGTGCGCGTCGACTACTGGCGCCGCTATGGCGCCACCATTCTTGGCATGGTGCGCCACCATGGCGTCGATCCGGACGATTTCCTGGCCGAGGCCCATCGCTTTGACGACCTGCGCGCCATGGTGCGCGCGGAGCGCGGTCTCGCCCAGTTGCTGCGCGCGCTGCCCGGACGCAAGATCCTGCTGACCAACGCGCCGGTCGCCTATGCGCGCGAGGTGCTACGGCACATCGGCCTCAAGCGCGCGTTCATGCGTGAGATTGCCGTCGAGCACATGTGGGTGCATCGTCGTCTGCGCCCGAAGCCTGATCCGCTGATGCTGCGCCGCTTGCTGGCACGCGAGCGGATTGCGCCATCGCGCGCCATCCTCGTCGAAGACACGCTTTCTCACCTCAAGCGCTATCGGCGTCTTGGGATCGGCACGGTGTGGGTGACGGGCTACTTGCCGCGCGTCGCGCCCGGCGTGCAGCCGGCCGCTGCGGCCGATGCCTTGCATCCCATGCAAGCGGCAGCCGTTGGCGCGCGTGCAAATTCACCACATCAACCGGCCGCCGCCCCGATTTTGTTCGCCAACCGGCCCGGCTATGTGGGCGTGAAAGTAAAATCGGTGCTTCAACTACAACGAAGGCTTGTTCGACGCGGCTAGACAGGCAGGTAGTCTCCGCAGTCAGGACGGGAGAGGGGCCAGGACGTCATGAGCAACGCGCAAACGCGGTTTTCTGCGGCCGAGTCGGCCTCGGAAGCCGTCATCGAAGCACCACCACCGGCCCGCAAGCGGCCGCGCCCCGGCGAGCGCCGGGTGCAAATCCTGCAAACGCTGGCCGGCATGCTCGAGCCTCCGCGTGGAGAGAAGATCACTACGGCCGGGCTCGCAGCCAGGCTCGATGTGTCCGAGGCGGCGCTCTATCGCCATTTCGCCAGCAAGGCGCAGATGTTCGAGGGGCTAATCGAATTCATCGAGCAGACCGTCTTCGGCCTCATCAACCAGATCACGCTGCGCGAAGAACACGGCCTGCGCCAGGCCCATGCGATCGCGCACATGCTGCTCTCGTTTGCCGACAAGAATCCGGGCATGACGCGCGTGCTGGTGGGCGATGCGTTGGTCGGCGAAGATGAGCGCCTGCCCGAGCGCATGGCGCAGTGTCTCGATCGCATCGAGGCGTCGCTCAAGCAGAGTCTGCGAATGGCCGTGACGCAAGGCGCATGGCCGGCCGACAGCGATATCGCCTCACGCGCGAACCTCATCGTCTGTGCCGTGCTGGGCCGCTGGCATCGCTACGCCAAGAGTGGTTTCCGCAAATCGCCGGTGGAAGGCGCGGACGCGCAACTGCGCGTGCTGCTGGCCTGAGCACAGCGCTTGCGGCAGGAAGCCCCGCACATGCGGGGCTTTTGTGTTTCGGCGCACGTGTCAAACGACGCTGCGCACGGCCTGCGCCAAGGTATGAAACCGCGCGGCAATCGCCTCCGTTTCAACGTGTCCATAGCCCAGCAGCAAGCCAGGTTGCCTGCGTGCATCGTCCTGGTAATAGCGCGAGAGCGGCCGCGTGACGACGTCATTGGCCAGCGCCCGCTCGGCCACGGCCACATCGTTGGTGCCAGGCGGCAGGCCGAGCACCAGGTGCAGTCCCGAGGCACCGTCATGTACGGGCAGCGCGTCGCCGAATGCATCGGCGATGGACGCCAGCAGCGTCTCGCGCCGTTCCGCATAGATGCCCCGCATGCGGCGGATGTGTGAAACGAAATGTCCTTCCGCAATGAAATCCGCGAGCACGGCCTGCGTGAGGATCTGCCCGCCGCGGAACATCTCCGACAGCCCTGTCGCAAAGGCATCGGCGAGCGCCGGCGGCACGACCAGGTAGCCAATCCGCAGGCTCGGGAACAGCACCTTGGAGAACGTGCCCATGTAGAGCACGCGGCCGCCCTCGTCCAGGCCCTGCAGTGACGGCAGCGGACGGCTGCCGTAGCGGAATTCGCTGTCGTAGTCGTCTTCGGCGATCCATGCGTTGGTGGCGTGCGCCGTGGCCAGCAGCGCGCGGCGCCGCGCCAGGCTCATCACCGAGCCGAGCGGATACTGATGCGAAGGCGACACGACCATCAGCTTGGGGGGCTTGTCGCGTTGACGCGTGCGCGTGGGCGCGTCGAAGCGCATGCCTTCGTCATCCACCGGCAGCGGCACGGTTCGGATGCCGGCAGCGGTGAGTACGCTGCGCACGCCCCAATAGCCGGGGTCTTCGATCCACGCGCTGTCGCCGGCGTCGCACAGCAACTGGGCGATGAGCTGCAGCGAGGGGTGGATGCCCGCGGTGATGATGATCTGCTCGGGTTCGCAACGCACCCCACGCGCCGTGCGCAGGTAGTCTGCCAGCGCAGTGCGCAGTGGCAGGTAGCCGGCGCCCACCGGGTACGTCAACAGCGCGGGCGACGGCTTGCGCAGCAGCCGGTTGTGCAGCCGCGACCAGATGCGCGCCGGAAACATCCGCACCTCCGGCACACCCGGCATGAAGGCGCCCCATTGGCGCGAACTCGCACCCGCATCGCGCACCAGCGCACGGCCGCGCGTGGACAGCATCGGCGCAGACGGCATTGCCGCTTCGGTGATCGGCGCGGCGGCGGCAGCGACCGCCGGTGGCGCCGCGTCGAGCCGGTCCGGCGCGGTATCGGCGACGAACGTGCCGCTGCCGACACCGGCCGAGACATAGCCCTCCACGCCCAGTTGCTCGTAAACATGGATCACCGTGTTGCGCGCGATGCCCAGTTCCGACGCCAGTTGCCGCGATGACGGCAGGCGTGTGCCGGGCTGCAGCTCATCGCGCAGGATGCCCTCCTGCAGCACGCGGTACAGGCGGCGGTGGTCGGGCTCTCCACCGGGACCGGAACCGTCGGATCGATCGAAGCGCCGCTGCAGGTAGTCGACCAGCATGCTGGCACGGTGGGCGGGGGAATGGTCTGCCATGGCGGGCTGCGGAGCCGGAAATGGTTCTAAAAGAAAAACCTGATTGGGTCTCATTGTACGGGGCCAATGACTGCGACACTGGCCCGCATCGCATCTTTTTTGACCCCACACATCCCGACCGCCATGAACGCCCGAGACCCGCAACAGAACGCCCAATGGAATGCCCGCCGCCTGGCCGCCACGCCGCGCGGTGTCGGCGTGATGACCGACCGCTACGCCGAGCGCGCCGAGAACGCGCTGTTCTGGGACGTGGAAGGCCGCCGCTACATCGACTTCGCGGCCGGCATTGCCGTGGTCAATACGGGTCACCGCCACCCGCGCCTGGTGCAAGCCGTGCGCGAGCAGCTGGATCACTTCACGCACACCGCCTACCAGATCGTGCCGTACGGCTCGTACGTCGAATTGGCCGAGCGCCTGAACGCGATCACGCCGGGCACTTATGCCAAGAAGACCGCGTTCTTCACCACCGGCGCCGAGGCCGTGGAAAACGCCATCAAGATCGCACGGGCGCACACGGGCCGCCCGGGGGTGATCGCGCTCACGGGCGCGTTCCACGGCCGCACGTTCATGGGCATGTCGCTGACCGGCAAGGTGGTGCCGTACAAGACGGGCTTCGGGCCGTTCCCGGGGAGCATTTACCACGTGCCCGCGCCTGTCGCGCTGCATGGCGTGAGCACGCAGGATGCGCTGGATGCCATCCAGCGCCTGTTCAAGGCCGATATTGATCCACGCCAGGTGGCGGCCATCATCTTCGAGCCGGTGCAGGGCGAGGGCGGCTTCTACCAGATGCCCGCCGACTTTGTGCGCGCTATCCGTGCGCTGTGCGACGAGCACGGCATCGTGATGATCGCCGACGAAGTACAGACCGGCTTCGCCCGCACCGGCAAGCTGTTTGCCATGGAGCACACCGGCGTGCTGCCCGACCTGATGACGATGGCGAAGGGCCTCGCAGGTGGGCTGCCGCTGTCCGCCGTCACCGGCCGCGCCGAGATCATGGACGCACCCGCCCCCGGCGGCCTCGGCGGCACCTACGCCGGCAACCCGCTGGCCGTGGCGGCCGCGCACGCGGTGCTCGACATCATCGCCGATGAAAAGCTATGCGAGCGTTCGGCCGCGCTGGGCGCACGCCTGGTCGATGCCCTCAACGCCGCCCAGGCCAGGCAGCCGCGCATTGCCGAAGTGCGCGGCGTGGGCGCGATGGTTGCTGTCGAGTTCAATACACCGGATGGCAAGCCCGACGCCGATTTCACCAAGCTCGTGCAGCAGCGTGCGCTTGAAGCCGGCTTGCTGCTGCTGTCGTGCGGCGTCTACGGCAACGTGATCCGCTTCCTGTTCCCGCTGACCATCGAAGACGCCGTGTTCGAAGAGGGGCTCGCCATCCTGCAACGCGTCCTGGAGGCTTGACGCCATGACCCGCACCGATCTGCCGGGCGCGCCTGCCGCGCCCATCGCCCTGAAAGACCCCGGCCTGTGGTGCACGCAGGCATTCCTCGCCGGCACCTGGGCCGATGCCGATGACGGCACCACGCGCGATGTGGTCGACCCCGCCACCGGGAGGAAGATTGGCACCGTGCCCGCCATGGGCGCCGCCGAGACGCGCCGCGCCATCGACGCCGCACAGGCGGCGCAGCGCGCGTGGCGCAAGGTCAGCGCACGCGATCGCGCCAGAATCCT
>JAGWNU010000291.1 GCA_028871175.1 Burkholderiaceae bacterium | reverse complement strand
TCGGGCGCGCCTTTCTTTGCTTACTTTCTTTGGCAAGACAAAGAAAGTGAGTCGCCCCCGGCAGGGGGTGAAACAGAGATGCACCACCAACAAAAAAACGCCCGGGCCAAGGAAGCCCCCTTGAACACGGAAATACTGACACTCCCTGGGGCCGGGGCAATTCACCCTCCAACACCCGAACTCGACCCTAAAACCCTCGAGCCCCACCATCCAAGACTGGAAGTCCACCCAAAAACCCTCGAGCCCCACCATCCAAGAGTGGAAGTCGACCCAAAAACCCTCGAGCTCCACCGTCCGAGACTGGAACTCCACCCTAAAACCCTCAATCTCGACCCTCCAACACTCAAGCGTCACCCCAAAACCCTCAAGCTCCACCCTCCAACCCCCAAGCTCCACCCAAAAACAGTCGATCCAACGCCTCTCCAAGGCCCGACCTCCACCCAAAACCCCCGGCGTCCCGCTGTCCAAGGCCCAAGCTCGGCTCTCCAACACCCAAAGCCTAGGGTTTGACCCTCAAGCGCCACGCCTGCACCCCCGCTCACAGCCCTTGGCCCCGCATCCGCGCAGCCCCAATCCCCGCCTTTATGCAAAAACCAATGAACATTCCCTGAAACCATTCGTTCCCCGTACAAGACCCGCTCGGTAGTCTTGCTCCTATTCCAAATCCATCAGAGATCAGAAACGGAGCCTGCAAGATGATTCGCAAATTTGTTTTCAATACGCTTGTA
Source organism: Burkholderiaceae bacterium (assembly GCA_028871175.1). GTDB lineage: Bacteria > Pseudomonadota > Gammaproteobacteria > Burkholderiales > Burkholderiaceae > Ralstonia > Ralstonia condita. The sequence goes on along the minus strand of JAGWNU010000291.1, from coordinate 3,262 downwards.
CGTGCTACGGCGGCTGCCATCGTGGCGGGGGGAACCGTGGGTGCGCATGCGGCAACGACACTGCTGAATGTGTCGTACGACCCGACGCGCGAGCTGTACAAGGAAATCAACACCGAATTCGCCAAGAAGTGGAAGGCCGAAACGGGTGAGGACATCACCCTGCGCGCTTCGCATGGCGGTTCGGGCAAGCAGGCCCGCTCCGTGATCGACGGGCTCGATGCCGATGTGGTGACGCTGGCGCTGGGCTATGACATCGACGCGATCGCCGAGCGCGGCCTGACCGGCAAGGACTGGCAGAAGCGCCTGCCGCACAACGCCTCGCCGTACACGTCGACCATCGTCTTCCTCGTTCGCAAAGGCAACCCCAAGGGCATCAAGGACTGGAACGACCTGGTCAAGCCGGGCATCGCCGTCATCACGCCCAACCCGAAGACCTCCGGCGGTGCACGCTGGAATTACCTGGCCGCCTGGGCCTACGCACTGAAGCAGCCGGGCGGTTCGGACGCCACCGCCAAGGACTTTGTGCAGAAGCTCTACAAGAACGTGCCGGTGCTCGATTCGGGTGCGCGCGGTGCGACCACGACCTTTACCGAGCGCGGTATCGGCGATGTGCTGATCGCGTGGGAAGACGAAGCGCTGTTGGCCTCGCGCGTGGAAGGCAAGGACAAATTTGACGTGGTGGTGCCGTCGATTTCCATCCTGGCTGAGCCGCCGGTGGCGGTGGTGGACAAGGTGGCCGACAAGAAGGGCACGCGCAAGGCCGCGGAGGCGTATCTCAAGTTCCTGTACACGCCGCAAGGGCAGGAGATCGGCGCGAAGAATTTCTATCGCCCGACCGACCCGGCCGTGGCCAAGAAGCACGAGAGCGAATTCCCGAAGGTGAAGCTCGTGACCATCGACGACACGTTCGGCGGCTGGCAGAAGGCGCAGAAGACGCACTTTGCCGATGGCGGGCAGTTTGATCAGCTCTATCAACCGGGCAAGTAAGCCCACACGACGTAACGACATCGGGTGATCCGCATCATGCAAATCCTGACGATTTCCGGCAGCCCTTCGGCGCAATCGCGATCTGCGCGCCTGCTGGGCCATGTGCGTGCGCAGCTCCAACGCGCCGGCGAGCAGGCGGACCACCTGGACCTGCGCAGCCTGCCGGCCGATGCGCTGCTCGGTGCGCAGGTGTCCGACCCCGCCATCGCCGATGCGGTGGCGCGGGTGGAAGCGGCGGGCGTGGTGATTCTTGCCACGCCGGTCTACAAGGCGGCCTACAGCGGGCTGCTCAAGACGTTTCTCGATCTGCTGCCGCAGAGCGGGCTGCGCGACAAGGTCGTGCTGCCGATTGCCACCGGCGGCAGCCTCGCCCACACGCTGGCGATTGACTACGCGCTGCGCCCGGTGCTGACGGCGCTGGCGGCGCGCTCGATCCTGCCGGGCATCTTTGCAGTCGACTCGCAGATCGTCGTGGCCGATGACGGCGTGAGCGTCGACCCATCGCTGCAGCAGCGCCTGGATGACGGCGTGGAGCGCGTGCATCAGGCACTGGCGCTCGCAAGGCATCCGGCCGTGGCGCAGGTCATCGTTTCAAGCCGCAGCGCGGTGCGTGCCGCAACGCTCGCGCATGCGCAGACCCATACGCAGACCCACACGCAGGCCGACGCCGAGCGAATGCGATGTCTGGCCTGATGCGCTGAACGCGCCGCCACCTTCTTACACCGTTCCCGTTGTTCTCATGCCGCGCAGCGCCTGCGCGCGGATTGTGCCGTCCCTATCTTTCGCATCGATCAAACCATGACAACCCATTCGCCCCTGCGTAGAACCTTGAACATCGCCGTAGCGCTTCTCGCCACGGTTGGCGTATCCGCTGCCTTTGCCAACAGCGATGCGCCGCCGCCTACAGCCGGGAAGCAACTGCGCATCGGCTACCAGAAATACGGCACGCTGACCGTGCTCAAGACGCGCGGCACACTGGACAAGCGCCTCGCCGCCCAGGGCATCGAGGTGAAGTGGACAGAATTCCCGGCCGGGCCGCAATTGCTGGAGGGCCTGAACGTCGGCGCCATCGATTTCGGCACCACCGGTGAGGCGCCGACCATCTTCGCGCTGGCGGCCGGTGCCCATCTGGTCTACGTCGGCAACCAGCCGCCTGCGCCGGCCGGTGAGGCGATCATCGTGCCGAAGAACTCGCCGCTCAAGAGCGTGGCCGATCTCAAAGGCAAGCGCGTGGCCTTCAACAAGGGCTCGAACGTCCATTACCTGCTGGTGAAGCTGCTGGAAAAGGCCAACGTGCCCTACAGCGACATCCAGCCCGTCAACCTCACGCCTGCCGATGCCCGTGCCGCCTTCGAGCGCGGCGCCATCGACGCCTGGGTGATCTGGGACCCGTTCTTCGCCGCAGCCGAACAGCAGCTCGGCGCGCGCGTACTGGCCGATGGCACGGGCGTGGTGAACAACTCACAGTATTTCCTGGCATCGAAAGGGTATGCGAGCGCACGGCCCGATGTGCTGAACATCGTGCTCGATGAACTGAAGAAGACCGACACCTGGGCTGCTGCACACGCCACGGACGTGGCGACCATCCTGGGCCCGCAGCTCGGTCTGGAGCCGGCCGTGGTGGCGCGTTCGGTATCGCGCATTGCCTACGGCATCCAGCCTGTCGGCGCCGAGGCGTTGGCTGACCAGCAGCGCATTGCCGACACGTTCCACGCACTGAAGCTGATTCCGCGTCCGGTGAAGGTGGCCGACGCTGCGTGGCAACCGACGACGCAACAAGCTGCGCGCTGATTGCCATGACGATCGATATCCAAGCCGCACGGCCCGCGACGCCCGCGCAACCGGCAATCGCCTAACGCTGAATACGATTCGAGGAGCTTTCATGCAAGTTTTCTGGTTCATCCCGACGCACGGCGACAGCCGTTATCTCGGCACTGCCGAGGGCGCGCGCCAGGTCGATCAAACCTATCTGCAGCAGGTGGCCGTGGCCGCCGATACGCTTGGCTACGAGGGCGTGCTGATTCCCACCGGCCGCTCGTGCGAAGACCCGTGGATCGTGGCCGCGAGCCTCATTCCGGTGACGAAGCGCCTGCGCTTCCTGGTGGCGGTGCGCCCGGGGCTGATGGCGCCGACGCTGGCCGCTCGCATGGCCGCCACGTACGACCGTCTGTCGAACGGCCGCCTGCTGGTGAACCTCGTCACGGGTGGTGACCCGTCGGAGCTGGCCGGCGATGGCCTGTTCCTGGACCACGCGCAACGCTACGAAGCCTCGGAA
>JAGWNU010000290.1 GCA_028871175.1 Burkholderiaceae bacterium | reverse complement strand
CGATGCCGCGCATCAGCTTCTGCAACAGGAACAACTCTTCCAGCGTGCTATGCGGGCTGGCCAGTGCACCAATCTGCTCGGCGCCGTGGTCACGCTTGATGTTATTCAGACCGTTGGCCACGTATTCAAGCGCCGTGGTCCAGTCGACAGCATTCCACTGACCGCCCTGCTTGAGCATTGGCTGCGTCAGGCGCTCGTCGCTGTTGAGACCTTCGTAGGCAAAGCGATCCTTGTCGGACAACCAGCATTCGTTGATGGCTTCGTTGTCCAGCGGAAGCACGCGCATCACACGCTGGTTCTTGGTCTGAACGATCACGTTCGCGCCGAGGCCATCATGCGGCGACACCGACTTGCGGCGCGCCAGTTCCCACGTACGGGCCGAGTACCGGAACGGCTTGCTGGTCAGTGCACCGACCGGGCACAGGTCGATCATGTTGCCCGACAACTCCGAATCCACCGTCTGGCCGACGAACGTGGTGATCTCGGAATGCTCGCCGCGGTTGAGCATGCCCAGTTCCATCACGCCGGCAATTTCCTGGCCGAAGCGGACGCAACGCGTGCAGTGAATGCAGCGCGTCATCTCTTCCATGGAGATCAGCGGGCCCACGTTCTTGTGGAACACCACGCGCTTCTCTTCCTTGTAGCGCGATTCGGACTTGCCGTAGCCGACCGCCAGATCCTGGAGCTGGCACTCGCCGCCCTGATCGCAGATCGGGCAATCCAGCGGGTGGTTGATCAGCAGGAATTCCATCACGGACTTCTGCGCCTTCACGGCCTTCTCCGAGGCAGTGAAGACCTTCATGCCCGCGGTGACGGGGGTGGCGCAGGCCGGCAGGGCCTTGGGCGCCTTCTCGACCTCGACCAGGCACATCCGGCAGTTGGCCGCGACCGACAGCTTGCGGTGATAGCAGAAATGAGGAATGTAGGTACCCGCCTGGCGGGCCGCCTCCATTACCAGGCTGCCCTCGGCAACCTCGACCTTCTTGCCATCGATTTCGATTTCAACCATGTTCTGCCACGCTTAAATGTAGGTGGGCACCATGCACTGCTTGTGTTCGACGTGATACGCGAACTCATCCCAGTAGTGCTTGAGCATGCCGCGGACCGGCATCGCAGCGGCATCGCCGAGCGCGCAGATGGTCCGGCCCATGATGTTCTCGGCCACGTTGTTCAGCAGGTCCAGATCTTCCTGGCGCCCCTTGCCGTGCTCGATGCGATCGACCACGCGGTACAGCCATCCGGTGCCCTCTCGGCACGGCGTGCACTGGCCGCAGGACTCCTCGTAATAGAAATACGACAGGCGCAGCAGCGACTTCACCATGCAGCGCGTCTCGTCCATCACGATCACCGCCCCTGAGCCGAGCATCGAGCCGGCCTTAGCGATCGAGTCGTAGTCCATGTCGGAGGCCATCATCAGATCGGCCGGCACGACTGGAGCCGAAGAACCACCCGGAATGACCGCCTTGAGCTTCTTGCCGCCACGCATCCCGCCAGCCAGCTCCAGCAGCTTCGAGAACGGCGTGCCCAGGGGGATCTCGTAGTTGCCCGGACGCTCCACATCCCCGGACACCGAGAAGATCTTCGAGCCGCCGTTGTTCGGCTTGCCCATCTTCAGATAGTTGTCAGGACCGATGGACAGAAGGAACGGTACCGCAGCGAAGGTCTCGGTATTGTTGATCGTCGTGGGCTTGCCATACAGGCCGAAGCTGGCCGGGAACGGCGGCTTGAAGCGAGGCTGCCCTTTCTTGCCCTCCAGCGATTCGAGCAACGCGGTTTCCTCGCCACAGATGTACGCGCCATAGCCATGGTGCGCATGCAGCTGGAAGTTGAAACCGGAACCAAGGATGTTGTCGCCCAGGAGGCCCGCAGCACGCGCCTCTTCCAGCGCCTCTTCAAATCGCTTGTAGACGTCCCAGATTTCGCCGTGGATGTAGTTGTAGCCCACGGTGATACCCATTGCGTAGCCACCGATCGCCATGCCTTCGATCAGCGCGTGCGGGTTGTAACGCAGGATGTCGCGATCCTTGAACGTACCGGGCTCACCCTCGTCCGAATTGCAGACGAGATACTTCTGGCCAGGGAATTGGCGCGGCATGAAGCTCCACTTCAAGCCGGTCGGAAAGCCAGCGCCGCCGCGGCCGCGCAGCCCCGAAGCCTTCACGTCGGCGATGACCTGCTCGGGCGGGATCTTCTCGGTCAGGATGCGCTTAAGCTGCTGGTAGCCGCCGCGCTTGACGTAGTCTTCTAGGTGCCAGTTGTCGCCGTTCAAGCCGGCGAGAATCAGCGGCTGGATATGTCGATCGTGCAGAGAGGTCATTTACTTGCCTGCTCCGTTGGCGGACGCCTTCGCCTGCAAATCGGCGATCAGCGCGTCGAGCTTCTCGTTGCTCATGAAGCTGCACATGTGGGTGTTATTGACGATCATGACCGGTGCATCACCGCACGCGCCCATGCATTCGCCTTCTTTCAGCGTGAAATTGCCGTCGGCCGTGGTCTCATTGAAACCGATGCCAAGCTTCTTCTTCAGATGTTCAGCAGCACGGTCGCCGCCCGACAGCGCACAAGGCAGGTTCGTGCACACCGACAACTTGAAGCGGCCTACCGGCTTGGTGTCGTACATGTTGTAGAACGTCGCCACTTCCTCGACCCACACCGGCGGCATTTCGAGATACTCGGCCACGAACTGCATGACTTCGGGCGAGACCCAGCCTTTCTCGCTCTGCGCGACCGCCAGCGCCGCCATCACGGCGGACTGTTTTTGGTCGGCGGGATATTTCGCGACCGCCCGGTCGATTTCCTTGAGAGCTTCTGCTGATAGCATGTTCGTTGCGATTGGTGCGGGACGCGGGGCTCTCACCCCGGCGTGCGTCCTCGTTTCACAGCCGCGCTTGCCCGCGCGTCAAACCTTCGTTTACTGGGCGCTCAGCGATCGATTTCGCCGAACACGATGTCCTGCGTCCCGATGATCGTCACTGCATCGGCGATCATGTGACCCTTGGCCATCTCGTCGAGTGCCGCCAGATGGGCGAAGCCCGGTGCACGAATCTTCAGGCGGTACGGCTTGTTGGCACCATCGGACACCACATAGATACCGAACTCGCCCTTCGGGTGCTCGACGGCGGCATACGCCTCGCCTTCCGGCACGTGCATGCCTTCCGTGAAGAGCTTGAAGTGGTGGATCAACTCTTCCATGTTGGTCTTCATGTCCACGCGCGAGGGCGGTGCCACCTTGTGGTTGTCGGTGATCACCGGACCCGGATTCTTGCGTAGCCACTCGATGCACTGGCGAATGATGCGGTTGCTCTGGCGCATTTCTTCGACACGCACCAGGTAACGGTCGTAGCAATCGCCATTGACCCCGACGGGGATATCGAAATCGATGCGGTCGTACACCTCGTACGGCTGCTTCTTGCGTACATCCCACTCGATCCCGGAGCCGCGCAGCATGGCGCCTGAGAAACCCTTCTGGAGCGCACGCTCCGGGCTCACCACGCCAATGCCGACCAGGCGCTGCTTCCAGATCCGGTTATCGGTGAGCAGCGTTTCGTATTCGTCGACGTACTTCGGGAAACGATTGGTGAAGTCTTCGATGAAATCCAGCAGGGAGCCCGAACGTGTTTCGTTCAGCGCGGCCAGCGCCTTCTCGTTGCGCACCTTGGATGCCTTGTATTGCGGCATCGTATCGGGCAGGTCGCGGTACACGCCGCCCGGACGATAATAGGCCGCATGCATACGCGCGCCCGACACGGCTTCATACATGTCGAACAGGTCCTCGCGCTCGCGGAAGGCATACAGGAACACCGCCATGGCGCCCACGTCCAGCGCGTGGGATCCCACCGACATCAGGTGATTCAGGATGCGGGTGATTTCGTCGAACATCACGCGGATGTACTGCGCGCGCAGCGGCACCTCGACGCCCAGCAGCTTCTCGATGGCCATCACGTAGGCGTGCTCGTTGCACATCATCGACACGTAGTCGAGGCGGTCCATGTAG
>JAGWNU010000048.1 GCA_028871175.1 Burkholderiaceae bacterium | reverse complement strand
GCCGGTCATCACCTTCCTGCCGTTCCGCATGAGCGCGGCCATTCTTGCGCTGACAAGCCTGGATTTCCTTGGCTTGGGCGTGCCGCCTTCCACGCCCAGCCTGGGCGAACTCCTGGCACAGGGCAAGGCCAACCTGGACGCCTGGTGGATCTCGCTGTCGACCTTTGCAGTGCTCGTGTTGACCCTCGTTCTGCTGACCTTCATGGGTGACGCGCTGCGTGACGCGTTTGACACGCGCCTGTCGTTCGCGCACCTGCGTGCACGCCAGAAACCAGCGGGGGTGAAATGACCCGAGCTGATTTGCGGCCGTCTGCGCCCAAGTATGACGGGCCGCTGCTGCGGCTGGACGATCTGTGCGTGCATTTCGAATCCGAGCACGGGGACGTGACCGAGGCGGTCAGGCATGTTTCGCTCGATCTGCATGTCGGGGAGCGCTTCGCCCTGGTGGGGGAGTCGGGGTCGGGCAAGTCCGTCACGGCGCTGTCGATCATGCGCCTGCTGGCCGATGCCCAGTACAGCGGCCGCATACTCTTCGAGGGCCGCGACCTGCTGAGCGCCAGCGAGCGTGAAATGCGAGGCCTGCGTGGCGCGGATGTCGCCATGGTGTTCCAGGAGCCGATGACGGCGCTGAATCCGCTCTATACCATCGGCAACCAGATCGTCGAGACGCTGGAGCTGCACGAAGGCCTGGGCAAGCGTGCAGCAAAGGCGCGCGCCATTGCGTTGCTGGAACGTACCGGCATCAAGGAGGCCCCGCGCCGTTTCGATGCCTTCCCGCATCAGTTGTCAGGCGGCCAGCGCCAGCGCGCGATGATCGCCATGGCATTGGCCTGTTCGCCCAAACTGCTGTTGGCCGACGAGCCAACCACCGCGCTGGACGTGACGGTTCGGATGCAGATCCTGCAATTGCTGCGCGAGCTGCAGGTCGAGTTCGGCATGGCCATCATGCTGATCACCCACGACCTGAACATGGTGCGCGCCTTTGCCGAGCGTGTCGGCGTGATGGAGCGGGGCGTACTCGTCGAGACCGGAGCGACGGCCGACGTATTCGCCGCTCCGCAACATCCCTACACCGTGCGCCTGCTGGAGAGCCGGCCGCAGCGCGATGTGCTGCCGCTGGTGCCGCTTGCGCCGGTGCTGCTCGAAGCCGACCAGTTGACCGTGACGTACGCGCGCCATCGCCCAGGGTTTGCCGGTTGGTTTCGCAGCGACGCTTTTACTGCGGTCGACGCCGTGTCATTGCAGTTGCGCGAAGGTGAAACGCTCGGCATCGTGGGTGAGTCCGGCTCGGGCAAGACCACACTTGCGCAGACGCTGCTTGGCCTGCAAGCCCCCCAAGGCGGCGACTTGCGCTTTCTGGGCAATTCGCTGCTGCGTCTTTCACGCGACCAGCGACGTGCCGTGCGGGCGCGCATGCAGGTGGTTTTCCAGGATCCCTATGGTTCGCTTTCGCCACGCATGACCATCGAGGAAATCGTCGGCGAGGGCCTGGCGTTGCACCAGCCCCACGTGAACCCGACCGAGCGGCGCCATCGTGTGATCGAGGCGCTGCGCGAAGTCGGTCTGGATCGCACCGTACTGGGGCGCTATCCCCACGAATTTTCAGGCGGACAGCGCCAGCGCATCGCAATTGCCAGAGTGCTGATCCTCAAACCGCAGGTGCTGGTGCTGGATGAGCCGACTTCGGCACTCGATGTGTCCATCCAGCAGCAGGTGCTTTCGCTGCTGTCTGCCCTTCAGAAAAAGTACAACCTGTCGTATCTCTTCATCAGTCACGACCTCGCCGTCATCCGTGCGATGTCACATCGTGTGGCCGTGATGAAGGACGGCAAAGTGGTGGAAGAGGGCGACACCGAAGCGGTGTTGGCGTCGCCTTCGCACCCCTATACCTGCAAGCTGATGGCGGCAGCCTCGCTGATGCCGTCGAGGGATAACCCCTAAAATCCACCGCTGATTCCCCCGTTTCATGCCGCTTTGATGCGCGGTTTTTGTAAGAATGCGCATCCAAAGTCATGTGTAAGTGCATGATTCTCATATGAATTCAGGGAAGTTTGTAACGGCCTTTGACAAGTCAAAGTGTCACTTTTATCATCCTGCGAGATTGTTTGAGCGGGATTCCGACGGGTTTCATTTGCTTCCGCATATGGACGCCCGATGATGACGATTTTCCGAGGGAGAACCGATGCAGCACTTTGTATTTCATTCCATGGCGCGCCTGGCGGTAGGGGTTGTGATCGGCTGCGGCGTGATCGTGTCGAATGCAGTACATGCTGATACGGTCTTCAAGGACACGGAAGTCCGCGCCGACGTCAAACCCGACGCCAAATCCGGCCTCATCTCGAATGTGATGAGCAAGACGGGCGACGTGGTCATGAACGCGCTTGGCATGATTGGCCTGCGCTATCGCTTCGGGGGCAACACTCCCGAGTCCGGCCTCGATTGCAGCGGCTTCGTCCGCTATGTCTTCAACGACACGTTTGGCTTTCTGCTGCCGCGCCGCGCCGTGGAGATGAGCCGCGTCGGCACCAGCGTCGATATGGCCGAGCTGCGTCCCGGCGACCTGGTGTTCTTCAACACCATGCGCCACACCTTCTCGCACGTCGGCATCTATATCGGCGACAACAAGTTCGTGCACGCGCCGTCGACCGGCAGCAAGATTCGTGTGGATGATATGACGGCCTCGTACTGGGTGACGCGTTACAACGGTGCTCGCCGTATCGAAGGGAACACCGGTGCCGCGGTCAAGGGAAGCGTCGACAACTTCGTCGAAACGCTCAAGCGCGTCGACCCGAATGCGGCTGGCAAGCCGCTGGCACTGTACGGCGGCTGAGTCGCTCAAGCACCAAAAGAAAAGACCGCAGAAGCGGTCTTTTTTGTTGGCTGCGCCTGGGCTGTTTCAGTGCTGCGGGAGTGGTGAGGCCAGCACGGTCTGCGGCAGGCGCAGCTTGGCGCGCAGCAGCGGCAGCGCAGCTTGCGCGGCCTGTTCGCCCGCGAGGATGGCCTCATTGCGCGCGGTAAAGTCGCTACCCTTCACGAACGGCAGCGAGGGCGTGATCACCACATCGGCTTGGGCCAGTTCGGTCTTGTTGATGCTCTGGCCCATGATCGCCGTCGTCTGCAGCAGCATGCTGGCCTGACCTGATACCGGCTGGCTGGAAGGGTCCGCCGAGATGTTCACGGCAATCACGAATGTGGCGCCCATCTGCTTGACGTAACTCACGGGCACGGGTGCCACCAGGCCGCCATCCACGTACTGGTGGCCGCTGATCGTCACGGGCTGGAACACGCCGGGGATGCTGCACGAAGCGCGTACTGCCTGGCCCGTATTGCCGCGTCGAAACAGGATCGGCTTGCCGCTCGACAGGTCCGTGGCCACGATGCCTAGCGGAATCCGCATTTGCTCGATGGTTTTGTGTCTGACCAGCCGGTTGATGTAATTCTCCAGTGCTTCACCCTTGAGCCAACCGCCGAAACGGGTGCCAAACGGCAGCGCCCAGTCGGCGATCATGGCCTCGTCCATCTTGAGTGCCATGCGATTCATCTCGAGGCCCGACATGCCGGACGCATGGATCGCGGCCACCACGCTGCCCGCGCTGGTCCCGGTGATGTAGTCGACCTGGATGCCCTGTGCCTCCAGCATCTTGATGACGCCGATATGCGCAAAGCCGCGCGCGGCGCCGCCACCCAGGGCCAGGCCGACACGCACGGGCGGCGTGGCCGGCTGTGCGGATGGCGGCAGGACGGCCGTCGTTGGCGTCGCAGGCGTTTCGGTTTTACCGGACGATGGGCCGGTCACGGTACAGGCGGAGAGCAAGGAGGCGCCGGCGGCACCCAGGAAGAGGCGGCGTTGCATGAGGGTTGGATCGCGTCGAGGCGCGCAGTGATCGGTCGTCATTGTGCCAAAGTTTGGCGGCGGACTGGCCAAGCGCACCACGTGCGGTTGGTATAATTTCGGTTTCGATAAAGGCCGCTCGCGACTGATTCGGTCGTGCGGCCTTGTTCTTTCAGCCATTCCTATGACCCAGCGCGTCCGCACTCGTTTCGCTCCCAGCCCCACCGGCTTCATCCACCTCGGCAACATTCGCTCGGCACTGTACCCATGGGCCTTCGCCCGCAAGATGAAGGGAGACTTCATCCTGCGCATCGAAGATACCGACGTGGAGCGCTCCACGCAGGAAGCCGTTGACGTGATCCTGGAAGCGATGGCGTGGCTGGATCTGGATATCGACGAAGGCCCGTTCTATCAGATGCAGCGCATGGACCGTTATCGCGAGGTCATCGCGCAGATGGTCCGCCAGGATCTGGCTTACCCGTGCTACATGAGCACCGAAGAACTCGACGCGCTCCGGGAGGCGCAGCGTGAGCGCGGCGAGAAACCCCGCTACGACGGCACTTGGCGCCCCGAGCCCGGCAAGGTCCTGCCGACGCCGCCGGAAGGCGTGCAGCCCGTGATCCGCTTCCGGAACCCGATTGGCGGCAGCGTGGCCTGGGACGATGCCGTCAAGGGCCGCATCGAAATCTCGAACGATGAGCTGGATGACCTTGTCATCGCCCGCCCGGATGGTACGCCTACATATAACTTCTGCGTGGTCGTCGACGATATGGACATGCAGATCACCCACGTGATCCGTGGCGACGATCACGTCAACAACACGCCGCGCCAGATCAACATTCTTCGTGCCCTGGGCGGCACGCCGCCGGTGTACGCCCACCTGCCGACCGTGCTCAATGAGCAGGGCGAGAAAATGAGCAAGCGCCACGGCGCCATGAGCGTGACCGGTTATCGCGATGCCGGCTACCTGCCTGAGGCCGTCGTCAATTACCTCGCCCGCCTCGGCTGGGCGCATGGCGATGCCGAGATTTTTTCTCGTGAGCAGTTCGTCGAATGGTTTGACCTCGAGCATCTGGGCAAGTCGCCCGCACAATACAACCCCGAGAAGCTCGCCTGGTTGAACAACCATTACATCAAGCAAGCCGACAACGCGCGTCTGGCTGACCTGGTGAAGCCCTTCATTGAGGAGCTGGGTGGCAAGGTCGATGGTGGCCCGGTGTTGGCTGACGTCATCGCGCTGGTGAAGGATCGCGCCAACACGCTGCGTGAAGTCGCGCAGACTGCGCTGCTGTTCTACCGCACCGACTTGACCATCGATCCGGCGTTGGCGGCACAGCATCTTACGGATGACGTGCGTCCCGGTATTGCCGCGCTTGCCGAGAAGCTGGGCGCACTGCCGGAGTGGAATCGTGAAGCCATTGGCGTTGCCTTCAAGGACGTCCTCGCCGCGCATGGCTGGAAGATGCCAAAGCTCGCCATGCCCGTGCGTCTTCTTGTGGCGGGGCAACTACAGACCCCCTCGATCGATGCCGTGCTCGAGGTGTTTGGTCGCGAGGTCGTCCTGTGCCGCCTGGCTGGGTGAGGCGTCTCGAGAAAAAATTTAGGGGAGGGTATTGCCAAGCGACAAATACTTCCCCTATACTCTTGTTTTCGCTGCAACACGAAGCGAAAACGCAGTAAAAAGCAGTAACTCGGGGCTATAGCTCAGCTGGGAGAGCGCTTGCATGGCATGCAAGAGGTCAGCGGTTCGATCCCGCTTAGCTCCACCAAAAATACCGGAAGATTCGATTCAAAGATAAATTTGAAAAGAGGCTTCCAAAACGCTAAGAAGCTCGTTATAATCGCGGTCTTCGCAGCGTCAAGACAGAAAGCGTTGCAAAACAGTTTCTGTCCCCTTCGTCTAGAGGCCTAGGACATCACCCTTTCACGGTGAGTACAGGGGTTCGAATCCCCTAGGGGACGCCAAAACAAGAGCTTAACCAGAAGCTCGTTAGCAAGGCCGGCGCAAGCTGGTCGAGCGAACCGACAAGGAGTGGTAGTTCAGTCGGTTAGAATACCGGCCTGTCACGCCGGGGGTCGCGGGTTCGAGTCCCGTCCACTCCGCCAAATCAAAACCCGCTGCTTGCAGCGGGTTTTTTCTTTTGCGCGTGTAATGCAATCGTGATCCCTCTCGCTTTCCTTTAAAGAAGGATTAAGCCGCCTGCTTTAATCAGGATGGCGGCTGATGCGATTGAAGTAGCTGATCAACAAAGCCCCAGCCACCATCAGGCTCAAGCCGTTGGCGGCCCAGAACCCTGAGGGTCCGCGCAGCATGGCGGCAATGTCCCCGAGAAGCCCGAAACCCAGCACGTAGCCGCCCCCCAGGCCTACACCCCAGAGCGAGAGTGCGTAGATGACAGTCGGAATCAGCGCAATCTTGTAGGCGCGCAAGATGAACGCCGTCATCACCTGCAGCGCATCGAACATCTGATAGAACGCGATGAAGGGTAAGAGCGGTACCGCTATCGCCATCACGGCTGTGTCGCGCGTGTAGAGACTGACCAATTCCTGACGCAGGGCGAGCACCGCTGTTCCGACGATCGCTGCGCAAAGGATCGCGAGTTTGATGCCATTCATGGCGATTCGGCGGGCCGCTGCTCGATCATGAGCGCCGATGGACTGCGCCGCCAGCGTCGACGTGGCGATCGACAGCGAGAGCGGCACCATGTAAGCCACGGCGCCCAGGTTGGCAGCGATCTGGTGTCCGGCGAGCACGACCGTACCCAGCCGGGCGATGAAGATTGCCATCAGCGTGAATGACGTGATCTCGATCAGATAGGTCAAGCCCATCGGTACGCCCAGACGGACAAGTGCCCACAATCGGGAGCGGCTGGGTGGCGAGTACTGCGTGAAGATCGAGAGCGGTGCGTAAGCCGAAGTCCGCACCAAGATGACCGCTCCCGCTGCAAACCACAGCCAGCTGACGATCATGGAGGCAAGTGCGCAGCCTGGACCGCCCATCGCCGGCAGTCCCATGCCGCCATACAGGAAGAGTGCATTGAGCGGCAGCTTGAGTACCAGCCCGGCCAGTTGCAGCACGGTGACCATCACCGGCCGGGCCAGCGCGTTGTTCAGCGCCGAATAGATCCGGAAGCCGAGCGCCGCAGGCAGGGCCAGCGCTTCATAACGCAGGTAGGCAGTCGCTTTTGCCGACAGCTCCGGTGTCGCATCCGCTAGCCGCAGCAGTGGGGCCGGAAACCAGAGGATCACTATGCCGATGGCCGCCAGCCCCAGGCCGAGCCAAACGGCCTGGCGGACTTCCTCGCCGATCTCACTGTATTTCTGCGCGCCGTAGAGCTGCCCAGCGACTGGGGCGAGCGCCTGCAGCACGCCCATCAGGCTGATGTACACCGTCACGTAGATCGATCCGCCGAGCCCGATGGCCGCCAGATCGGCTGCAGAGGCACGCCCGGCCATGGCTGTATCCAGCACGCCGAAGGCGATCACAGCCAGTTGGCCGATCAGTACCGGCCATGCCAGGGCGGCAATGCGACGGATGTCGGCAATGAACATCGCAGACGCACCCGATGGCGTTATTGACGCAACTTGCGCCGGCGCGCCGTTGCCGGGGTGGGGGGCGGATGCGTTGCCGCGGCCGCTTCGGTGAGTCGATACATACGGAAATGTTCGTCACGGTCAGCGGGGCGCCTACCTTCCCAGATGAGGCGCCACTCGAAATTCGAGATGCTCGACGGGGCGCCATAGTCGTACGGGTCGTGGCGCAGCAGGATGTCGCAATGGTCTTCGCTGCTGCCGAAGCGGATATGCCCGAAGTAGGCGAACGAGGCGAGTTGTGCATCGCCCATGCGAATCGGTTGCACGCACGTATACGTCTGCGGCAGTGCCAGCGCCGCAGACTGCGCGACGTCGCGATACGTTTTGGCGTAGTTGATGGTGGGTAGCCACAGGGTCATCATCAACACCCACAGTAGCGTAGTGCCGGCAGCCGAGATCACTACCGCCCGCCAGATCGCCTTGGGTGCGCGGGACGTGCGCCACGCCACGATAAGGACCCATGCCGCTGTCACCAGCAGCGCGCAAGCGAGGGCTGTCCAGCTGAATTCCGGCCGGTAGCCGGGAACGATGCGGTATACGTTGCGCGCGAGTTGCGGGGGGAAGCCCGTCATCTTGGCAATCCACAGCAGCCATACGGTACCGCCAAGGATCGTGAACGCCAGTAGTGCGAACCAGTCGATGGCGCTGATCGCTCCGCGTTTGAGCGTGGGCAGCGCAAAGGCGGCCATGACGGCCATCGGCGGGATGAGGAGCAGGAAGCTATCGTCGCCAGGGTGCGGTTGCAAGAGCAAGAGCAGCATCTGAGGCGCCAGCACGGCCAGCGGCAGGACGATATGCGGGGCCGTGCGCATGCCGCTCCAGCTTCTCCAGGCCCAGGCAGCGAGGGGCCAGACCGGCCAGGCGAACAGCGGCAGGTTGCGCGTGATGAAGCCGAGGGAATGGCCCGTCGGGCCAGCGTATTGGTGGCGATCGAAGCGCGCCCATTCGCGCACGTATGTCACCGCGTCTGTCGGATTTACAGCGAGCACGTACGCCATGGCCGGCCAAGACCAACCGAGCGCCAGCGAAACCGGCAATGCCACCGTCAACAGCGGCTGCACTGGCAGCACGCGCGTCGCTCGCGCCGTGATCAGTACGGCCACGGTCACGGCGAGCGGCAGAATGGGGCCGCCCGCCAACGACAGGCAACCGATACCGATGCCATAAATAAGGCTGCCCGACTTTGGCTTATCGAGCGCCCGGATGAGCCCGTAGACGCTGACGGCCACGAAGCTGAGCGCGCCAACCAGCGGCGTGGTCTCGTGACCGCGCTGCGCCAGCCCCACGCAAGCCAGGAAGATCAGCAGGGCGCCGTCCGCGAGCGTACGGCCGTAGTCGCGCGCATTGGGCTGGCCGCCGAAGACGAATTCAAAGGGTTGGACTTCGGCGCGGCGACCGAGCAGGTATGCGCCATACCAGATGCAGGCGCACGTAACGAAGAAGAAGAGGGCGGTTGCCAGGCGCGACGCATCGGATGGGCCAAGCCACTGCCCGAACAGGCGAATGCATGCTCCGCCGATCCAGTACACCAAGGGACCCGCCTGCACAACCGGGCGCCCAACGATGTTCGGCATCAGCCAGTCTTGCATGTTGCCGGTGGCCAGCGTCCACATCGCGCCAAAGCCCGCGGCGTCTTCGTTCTTCCACGGGTCGCGTGAGAACAGACCAGACAGGCCGTAGATCACGCAGATGGCGAGCAGCAGCCAACGCGGCAACTCGCGGGTGGCGGCGGCGGTCAGGCGGATGCGCGAGACGCGGTTGGTGTTCATCGGGTGTCAGGCCGGGCGAGCCCAGCCGGGGTTGCACAGCGACGTGCGGATCGTAAAGAGCGGCCGAACCAACGGCCTACCATGTGCCGAGAAACAAAAAAGGCAGCCGGAGCTGCCTTTTTCTGACCACTAAGACGGTCTGCACTGAGCGGATCATGCGCTGAGCCGTCTCCGGCGCCGATATTACTTGGCAGCCTTGCCGATCTTGCTGCCGAACTTGTTGCGGAACTTCTCGACGCGGCCGGCGGTGTCCAACACCTTCTGCTGACCCGTGTAGAACGGGTGCGATTCGGACGAGACTTCGATCTTGGCCAGCGGATATTCCTTGCCGTCCAGCGTAATCGTTTCCTTGGTTTGGATGGTCGAGCGGGTGATGAACTTGAACTCGCTGGACATATCCTGGAACACGACTTCGCGATAATTCGGGTGAATGCCTTCTTTCATGATGGGCCCTGGGGTTGAGGTAGCCAATTCGCGGCGCGCTTCAGGTGGATGACCGTGCGACCAGCCGTGAATCACTTGCCGGGTGAATAAACGACGATTATGCCAGAGAAACAAAGGCTTGGGCAACGCACTCGTCCTGAAATCCGTCGGCCTGCTGCGTCGAAAGTGGCGCATAAAGCTTTTTTTTGTTGTGGGGCGCTCAAGGTGTGGCCAGACGTTCGATGGTGACCGTGCCCTGGCCGTCGAGATCCAGCGTTCGGCTGTCGCCCATGCGCAACGAGGTGTCGATATTGTGGGTCCACGTGTCGACCTGGGAGGGCACCTGAGCGTCGGACGACGGCCGGAAGCGATGCAGCGTCACCCCGATCGACAGTGCCTGGAACGTGCCTGAGGCGCTCACTGGCCGCAGCGTGACATCGATCCCCGTCTTGGCCCAGCGGTGACGTATGAACTGGCATGCGGTGGTGTCGCAGCCGAGGGGGATCGTACTGTCGGGAAGTCCGGCGGCGAACCGCTTTTCCCATTCTGCCCGCGGCATCGATCCGCCAACGTCATAGGTATGCGTGTGCGCGAGCAGTGTGATGTGCTGGCCCGTGGCTGACGGCGCGGCTGGCATCGTCAGCCGTTGGGTTTCAGACTGGCCGTCGAGCCATGCTGTGACTCGGAAGATCAGCGGTGGCATTGGCTGCGCGCAGGCTGCCGAGGCAGTCATGCTCAGGGCCAGCAAGCCAACATGAAACAGGCGGGATGTCGTCAAGGCAGGCACCTGTCCTGATAATGCCCTACCTGCAGCACGCGGCGTGCCGGGTCTTGCAAATAGAACGCTTGCAAGAGCGAGTAGAGCGCCGGCAGCCTTTCGAACAACGCCGCCGGCTCGGTGAAGAACACTTCCGAAGCGACCGCGAAGAATTCGGCCGGATGTTGCGCGGCATAGGGGTCAAGCAACGAGAGGACCGGATCGCGCCCCCAGCGATGCTCGGGAACCTGTTCACATCGGTCGGCAAAGGAGTCGTACGCGGCGTGGAGATGATCGGCCCACGCTTCCCGGGCAACGTCGGCATGCAACTGCGACGAGAATGCGGGGATGCCGTCAGACGCTCCGTTGAGCATGTCGAGCTTGTGCGCAAATTCGTGAATGACCACGTTGTAGGGCTGCGTGTTCGGCTCTGCCAAACCGCTGCCGAGCTGGATGTCTTGCCACGAAAGAATGACGGGCCCGTGCTCCCATGCCTCACCGGCGGCCTCTTCCCGGACGTGATGGACAACGCCGTCTTCATCCATCACATCCTTGCGGATGATGAACTCGCCGGGGTAGATGACCACCCCATGCCACCCGCCGTACCACGCCATACCCAGTTCCAGGATTGGCACACTCGCCTGCACCGCGATGGCGACCACCATGTCGTCTGTCAGCGGCAGGTCGTGCGCGGTCGTGAATTCCTTTTCGGCGATGAAGAGTGTGGCAGTTTCACGCAGGCGTGCAAGGTCGGCAGCAGACCAATCCACCAAGAAGGGCAGGCCGGCAAGCGTGCGTGACCACAATGCATCCGGGATGGCGTAGCGCGCCAGGCGCCGCGAACGCATGCGGCTGGACAGCCAATGGAAGACGGACAAAAACATGCGTCCAGTATATCGACGCCGGTGATCGTCCTGACGCGGAGCAGTTCAGGCCACTGACAGCAGGCGGGCGCCGCGCTGGTTGGCAACGTACACCGCTTCAGTGCGGCTGCGCACCTTCAGGCGCCGATAGAGCGTGCTGATATGAGCCTTGGCCGTAGCTTCCGAAATATTCAGCATGCGGCTGATGGTCTTGACTGGGTGTCCGCGCGAGAGCAATACGAGAATTTCGTACTGGCGCGGCGTGATGCCCAGCAGCTTGGGGTCGGTTTGCGGATCACCCGCCAGTGCGGGGTTCGGGGCGCCGTCCAGTCGTGACTCCGGCAGTAATGCGCTGGCCGGAATGTACTGGCCGCCCGCCAGCACCAACTCCAGCGAAGCCGCGATGACCTCGCCCGGCGAGTGTTTGAGCGTGTAGCCGGACAAGCCCATCTGCATGAGGGTGCGGATGATGTCGGGGGATTCGGATTCCGCCAATACGACCACGTGACGGGCATGCGGCCGATGCATGATCTCGCCAATGGCGGAGAGCTCGTCCAACTGTGGCAGCGGCAGTCCGATGACGAGGAGTCCGGCATCAGCGTTCGTTTCGATGGCGTCGAACATGCCTTCGTCGGGTTCGACCACAGTGACGCCGGTGACACCCTTGAGCGTACGCAGCAGATGCGCGATGCCCGTACGCACCAACGGATGGCCTTCGATCAAAACAGTGTTCATGTTGTTCTCGACCTGTTACCGATCTTGCGAACATCCACGTCGCCTCCGGCGATGAAGCGGGCCGGAGCAGACCCCCGTCCAAATCATTTTAGTGGCGTATCAAGAAAATGACAGTTGCCACGGTTATGTCTCGGACTTTTGTCGGCACATCCTGGCGACCGGAGTCCAGCGTTTGCCAGGGCGTGCAATTCATGCATCGGGAAACGGGCCGTCGCGATGACAGCGGATTTTTGGAGGCGGCTATTCAGCCACAACACAAAAACGCATGCCACGCTTGGGCGATTATCTTTCCGTTTGCGGAATATCCAGCCAATACAAGTCGTTGATTGTTGTTGCACGGATGCCGCTCCCACCTTGGCTGGGAGGGGCAGGTCATGCCCATCAACGCGCAGCGCTGTGCCCGGCGTTCGCCACCGAAGCGGACGATCGATCTGATCGGAATGGTCGCGAACGTTGCAGCCATGGTCATCATGGCGCCGGCGTTCACAGTAGACGGCGACTTCGACGTTGCGCGTGCCTGTGTGCACGTCATCGCCTTTCGCGGCATTCCCACCGATACGTTGCCGGTGAAAACTGCCAACGGTCCTTATCCCACCCGCGCATTCGATTCATCCATCGGTTTCGTCGCGTCCCTGCTCTCGGACGGCGAACTCGGTACGTCGCATGCGTGGCTTAACAATCTCCCGGCGAGGATTTATGCGCAATCCCCTCGGAAGTGGGGGTTCGGTTTTAGGCTTGCCCACGGCGCGGTATTCCACACGCAGCCATGGTAAAAGGCGGCTAACTGCGACGCAATCGGGCCGCACTGACAGCACTTTTTCGCGCCAGTCGGGCAAGACAATGCTTTACGCCGCACTTTCCTGGCGCGAATGGTGCAGCGGAGGTTTCGCCCGGCGCTCAGCAAAGCCCATCGCCTGACCCTCCGCGACGGGTGCCTGCCAGGAAAAGGGAACGGAGTGCAGCGCGGTACGGCGCCCGCGTAGGCGCGCAAGGCGCCCGTCAGGCGGTATGCAACTGTTCTGCGCGGATACCGTGTTTCTGCATCAATCGATACAACGTCACACGCGACACAGCCAGCTCGCGCGCGGTCATGCCCATGTGAAAGCCGTTGCGCGCAATGGCGGTGCGGATGGCGTCGGACTCGGCGCCTTCGCGCGCTTCCTCAAGCGTCTGGCCCGAGACCGACGCGTAGCCTTCCAAATGCAGATCGGCGGCGGAGATCTTGCGGTTGTCGGTCATCACCAGTGCGCGGCGCACGCGGTTGATCAACTCGCGTACGTTGCCTGGCCACGGGTAATGCATCATCGCGTGCAATGCGCAGGGCGTAAAACCGCGAATGCGATGCGACGCTTCGCTGGCATGCTGCGCGAGGATATGCTCGGCCAAGAGGACGATGTCGCTGCCGCGCTCGCGCAGCGGCGGCACAGACAACGTCAGCACGCACAAACGGTGGAACAGGTCAGTCCGGAATCCACCGTGCTGCTGCGCGGCTTCAAGATCCACGTGCGTGGCAGAGATGATGCGGATGTCCAGCGGAATCGCCTGGT
This sequence comes from Burkholderiaceae bacterium, assembly GCA_028871175.1. GTDB lineage: Bacteria > Pseudomonadota > Gammaproteobacteria > Burkholderiales > Burkholderiaceae > Ralstonia > Ralstonia condita. The sequence continues at coordinate 7,779 of JAGWNU010000048.1, read as the reverse complement.
GTCCACCCAGCCGCGTAATCGTGCCCTGTTGCAGGAAGCGCAGCAGGCTGACCTGGCTTTCAAGCGGCAGGTCGCCGATTTCATCGAGGAACAACGTGCCGCCGTTGGCGTGCTCGACCCAGCCGATATGGCGTTGGTGTGCACCCGTGAACGCGCCTTTCTCGTAGCCGAACAGTTCCGACTGGATCAGGTGCGGTGGTATGGCGCCGCAATTGATCGCAATGAAGGGTCCGCCCGCCCGCGCGGAGGCCTCGTGAATGGCCTGCGCTGTCAATTCCTTACCGGTGCCCGACTCGCCCGCGATGAATGCCGGGGCGCTGTTCTGCGCGACCTTGCGGATGGCGCGGAAAAGACTGTGCATAGCCGGACATTCGCCGAGCATACGCGCGTTGTTGAGCTTGGGCGTTGGAGTCGCCTCCTGCGCAAGCGCAGCCATCCCCCAGGCGTGACGCAACGAATAGGCAGTTTCTTCTGCACGCAGCGGCATCTGCACATAGTCGACGCAGTAGTCGCGCACCAGCTGGCGCACGCGCTCGTGGCTCAGCATGTTTGCCGGCAGTGCAGCGACCCAACCGACATGCGGTGCTTGCATGCAGCGCTCGAGCAAATCCAGTTCGGCGGTCGAGAAGGCACTTCCGAAATCGATCAGGCCGGCTTTGGGCGCACCGTCACGGATCGCGCAGCCAAGCTCCCGTACCGACATCACCCGCCGCACCTGCCAGTCCGCGCCCAGAATTGTCTCGTCAATCTCCCCCATGCCGGTGCGTGACGCAACCACAACGGTTCGGCATGCACCTGTACATTCCAGCGACGCATCGCGCATGGTTATCCCCCGTTCGATTTTTCGTGGCCCTGATTGCCTGCCCAAGCGGCTTAACCCGGGCAGGCTTGCAGTATGGTTGCCGGGTTTCTCTTTTGCGATGACGTTTAAGGACGAGGGGAGCAAACGCTTGCGTCCAGCGCACGTAATGCGAACGAACTAGCGAATTTCATCTCCTTGCCGAGAAAATCTGCCGATAAATCAGCCCATTGCTGGGGCAATAAAAAAGCGCACCACTGAGGGTGCGCTTTTTGATTCGTCCCGCGGGGCTCAGCCGCCGCGTCGCATCATGTCAAAGAACTCGGCGTTGTTCTTGGTCGACTTGAGTTTGTCGAGCAGGAATTCCATTGCTTCGACTTCGTCCATGTCATGGATGAACTTGCGCAGGATCCACACTTTTTGCAGGATGTCCGGCTTGATGAGCAGTTCTTCGCGGCGCGTGCCTGACTTGTTCAGGTTGATGGCGGGGTAGACGCGCTTCTCGGCCAAGCGGCGTTCCAGGTGCACTTCCATGTTGCCGGTGCCCTTGAACTCTTCATAGATCACGTCATCCATGCGGCTGCCGGTTTCGATCAGCGCCGTGCCGATGATGGTGAGCGAACCACCTTCTTCCAGGTTACGTGCCGCACCGAAGAAACGTTTCGGACGCTGCAGCGCGTTGGCGTCGACACCGCCGGTCAGCACCTTGCCCGAGGTCGGTACCACGGTGTTATAGGCGCGGGCCAGACGCGTGATCGAGTCCAGCACGATCACCACGTCCTTCTTCAGTTCGACCAGACGCTTGGCCTTTTCGATGACCATTTCGGCCACTTGCACGTGACGAACGGCCGGCTCGTCAAACGTCGAGGCCACGACCTCGCCGCGCACGGTGCGCTGCATTTCGGTCACTTCTTCCGGGCGCTCGTCGATCAGCAGCACGAACAGCTCGGCTTCCGGGTGGTTGGTCGCGATGGCGTGCGCAATGTGCTGCAGCATCACGGTCTTGCCCGACTTCGGGCTTGCCACCAGCAGCGCGCGTTGGCCGCGGCCGATCGGGGCAATCATGTCGATGATGCGGCCGGTGATGTTCTCTTCGGCCTTGATGTCGCGTTCGAGCGTGAGCGGCTTGTTGGGGTGCAGCGGCGTCAGGTTCTCGAACATGATGCGGTTCTTGACCGCCTCTGGAGGCTGCGCGTTGACCTTGTCGACCTTCACCAGCGCGAAGTAGCGCTCGCCGTCCTTCGGGGTGCGCACCTCGCCTTCGATGGTGTCGCCCGTATGCAGATTGAAGCGGCGAATCTGCGACGGGCTGATGTAGATGTCGTCCGTGCTGGCCAGATAGGAGGTTTCGGGCGAGCGCAGAAAGCCGAAGCCATCGGGCAGCACTTCCAGCGTGCCGTCACCAAAGATGGTTTCCCCCTGTTTCGCCTTCTTTTTCAGGATGGCAAACATCAATTCTTGTTTGCGCATGCGCTGCGCGTTATCGATCTCCAGCTGTCCCGCCATTTCCAGCAATTGGGACACATGCAAGGATTTCAGTTCTGTCAGATGCATAGACGAAGGAATGGGAAGAGCCCGAACGGGCAGCGAAACGGGAAAACGCGGGGAGGGGGAAAGATCGAGCGAACGCTCGGAGAAACAGATTGGCTGCAATCTTAGCACAACGCTGGCGCGCTTCCGGGCGGAAGCTCACCAGCGTTTGTCGGACCGGCGGAATCGCACCGCGCCGCCGTCCGAGGACACCTTACAGGTGGCTATCCAGGAATGCGGTCAGTTGCGACTTGGACAGCGCGCCGACCTTCTGGGCAGCCACGGCACCGTTCTTGAACAGGATCAGCGTCGGGATACCGCGGATGCCGAACTTGGCGGGCACGCCCTGGTTTTCATCGACGTTGATCTTGGCGATTTGCACCTTGTCGCTGTAATCCTTGGAAACTTCATCCAGGATCGGGGCGATCATTTTGCACGGGCCGCACCATTCGGCCCAGAAATCGACGAGCACGGGTTTATCGGACTTGAGTACGTCGGCCTCGAAGGACGCGTCGCTCACATATTTGATCTGTTCGCTCATGGCGGGAACCTCTGTTTTTTCGTAAAAGCTGGCGACGTGCGCCGAACCCATACATTACACGATTACGCGAACCGGCGTGTATTGGGGCCACTGTCAGTGCGGGTGCTGCTGATATAGTACCGGCGCCTTCCTTTTCAACTGTTGATTGTCGCTATCACGGTGATAGCCGCGACTGCAGTTTGTCGTCACCTGTTTTCCGCCGCATGCAGACGCTTGCCTTCGCGCCCGGCCCAGCATTCCTTTCCCGTGCCGCAGATGCCACGTGGCGCTTTCTTGACGCGCATGCACGATCGGCCGGCGCAGGCACCGTCGTCGTGCCGACCGCCGCGCAGATTCCTGGTGTACGGACCGCTCTGCACGACAGCGCGCAAGCGTCGGGCACGCCGCGTCTGTTGCCCCGCATCGTGACGCTCGGTCACTGGCTGCTGGACCTGCCACCCGAGCCGGGTCTGCCCGCTGCACGCACGACGCTCGCGCGGCTGCTCGCGGTGCAACAGGCACTCAAGACGCAGGCTTGGCTGCGGGAAGCGCTTGGTGCCCAGGACGATGCGGCGTTGTGGGGGGTGGCGCAGGTGCTCGTGACCGTGTCCGATGAACTGTCGCAACGCTGGCTTTCGCTGGATGCCGCGGATAGCGAAGCCGAAGGGCGACAGGATCAGTTGGAGCGCGCACTGGCCCAGGCGCTGGAGCAGACCTACGCGCAGTTGTCCGAGCGCTTCCTGGGCACCGAGTCGCGCATCGTGCTCACATTCTGGCGTCTGCTGTCGGGCGCGGCCGATCCGATCCCGATGCGATTGCGCGCCATGCGGCGGCTGCTCGACGCGTTGGATGGACCGATCGCATGGATGAACCCGACCGACGCGGATGGCGTCGAGCGCGATTTCCTCGAGCGTGCGTCCGAACGGGTGCCGGTGCTCGTCATCGGTTACGACTGGAATACACCGGATCGGTCGTCCGCAACGGCATCGGCGCCGCCGGTCACGCACGCGGATTTTCGTCATCTGCTGCTGCATGCCTGGCCAGAATGCGCGACGACGGCCCCGGCTGAGGACGGCGACTCCGACGCGGGGCTCCCGGGGCCCGCTCTTCGCATTGCAGGCGCAGCCCGCTTCGAGGACGAAGCCGCCTTCGCCGCGCACACACTCGTGGATTGGCTGAACGCTGGGCGCCGGTCTTTGGCGCTGGTGGCGCAGGACCGCATTGTCGCCCGGCGCGTGCGGGCGTTGCTCGCGCGCGTGAACGTCCCGGTGCGGGATGAGACCGGCTGGAAGCTGTCGACCACGCGCGCCGCAGCCGCCCTGATGCGCTGGCTGGACGTGGTGCAGGGCGATGGCGATACCGCGGCGCTGCTCGACTTCGTCAAGAGTCCCTTTTGCCTGCGTGATGCCGAGGCCGGTGCCGCCACGTCCGCGTGGGTCGCAGAGCTGGAGCGTCGCGTGCGCCGACATAACGTCACCGGCGGATGGGGGCGCTTGCGGCGTCTGGTGGCTGATCGCCCCGCTGACGACGCCGATGGCGAACCATCGGTCAACCGGTTGGCTGATCGTCTTGGCGTGCTGGCTGACGAGGCTGCCTTGTGGCGCCGCGCCGGCAATGCATCGCTCGAAGCGTGGGTGACCCTGCTGGCGGGCACCCTCGACCGCTTCCATATGCGCACCGGCCTGCAGCGTGACGATGCTGGCCGGCAACTGCTTGATTGGATCGACCGCTTGCGCATGTCGGTGCATGGCTCCACCGATGCTGGAGCGCGCTTCTCGCTTGCTGAATGGCGTGCGTTGCTCTCGATGCTGCTCGACTCCGCCGTCTTCAGTGAGCCGTCCCCGCCCGCCGACCGCCGTGTGGTGATCCTGCCGCTGAACGGCGCGCGCATGCGCCGTTTCGATGGCGTGGTGGTGGTCGGTTGTGATGATGCGCAACTGCCCTCCGCGCAACCGGAGTGGTTGTTCTTCTCCAACGACGTGCGCCGTGAGTTGGGCCTGCCAGACCGTGCACAGCGATTTGCCCAGCAGGCGCGCGACCTGGCGGAAGTTCTGCTCAATCAGCCCGAGGTCGTACTGACGTGGCAGCGTCATGGCGGGCGCGGCGAGCCGCATCGTCTGTCCGGCTGGCTCGAGCGTCTGCAGCGCCGCCTCGCAGCGAGCGGCATGCGCATCGATACGCAGGTCGTTTTACCGAGCCTGCAGACCACCACCCGCCCGATCGACATGCCTGCGCCAACTGCGCCAACGCTCGTACCCTCTACGCTGAGCGCTGCCGCCTACAACAGCCTGCGCCGCTGCCCATATCAGTTCTTTGTGGGCCGCATGCTTCGGCTCGGAGAGTTGGAGGAGGTGTCGGACGAACTGGAAAAGCGCGACATCGGCGAGATCCTGCACGCGATCCTGCATCGCTTCCACCGGCAGTTGCGGGAGGCGCCCACACACGACCACAACGATCGCCAGGGCACCCTGCAAGCCATCACCGACGAACACTTTGGCCCGCTGCTGGCGGAGGACGGCAACGCGCTGCGTTTCTATCGCCGCTGGCTGGCCGTGATGCCCTCTTACCTGGCGTGGCAGGCCGCACGCGAAGCCGAGGGGTGGCGCTTCGAGGCGGGAGAAGTCGATGTCGATACGTCGATCATGCTGCCGGGCGAGCGCCCGCTGCGCTTGCGTGGTCGCATCGATCGCGTTGACGCGCATGGTGAACACGGTGTCGCGGTGCTGGATTACAAGACGCAATCGCCCATGGCGCTGGCGCGCCGTGCCAAGACGCCGTTCGAGGATTGCCAACTGCCGTTCTACGGTGTGCTTGACGCCCGCGCTCGCGCGGGCGGCTGGGTCTCGCTCGACGGCGAAGCGCGAGGCGACAAGCGCGACGTGGCGTTGGCCGATTTCACGCAAGTCGTCGACTGGCTGATCGAACAGATGCAGAAAGACATGACCGCCCTGGCCGCTGGCGCACCACTGCCAGCGTTTGGCGATGAATCGGCGTGCCGTTACTGTGCGGCGCGCGGCCTGTGCCGCAAGGGATACTGGACCGAAGGCGCCCCACGTGAGCCGGGGAGCGAAGCATGAGCGACCACGCGTACGAGCGCGACGGCGTCGCTGTCTCGCCAGAGGCCTTTTCGCGCGCGGCGTGCGATCCGCTGCGCTCTGTCGTGGTCGAGGCCTGCGCCGGCAGCGGCAAGACGTGGCTGCTGGTCACGCGCATGCTGCGTTTGCTGCTGGCTGGTGCGGCGCCAGCGGACATTCTTGCCATCACGTTCACACGCAAGGCTGCGGAGGAGATGCGGCAGCGCCTGCTCGACATTCTGGCGCAACTGGCAGGCGCGGACGACGAGGGTGTGGTGCGGGAACTCGTCGCGCGCACCGTCGATCCGCACGAGGCGCACAGCATGATCGAAACGGCGCGCGGACTGTATGCGCGCGTGCTGGAGTCGCCGTCACGCATGGCAATCGACACGTTCCACGGCTGGTTCGGGTCGTTGCTGCGCGGCGCGCCGCTGTCGTCTGGTGTGCCCCAGGGGGCGTCGTTGCGCGAGGACGCCGGACGCCTGCGTCGCGAGGCCTGGGCGCCGTTCTGGCGCGGCCTGCTGGCCGAGAATCAGGCAGGGCTGCGCGCAGCGTACGAGACGCTTGCCGATCTGGTTGGCGATTTTCAGGCTGGGCGGTTCCTTGATGCCATGTTCCATCAACGCAGCGACTGGTGGGCCTATAAAGGGCAGGCGGGCGCGGAGCCGCTCGGGCCGCTCGATGCACTGCTGGGTGACGATGCCACCGTCGACCCGTTGATTGAAGCGTTGCAGGATGAGGCGCTGCTGTCCGGCATGCTGCGAGTTGCGAGCTTGCTGGGGCAGGGCGGCGCCACCGAGAGCAAACGCGCCGTGCAGATCGAATCCGCAGTGACGGCAGCGCGCGCGATTGACGTCTTCGATAAAGCAGCACGCGCGCAGGCGTTCGACGCCTTGTTCGCCGCGTTCTACACCCAGGCGGGCAAGGCCCGCGCCTGCAAGCCGACGAAGGCCCTGATCAAAGGCATTGGCGAGGATCAAGCGCAGCGCTTGGTCGGACAGCACGCCGCCCTGTGCGAAGCGCTGACCGTGTATCAGGGGCGCCGCCAGGAAGCGCGCGTGCGTGCCGTCAATGCCGCCCTCTTCACGCTGGGCGACGCGCTGATCGAGCGCTACCAGGCCTACAAGCGGCAGGCGCGTGCGATGGACTTTACCGATCTCGAGTGGGAGGCCGCCCGCCTGATGCAGGGGGAGGATACGGCCGCGTATCTGCAGGTCCGGCTGGATGCGCGCTACAAGCACCTGCTGCTCGACGAGTTTCAGGACACCAACCCGATGCAGTGGCGCATCCTGCAAGGCTGGTTGCGCGGATACGAGGGCACAGGCACCCGGCCAAGCGTCTTTCTGGTTGGCGACCCGAAGCAATCCATCTATCGTTTTCGCCGGGCGGACGCGCGGCTGTTCGATGCCGCACGCGAGATGCTCGTCTCGGAATTTGGCGCCACCGTCCTGCGCACGAACCGTACGCGGCGCAATGCGCCAGCGGTACTTGAGTGGGTGAATGCGGTGTTCATGCAGGCGCGTGCGCGCGGCGATTACCCGATCTACGCCGAGCAAAGCACTGCGGTGGAGGCGCCGGTCGGGCAGGCATTGTTGCTTCCGCTGGTGCCGGTGCCCGAGGTGGCGCAGGCCGGTGAGTCCACGCCGCGCGACACGCTGACCGAGTCGCGTGAAGAGGCGGGTGACTCCCAGCGTTACGAAGAGGGCCGTCAGGTTGCGGCCAGCCTGCTCGCTTTGCATGCGACCGAATGCGTTCGCGAGAACGGTGCCGAGCGCCCGGTCCGCTGGAGCGATTTTCAGTTGCTCGTGCGTCGCAAGCGCTATCTTGCCGATTACGAGCGCGCGCTCCGCGACGCA
>JAGWNU010000289.1 GCA_028871175.1 Burkholderiaceae bacterium | reverse complement strand
AAGGGCGATGCCATGCCGTTGCGTGCAGCCGTGCTGGGCCTGGTCTCGAGTACGGCGCCGGTGCTCTCGGGGCAACAGATCGCTGCACGGGCGCCCGTCATGGCCGACGCAGTAGCCTGGACCGAACAGCGCTTGCCCCCCGCGAGCGGACCCGTGCGCACCGGCATCGATGTGCTGGAAGCCGCCGGGTTTGCACCCCTCGTCGGCAAGCGGGTGGGGCTGGTAACCAACCGCAGCGGTTTCGACGCGATGGGCAGACGGACCATCGACGTTCTGGCGCAGGCGCCCGGCGTTCGGCTGAGCGCCATCTTTGCGCCGGAACATGGCCTTGGCACGGATCTCGACACGCCGTTCGGCGACACGATCGACGCCCGCACCCACGTGGTCGTGCACAGTCTGTACGGCACGCGCAGGCGCATGCCGCCTGATGTGCTGTCCACTATCGACGTGCTGGTGTTCGACCTGCAGGATGCCGGGGTGCGATTCTTTACCTACCTCGCCACGTTGGGCGCCACGCTGGAGGCGGGCGCCGCGGCGCACATTCCCGCGCTGGTGCTGGACCGGCCCAATCCGCTGGGTGGTGACGTGGTGGGCGGCCCGGTATCGGACACGGCGGACGGTTCGTTGACGAACTATGCTCCGCTGCCGCTGGTGCACGGCATGACCATCGGCGAACTGGCGCGCTTCCTGAACGATCGGCCCGGTCACGGCGCGGCACTGCAGGTCGTGGCCATGGAGCAGTACGACCGTTCGATGCGCTTTGCGGGCACCGGTCTGGGCTGGGTTCCGCCTTCGCCCAACCTGCGTGATTCCGTGGCCCTGGAGCGCTACCCCGATGTCGGGTTGATCGAGGGCGCCAGTATCAGCGTCGGCCGGGGCACCGCCACGCCCTTCAGTGTGATCGGCGCGCCGTGGATCGACGGCGCTGCGCTGGCAAGCGAGCTGAATGCGACCGGCTACGGTGCCACGTATCAGCCGATCCATTTCGTGCCGGCCGAAGGACCGTATCAGGGCCGGCTGTGTTCGGGGGTGATGATCCGGCGCGTCTCCATGCCGGACCGCCCTGGCCGCATCGGGCTGGCCCTGGCGAGGGTGCTGTCGCTGCGTTATCCCGAACACTTCAGGCTGGCCGCGATCCGCACTTCCGTCGGCTCGCAGACGGTCTGGAGCATGCTCCGCGATGGCGTGCCCCTGGGCGATATCGAGCAGCTCGCCAGCGCGCAGGCCGAGGCGTTCCGCGCGCTGCGTGCGCCGTATCTTCTCTACTGACGCATCAGCGCGTCCATTTCACGTGCAGCTCGGTCTCGGCGTTGCCATAGTCGAAGGTCAGCCGTCCGTGGAATGCGTGATGGATTGCATGGCCGATGTCGCGCGCCAGGTGGAAGCCCGTCGTCATGATGTTCGTGCCATCCGCCGAGGATTCGACCGCCATGATGCGCTCCATCGGGTGATCGGCGCGCAGCGCTGCTTCGCGATGGCGCGCAAGCGTGAGGATCTCTTCGCGGTGGGCCGCTTCAAATGCGCCCGACAGATGGATGCGTGCGGCAGGCGCATGATCGGCCGCGCGCTGGCAGGCGGTACAGACCAGGGCATTGGCGCCGGGCGGCGGATTGCGCCATTGCCAGCGGCCCTTGAGGAAGACGGCACCGCATACCGGACAGCAACTCGCGCTCGGCGCCTTGTCTGGCTGGCGGTAGCGGTCGTGAATCGGCTCAACGGCAAACGGGCTCCAGCGTGCCGGCCATACCCGTTCGGATTGGGAACGCAGTTTCATGTTGACTCCTATTGAGGGCGGTCCTGCCGACGTGCAGCGCACACCAATCTGGAGTGCCGGTGCGGTTGGACATTTCCTAGGTTAGCCATGGCAGCGCGCCGCGGTTTGGGCTGGATCAAGCGAAGCGCCCGGGCTTGGGGTGACTTGCGGCACCGTCGTCATGGGCGCGATGACGGTGTCTTTCAATGATGAAGCGGAGGGTCATGGCAGGGCCGGCGTCCAGCTCTCGTCGGGGTCGTATGCGCGCATGCGGCGCGCCGTCCCGGCGGTGTGGGGGCCGAGGTTCTTCTGATACACGACACCGTCCCGATTGACGATGAACGTCATCACGCCCGACGCGCCGTACGCCGCAGGAAACGCCACCAGCGCGAATCCGCCGGTCATGTGCCCGTCGACGACGTAGTCCTGCGCGCCGCCGGGTGCGTGCGTGCCCTGCTGGGTCAGGATGCGGAAGACGTAGCCGTGGAAGGGCGCGGCAGGCCCCGTGCCCGATGTCCCGCGTCGCTGAGCGTCGGCAAGTGCGATGAGCGGCCCCAGCGGGCTTTCTTCCTCGCCGGCTGATGCGACCCAGTAGAGGCCGTCCTGCCTGCCTGGTGAACTGGCGAGGCGCTGTGCGTACACCGGCCGCCCATCCGCCGCGCGGTGCGATGCGCCGTAGCTGAGTTGCGCCTCTACATAGGCGCGGCAGACACGGATCGCATGCGCTTCATGATGGCCGATGCGCCGGTCGATGATCTGCTGTGCGCCGGCTTGCGTATCGAAGCGCCAGCGCGTGTCCCGCATCGCCAGCGGAATCGGGTAGGGCCATTCGTCGTTGCCCAGGATGATGAACGCATGGTCCGCGCCGTCCATCTCGATGCGATGGGCTTCATCGTAGGCAGAGGCCAGCCTGCTCCGCGCGATCCTCTCTCCGGTCGGGTCACCGGAGCGCACAAGCCTGGCGCCGTCGCGGCCGAACAGTGCGAGCAGGGCAGTGCTGTCGCCGCTGCGCCAGGCGGAAGCCAATGCCTCGGCAGCCTGTTCCGGGGAGGAGAACGTCCGTTGCGCAGCCGCCGTGGCCGTCGCAGGAAGGCTCGTCATGCCGGCGGCCGCTGCCACCATGAGCGCGGCAAGACGGCGCAGGAGCCACTGTGTGCAGGTCTCTCGCATCATCGTCTCCTGGCGCCGCCGGCGGGCGCGCCCTGAGGTGCCCCGCGAGGCGTCCCATGAGGGGCTCCCTGAGGGATCCCGTGAGGCAACCCGTGGGGTATCCCTTGCGGTGCGAAGCCTCTTGGTGGTTGCCCGCTCGGCTGGGGCACTGGCGCTGGCATGCGACTGGCCTGTCCGCGTTGCGCCTGGCCGCGCACGTCGGCGCCGCGCCCGAATGACTCGAATGTCGGCGGGTAGGCTGGCGATCGGGCGCGCGGGGCGGGGCGTACCCCTGGCGTCGGCCGGGGCGTGCCATGCGGTGCCTGGAAAGCCGGTCGCGGCGGCGAAATCGGGGAGGGCCGGATCACCGAGCCCGCAGGCGCGGACGGCGGCGTGGGATAGCCGCGAAAGCCGCGCCGCGCATCCGGTGAGACAGCCGTTCCGCTGTCGAAGCGCCCCCGCGAGGGGCCCGGATACGGGACGCCATGACGATGTCCCGGGTCATGCACCCAGAAACCGCCGGGCGGCGGCCGATGGTGGCCGATGTCGCCAAAACGTCTGCGGTCGATATCGATGTGATGACTGTGCCAGTTCCAGTGGCTCCAGCCCCACAGCGGCGCGACCACCGTAAAACCGACCCACCCGAACCCGACGGCGCCGCCAATGACGACCCCGCCCCAGATATCCGGAAAGATGTAGGGCGGGTAAGCCGGATACGGCCACGGCCCGTACACGACATAGGGGTCATAGACGGGCACATAGACCACCAGTGGGTTGGTGGGCTCGATGAGGATGTCGCCGTCCTGCGTGGTTACCATGGCCTGCGTTGTCGAACCCAGGCTGCCGTTGGCCTGGGCCCGCCTGCGCAGGCGCTGGATCGAATCCATCACGGCGGCTTCGTCGGCGAGGAACGCGTTGCCGACGCGCTCGGTCCAGTCGAGGTTGTCGCTCATCATGTGCAGGAGCCTGGGGAATGGCACGAGCGACTTCACGCTCGGGTCCCACGGCAGCGGCGTCAATGCATCTGCCAGCGCATCACCGGCAAGGGCGGCGTGGGTCGGGTCGCGCACCCAGCGGTCTGCCTGAACCACCTCGAGCGGATAGGTCGCAGCCATGAGGATCTGGGCGACCAGCGC
>JAGWNU010000288.1 GCA_028871175.1 Burkholderiaceae bacterium | reverse complement strand
CCGATGCTCAAGCGCGAAGTCTGCGGTGCTGACGCCGCAATGCAGTTCAAGCGCGATGAGTTCGGCCTCGATTTCGGCAAGGCCTATGGCTTCAACATGGAGACCAAGTTGAAGATCCAGGTGGAGGGCCTGAAGCAGGACACCAGCGTCGCACAGCAATAAGCGCCGCGTGCAAAGAAAAAGCCCCGCAACTGCGGGGCTTTTTGCTTGGCGGATCGATTGAACAGGGCGCTCAGACCTGGGCACCGTAGTTCGGGTCATCCTTCGGGCCGCCGGCCTTCTTCTCGCCCTTGACGAGGTCTTCGCGCTTGACCCCGAGCCACATGCACAGGGCCGCCGCCACGAACACCGACGAATAGATACCGAACAAGATGCCGATGGTCAGCGCCAGGGCAAAGTAGTGAAGCGTCGGACCACCGAACACCAGCATGGACAGCACCATCATTTCGGTCGAGCCGTGGGTGATGATGGTTCGCGAGATGGTGCTGGTGATTGCGTGGTCGATCACCTCGTGCGTGTTCATCTTGCGGTACTTGCGGAACGCCTCGCGGATCCGGTCGAAGATCACCACCGACTCGTTCACCGAGTAGCCCAGCACGGCCAGCACCGCCGCCAGCACCGACAGCGAGAACTCCCATTGGAAGAACGCGAAGAAGCCCAGGATGATGACGATGTCGTGCAGGTTGGCGATCACGCCCGCCACGGCAAACTTCCACTCGAAGCGGATCGACAGGTAGATCACGATGCCGATCACCACGAACAGCAGGGCCAGCAGACCGTCGGTGGCCAGCTCCTTGCCGACCTGCGGGCCGACGAACTCGACACGCTGCAGCTTGGCGTCAGGGTTGGCGGCGTTCAACGCCGTCATCACCTGCTGGCTCTGCACGGCCGAGGCGACGGGCTTGCCGTCCGGGCCGTTCTTGAGCGGAAGGCGGATCATGACGTCGCGCGAGGTGCCGAAGTTCTGGACCTGCGCATCGGCATAGCCGAGTTTTTCGACGTCTGCGCGGATCTTCGGCAGATCCGCGGTTTGGGTGTACGCCACCTCCATTACCGTACCGCCGGTGAATTCCACCGACAGATGCAGCCCTTTGTGAAACAGGAAGAAGACAGCGGCGATAAACGTCAGGAACGACACGGCGTTGAAGACCAACGCGTGCTTCATGAACGGAATGTCGCGGCGGATGCGGAAAAACTCCATGGTCTGCCCTTTGTGGCAACCGGCCCGTTGGTGCGGGGCCGCTGCCGGTTATGCTTGGTTCAGTGTTGATGCGCCTTACTGCTGTGCCGGCGACTGCGTGTTGCCGGGCTTCCACACCTGACCGATCGCCAGGCTTTGCAGCTTCTTGCGGCGGCCGTACCAGAGGTTGACCAGCGCGCGATTGAAGAACACGGCAGAGAACATCGAGGTCAGGATGCCCAGGCAGTGCACCACAGCGAAGCCGCGTACCGGGCCCGAACCGAAGGCCAGCAGTGCCAGACCGGCGATCAGCGTGGTCACGTTCGAATCCAGGATGGTCGCCCATGCGCGCTCGAAGCCGGCTGCGATCGCCATTTGCGCCGATGCCCCATTGCGCAGCTCCTCGCGGACGCGCTCATTGATCAGCACGTTCGCGTCGATGGCCATCCCGAGCGCCAGCGCAATGGCGGCAATGCCGGGCAGCGTGAGGGTGGCCTGCAGCATCGACAGGATGGCGATCAGCAGGAACACGTTCACACCGAGCGACACCACCGAGAACATGCCGAAGAGCATGTAGTACAGCGCCATGAACACCGAGATGGCGAGGAAACCGTACAGCGCGGAGTCGAAACCCTTCTTGATGTTGTCCGCACCGAGCGACGGGCCGATCGTGCGCTCTTCGATGATCTCCATCGGCGCGGCCAGGGAGCCTGCGCGCAGCAGCAGCGCGAGGTCCGCCGAGGCTTCGGTCGAGCCCATGCCGGTGATCTGGAAGCGCGAACCCAGCTCGGACTGGATGGTCGCCACCGTCAGCACTTCACCCTTGCCCTTTTCGAAGAGCACGATGCCCATGCGCTTGCCGATGTTGTCGCGCGAAACGTCGCGCAGCACACGGCCGCCCTGGCCATCCAGCGTGATGTCGACCGACGGATTGTGATTCTGGTCGAAGCCGGCCGATGCGCTGGTGATGCGATCACCCGTGAAGATCACCTGCTTCTGCAGCAGCACCGGGGCGCTGCGGCCTTGCGTGAAGAGTTCGTCGCCAAGCGGTACCGGGTCGCCGACGCGCGGCACGAGCGGCGCGTTCGGGTCAGCCAGGCGCGCTTCCAGCGTGGCGGTACGGCCGATGATGTCCTTGGCCTTGGCGGTGTCCTGCACACCGGGCAGTTGCACCACGATGCGGTCCGGGCCCTGTTGCTGGATCACTGGTTCCGCCACGCCCAGTTCGTTCACGCGGTTGTGCAGCGTCACGACGTTCTGCTTGACGGCGTTGTCCTGCACTTCTTTCATCGCGGCCGCGGTGAAGGTGCCGGTGAGGGTGGCGCCGTCGGCGGTCTTGTCGACGCTGTAGGCCAGTTCACGGGTGGAGTCTGCCAGCACGCTGCGCGCGCGGTCGGCGTCATCGGCGTTGCTGAACTTGATGATGACGGAATTGCCGCTGCGATCGATGCCGGTGTGGCGGATGCTCTTGTCGCGCAGTTGCGTGCGGATGTCACCGGCCAGCGAATCGAGCTTCTTCGTCACCGCGCCGTTCATGTCGACCTGCAGCAGGAAGTGCACGCCGCCGCGCAGGTCCAGGCCCAGGAACATCGGCAGGGCGTGGATCGAGGTCAGCCAGCGCGGCGAGCCCGACAGCAGGTTCAGCGCGACGATATAGGTCGGATCGGTTTGATCGGTATTCAGGCCGCGGGCCAGGATGTCCTTGGCCTTGAGCTGCGTGTCGGTGTCGGCAAAGCGAACACGCACGCTGGCGGAGGTTCCGTTGCTGTCGAAGAACACGCCGTTGGGCTGGATGTTCGCGGCGGCAAGCAGGCTTTCAACCTGCTTCTGCGTGTTCAGGTCGACCTTGACGGTCGCCTTGCCCGACGACACCTGCACGGCAGGCGCCTCGCCAAAGAAGTTCGGCAGCGTGTAGAGGAACCCGATGGCAAGCGCCACCAGGATCACAAGGTATTTCCAGAGTGGGTAACGATTCATCTTGGGGGCCGGTGAGGCGGCGCGAGCGGCCGTGGCGCGGAATATTCAGGATAGGCGCTGCCCGGGGCTCCGGCGCCTGCGCGAGGGCTGCGCGGCGCCGGGCGGGGCGGCTTACAGTGCCTTGAGCGTGCCCTTGGGCAGCACGGTCGTGACAGCGCTTTTCTGGACGGTGATTTCAGTGTTGGCCGCGATCTCAACGGTGACGTACTGCTCGGCCACCTTGGTCACCTTGCCCAGGATGCCGCCTGCGGTGACGACTTCGTCGCCCTTGGCCAGCGCTTCGAGCATCGACTTGGTTTCTTTCTGGCGCTTCATTTGCGGGCGGATCATGATGAACCACAGCACCACGAACATCAGGATGATGGGCAGGAAGCTCATCAGGCCGCCTGCTGCACCACCAACCGGTGCGGTTTGCGCGTAAGCGTCGGAAATGAGGAACACGTCAGAACTCCGTAATGGTTCGTCAATCGGTCAAAAATCGGACCGAACATTCTACCATTGCGGTGCTGCGGCAAATGGGCGCGCGCGGCCCCCTTCGGCGGCGTGTCAGAGCGCCCCGCGCGCGCGGTCGGCGGCAAAGCGGGCCTGGAATGCGGCAAAGCTGTGCGACTCGATTGCCGCACGCATGTCTGCCATCAGCTCGAGGTAGTAATACAGGTTGTGAATCGTGTTCAGGCGCGCGCCCAGGATCTCGCCCACGCGCTGCAGATGGTGCAGGTAGGCGCGCGAGAAATTGCGGCAGGTGTAGCACCCGCAGCTTTCATCCAGCGGCCGGGGGTCATTGCGGTGGACGGCGTTCTTGATCTTCACGTCGCCGAAGCGCGTAAAGAGCCAGCCGTTGCGCGCGTTGCGGGTCGGCATCACGCAATCGAACATGTCGATGCCGC
>JAGWNU010000047.1 GCA_028871175.1 Burkholderiaceae bacterium | reverse complement strand
CTCGTTGACGGCCCCGAAGCGGTTCTTGAACGCGCGCACCAGCCGGTAGGCGGAATGCGTATCACCCTCGAAATACAGCACCGTATCGACGATATGCTCCAGCACCCGTGGGCCAGCCAGCGCGCCTTCCTTGGTCACGTGACCGACAAGGATCGTCGTCACGTCGAGCCGCTTGGCGATGCGCGTGAGCTGGGCCGCGCACTCGCGCACCTGCGCCACGGAGCCCGGCGCGGACGTCAACGCCTCCGAGTACAGCGTCTGGATCGAGTCGATCACGACAACTTCGGGCTTTTCCGCCTCGATGGTCGCCTGGATGCGCTCGAGCTGGATCTCGGCCAGCAGCGCGAGGTTCGGACTCTCAATGCCGAGACGCCGGGCGCGCAGCGCGATCTGCGCACCAGACTCCTCGCCGCTGACGTAGAGGACGCGGCGCGTGGCCGACAGGTTGGACAGCGCCTGCAGAAGGAGCGTCGACTTGCCGATGCCGGGATCCCCGCCGATCAGCACCACGCCGCCGCTGACCAGGCCGCCGCCCAGGACGCGGTCAAATTCGTCGATGCCGCTGGAAAAACGCGGCACGTCCACGGCGTCGATGTCGGACAGCTTGCGTACCGTCGCGCTCGATGCCAGAGACTGGAACCGCGCGCCCGCTCCGGTCGTCGGCTGCGCGACCGTCTCGACCAACGTATTCCACTGCTGGCATTGCGGGCACTGCCCCGCCCATTTCGGCGACGTGCCCCCGCACTCGGTGCACGTGTAGACCGTCTTGCTCTTGGCCAAACTACCCCCTGCTTGCGGCCGCCAGCCACACGACGGCCGCCGCTTGATGTGTGTAATGCGTATGTGACGTGATGTGCGGCCGCGCTCAGGCGGCCTTGCCGATCTCGCCAGCGTCCGCCGAGTCAACCGGCTCCACTGTCACCGGCACGCGCGGCGCCAGGGCGCACATGAGCTCATAGCCGACCGTGCCCGCGGCATGCGCCACGTCGTCGATCGGCAGGCCTTCCCCCCACAGCGTGACGGACGTGCCGACCCGTGCGTCGGGCACGTCGGTCAGGTCGACGGTGATCATGTCCATCGACACGCGGCCCACCGTGCGGGTGCGCAAGCCGCCCACCAGCACCGGCGTATGGTTGCCGTCCCAACCGGGCGCATGACGCGGGTAGCCGTCCGCATACCCGCACGCCACGATACCGATGCGCATCGGCTGTTCCACCTTGAAGCGGGAGCCGTAACCGACGGTGGCGCCGGGCTGCAGGTCCTGAATGGCAATCAGCTCGCTCTTGAGCGACATGGCAGGCATCAGTCCCGTACCTTCGATGTCGGCGGCAACGCCGGTCGGCGAGGCGCCATACATGATGATGCCGGGGCGCACCCAGTCGCGATGCGCCTTGGGATGCCACAGCGTAGCGGCGGAGTTCGACAGGCTCGCCTCACCCGGCAAACCCTGCGTGGCCTGCTCGAACGCGGCAAGCTGGTGGTCGATGCCCCGCGGGCCGTCGGCATCGGAAAAATGCGTCATGTGAACGATGGTGCCGATGCCCGAAATCGCGCGAGCGCGCTCCCACGCCGCACGATAGGCGCCGGGCGCAAAACCGAGGCGGCTCATGCCGGTGTTGATCTTGAGCTGTACGCTGATGGGGCCCTTGAGGCGGGCCAGCTCCAGCATGCGCAGTTGCTCTTCGTTGTGAACGGTGGTGGTCAAGCGGTACTGCTCGACGATGGCGAGGTCTTCGGGCTTGAAGAAGCCTTCAAGCAGCAGAATCGGCCCTTGCCAGCCAAGCTGACGCAGGCGGACGGCCTCGTCCAGATCCAGCAGCCCGAAGCCGTCGGTCTGGCGCAGGCCTTCATAGGCGCGTTCGATGCCGTGGCCGTAGGCATTGGCCTTGACGACGGCCCAGAGGCGCGCGTTCGGCGCATAGCGGCGGGCAACCTGGAGATTGTTGGCAAGTGCACGGCCGTGAATGACGGCCTGGATGGGTCTTGGCATGACGACAAACCTGCAGAACGTTGATGCGATGCACGCTTGTGGCGCGGCGTCGATGTTGCGATGC
Organism: Burkholderiaceae bacterium; assembly: GCA_028871175.1. GTDB lineage: Bacteria > Pseudomonadota > Gammaproteobacteria > Burkholderiales > Burkholderiaceae > Ralstonia > Ralstonia condita. The sequence continues at coordinate 19,475 of JAGWNU010000047.1, read as the reverse complement.
AACAAGTATGCGCTGCGGCAGAGGGAGTGTGCCCGGCCTCGCGCGATGAGCGTTCTATTTGACCACAGGACGCCCGGTGGTTCGCGCTCCGCGGGCTCATCGCTCAAAAAGAAACTGCCGGGCCGTCACCGGAAGCGCACAAGTTTCGTGATATAAAGCCGTTCAATTTAGGCGTGGGAAAACAGACGTGATGCGTTGGCAGCATGAGGAAAGTTCGGCAGCAGCCACTTCTCTTTGCGTAGCGACGTCACGTCTGGGTTGACCATGCGAACAGGCGAAAACAAAACCTGTGCGGGGCGGAACGCAAATCCCCGACGCCTGTCACTGAAGATTCCCGCGGTTGCCCGGCGATGCGCCCAGGGCCCGCACAAGGGAACCACAGCAAGGGGAGCCCGCGCGGGCGTCGGCAGCATTGCCGCAGCCGCGCAATGGTGCGCTGCCTGGCCGGTCAGCCAGGTTGCCGCATGGCTGGCTGCCCCGGGGGAGCGCTTCCGCATGCCGGCATACCGCCGGCACGTCGCGAAGACAGAAATGGCACCGCGGTCTACGGGGACGAATTCGAAGGTATGAAGAAGGGCTTTTACACCATCATGGCGGCGCAGTTTTTTTCGTCGCTCGCCGACAATGCGCTGCTGATCGCCGCAATCGCCCTTCTCACAGAGATGCACTCCCCGCAGTGGATGACCCCGCTGCTCAAGCTGTTCTTCGTGCTCTCTTACGTTCTGCTTGCCGCCTTCGTGGGCGCGTTTGCCGACTCCATGCCCAAGGGCAAGGTGATGCTCATCACCAATGCCATCAAGCTGGTGGGTTGCGGCGTCATGCTCACCGGAATACACCCCCTGCTCGCCTATGGCGTGGTCGGCTTCGGTGCGGCGGCGTATTCGCCGGCCAAGTACGGCATCCTCACCGAACTGCTCCCTCCGGAAAAACTCGTCGCTGCCAATGGGTGGATCGAAGGGCTGACAGTCAGCTCGATCATCCTGGGCACCGTTCTGGGTGGCGCGCTCATCTCCAAGCATGTCTCGACGTGGCTCCTGTCATTCGACATACCGGGCCTCGAAGCCATCGACACCCCGGCTGAGGCCGCCATGCTCGTCATCATGGTGATCTACCTCATCGCGGCGCTGTTCAATATGCGCATTCCCGACACCGGTGCGCGCTACCCGCAGCAGGAAAAGAATCCCGTCCGGCTGATCTCGGAATTTGCCGACTGCTTCAACGCGCTGTGGCACGACAGGCTGGGGCAGATTTCCCTGGCGGTGACGACGCTGTTCTGGGGTGCGGGCGCCACGCTGCAGTTCATCGTGTTGAAGTGGGCAGAACAGTCGCTGGAGCTGAACCTCTCGCAGGGCGCCATCCTGCAGGCCGTGGTCGCCGTGGGTGTGGCAGCGGGCGCCATGGCTGCGGCCGTGAAGATCCCGCTGCGCCGCTCCCTCGACGTGCTGCCCGTGGGCGTGGCAATGGGCGTCGTCGTCATGATGATGGCGTTCTATACCAAGCACACCATTCCCGAAGTCACGTTCCACATCGGCGGCATGCATCTGCCGCTGTACATGCTGATCGCCTACCTGTTCCTGATGCTGATCGGGGCGATGTCGGGCTTTTTCGTGGTGCCGATGAATGCGCTGCTCCAGCATCGCGGGCACGTGCTGCTCTCGGCCGGCCACTCGATCGCCGTGCAGAACTTCAACGAGAACGTCTCGGTGCTGCTGATGCTGTGCCTCTACGCGCTGCTCATCAAGCTGAATGTCTCAGTCGGCGTCGTGATCGTCTCGTTCGGTATCTTCGTGTGCGCGACGATGGCGCTGGTGATGCAGCGGCATCGCCGGAACGAACGCCTCTATCACACCGCGGCCCTCATCGGCGAAGACAAGCACCACTGACCTGGGGGACGCCGGCCTGCCGGCTCCGCCGCTTCGACGAGGAAGTTACCGGCCGCCCTGCTCCGCATAGACCTTTCGGGCCAGGCACAGGTCTTCCCATGCGCGGGACTTGTCTGGCAGGGTGCGCAGCAGATACGCCGGGTGATACGTCACCACCACCGGCACACCTTCCACCTCGTGCACCTTGCCGCGCAGCTTGCCGACCGGCGTTTGCGTCTGAAGCAGGCTCTGCGCCGCAAAGCGCCCGAGCACAACGATCACGCGCGGCTTGACCAGCGCGATCTGGCGCTTGAGATACGGATCGCACATCGCCACCTCGTCCGGCTCCGGATCGCGGTTACCAGGCGGGCGGCACTTCAGCACGTTGGCGATGAACACGCCTGTCTCGCGCGACAGGCCGATCGCTCGCAGCATGCTGTCGAGCAGCTTGCCCGCCTGGCCCACGAACGGCTCGCCCTGCTTGTCTTCCTGCTCGCCGGGCGCTTCGCCAATCAGCATCCATTCGGCCTGGCGGTCGCCCACGCCAAACACGGTCTGCGTCCGGCGCTCGCACAGCTTGCACGCGGTGCACCCGGAGACGGCGGCCTCAAGCTGCGCCCAGTCGAACGCGGCAATCTGTTCGGCGCGAGGCGAGACGGCGTCCGCGCTCCCATCGGCTACGCGAGCCACCCCGGGTTCGGCGTTGGCTACGGCAGGTTCCCGGGCCACGGCAGCCGGCGCAACGGCCGCAGGCTCGGCAATGGCAACCTCGGCAGGCGCTGCCTCGATCGGTGCCGCACCGCGCAACGTCCATTCTGTGGAAACGCCCAATGCTTCCAGCAGGCGGGATCGACGATTCATGCTGCCTCCACCCCACTGGCCTCGCAGACGATGCGCATGACGACGGCATCCTCACGCGTATTGTTTTCTGCCGGGTAATAGCGTTTGCGCCGGCCGATCTCGGTAAACCCGACGCGCCGATACAGCGCAATCGCGCCGGTATTGGACGGCCGCACCTCCAGGAGCAGGCTGCCAAACCCATGCGCCAGGGTGAGCGCCACCGCCAGACGCAACAGCCACCGGCCCAGCCCCTGCCGTTGCCAGACGGGCGCCACCGTCACGTTGAGCAAGTGCATCTCATCGACCACCGGCATCAGGATCAGGTATCCGGCAACCTCGTTGCCTCCATCGCGCAACACGACGCCAAGGTGGCCCGACTTGAGCGAGTCTTCAAAGTTGCCGCGTGACCAGGGAAACGCAAAAGCCGCCTGCTCGACGGCCGCCACGCCGGCGACATCGAGGGCGGACATGCGTTCAGCCCGCCAGCCGGAAGGCAACGGGGCCTGCGCGATGACGCTGGCCAACGCGTTGTCGATCACGCTCATGGATGACCACCCGCGGCGGCCTTGGCCTGCTGCACAGCGAGGCGCTCCTCGATGGTGAGCGCGACCTTGTCACGCACGTAGAGCGGCGCCGCGTCTTCCGGGCGGACCGTATGACCTGCCGCCAGCAGTCGCTGCCCGATGGCGACAATCTCACGCGCATGCGGCAAGACTTCGGGCAGCACGACAGCTGCTCCTGCCGCCACGCTCAACCGATCGCCGAACGCCGCAGCAGCATTGCCAGCCAGCCAATAGGGGCCGGATGGCGCGGCCACCGTCTGGGGCGCGCTCACCTGGATGGGGGACAGCGCGTGCCAGCCCGAGGCCTCCCGCGCCGTATCGACAGGCGCGAAGCTGGCCCAGTAGCACTCGTCCATGCGGGCGTCGAGCGCAACCGTAACCACCGTACCGGCTGGAAGCGACGCACGTGTCTGCTCCGCGCAGGCGGCAAGAGAACTGACCTGCACGATTGGCAGCTCCGCGCCAAAGGCCAGTCCTTGTGCCACGCCGCAAGACGTGCGCAACCCGGTGAACGAACCGGGCCCGGCGCCGAAGGCAATCGCGGCGCAATCGGCCAGGCGAATGCCAGCCTCGGCGAGCAGTTCTCCGGCGGCCGGCAGCACACGGCCGCTGGATCGGGCACCCGTGTGCTCGTGGCGAAACAGCGTGCGCGTGCCGTCACCAAGGGCGACAGAACAGAACTCGGTGGAGGTGTCGAAAGCAAGAATCCATGGCATGGCGGCATTGTACCGGCAGGGGTGACGCCTGAATGCGCAATCCCCCCGCGGCGCACGCGGAAAACCGAAGGCGTCCTCGAATTCAAACGGCCCTGCGGCATACCCCGGGCGCTATCATCGTGCCACGATTGTTTTCAGCCGGGAACCACCATGAGCGACCTGCAAGCCCGTTTCGACCAAGCCCAGATCGACGTCAAGGGCCTCTCCGAGCGCCCCAGCAACATGACGCTGCTGCGCCTGTATGCCCTCTACAAGCAAGGCGCCGAGGGTGATGCGCACGGCGACAAGCCGGGCTTCACCGACATCGTCGGGCGCTACAAGTTTGAAGCGTGGGAGGGCCTGAAGGGCACTTCGCAGGACGAGGCCAAACAGAAGTACATCGACCTCGTCGAAGAACTGAAGAGCGGCGCGACGACCTGATCGTTCGATCGCGGCACGAAGAACCGGGCGCCACGCCCGGTTTTTTATTGCGCGGCAGGCGCGGCGGACAGCGCCTCGCGCCGACGCATGCGCCACGCGGCTGCCACGGCCAGCGCGCACAGCGTGCCGAGAAAGATAAACGTCTCGTCGAACGCGAGGATGCGTGCTTCCGGATCGACCGCCGCCGCGTGAATCGTCTCGATCCCGCGCGAGGCGAGACGCCATTGCAGGAAGATGCCCGTCGCCGACACGCCGATCGCGCCGCCAAGCTGCCGCAGAAAATTCACCGCGCTGGAGCCCTGCGGAATCAGCGTGAAGTCAACACCGCGCATGGCGCCGAGGCTCAGCGAAGGCAGCACGAAACCGAGCCCGATCCGGCCGATGATGGCAATGGCGATCAACAGCAAATAGCTGGTGGCGCGGGTGTTGGTCGCCATCAAGAAGAACGAAAGCGCTAGCGCCGTGAGCCCGAATGATACGAGGAGGAACGGCTCGACACGGTTGGTCATGCGCCCCGCCCACATGATCGTGACGGCCAGCACCAGACCGGCTGGCAGCAGCACCAGCCCGGCGCGTGACGGCGCGTAGGCGAGCGCCACCTGCATGTACACCGGCACAAGGTAGGTCGAGCCGTACAGTCCGGCGCCGTAGATGAAGGCCACCACCGCGCCCATTGCAAACTGCCGGTAGCTGAACAGCCGCAGATCAAGCAAGGGCGATTCCACCCGTCGCTGCCAGAACACGAAGCCCATCACGCACACTGTCGCCGCAAGCATCAGCGCAATGCCGTGCGCCACGCTGGCATGCAACGCCACCAGCCCGTTGAGCAGCGCAACCGTCGCCGAGCCGATCAACAACAGCCCCCGCCAGTCGAGCGGCCTCGCTTCCCCTGTCATGGACGAGTTGATCGGCATGAGGCGCCGCGCCATCGCCCACCCCAGCAGCGTGAACGGCACGACGACAAAGAAGATCGACCGCCAGCCGAACAGCTCCACCAGGAAACCGCCCACGCTCGGCCCCACGGCCGGCGCCAGCACCACCCCAAAGCCAAACAGGCCGAACGCCTTGCCCTGCTCCCGCTCCGGAAACACGCGCAGGATCAGGATGTTGGGCAGCGGCTGCATGATGCCGGCGGCCATGCCCTCCACCACCCGCATGCCGATCATCACGCCGTAGTTGGGCGACAGGCCGCCCGCCAGGCCGCCCAGCCCCAACAGAAGCAACGCGCCGATGAACGTGCGCCGCAACCCAAAGCGCAGCAGCAGCCAGGGCGTGAGCAGCATGGACATGGTCATCGCCACCATGAAGCTGGCCGACACCCACTGGGCGCGCTCCTGCCCCAGCACGAAATGCCGGCTCAGGTCGGGAATCGCCACATTGACGATGGTGGCCGAAATGACGGACGACACCGCGCCCACCATCAGCGTCAACAGCACGAGCCACTTGAATCGCTCGCCGTGACGGGCGCGCAGGGCTTCCAGGGTGGGTGTGGATGTCGCCATGGTCTCGTTCTAGTGTTGTGAGACGACTTGGGGGACAAACCCGGTCCGCCGCGTCCTCCACGCGTCGGCCGGACAGGAACCGTCAGCCGAGGCGGCCGGTGGCGGCAATCTCGCGGATGCGGCGCACGGTGTCGATATCGGATTCGCGATAGGCGGACTTGACGATCTCGGCGTAGCGCGTGTCGCCGGTTTCGTCGGCGTTGGGCAGCGTGGTGTCGTAGACGAAGCGGATGAACGCGGCGTTGGCGTCGTTACTCTCGATCGTCATGGTCAGCGACCCACCGGCGTGTTCGCCGGTGGCTGCGGTGGTGTAGGTCACGCGCTTGTGCGGCTCGAGCGTCACGCGATCCTGGATGCGCGCCTTTCCGAAAACAAGTTCGCGCTCGACCCAGCCGTCGCCTTCGGCGGTGATGATGCATTCGTCCAGGCTTTCGACGAATTCGGTCTGCTCGCGCACGCGCAGCACCAGCCCTTGCCAGATCTGGTTCAGGGTCAGGGTATCGAGGAGCGGGTTGAGTGGATCGTTGACTTCCACCAGGTGTTCAAAACGCAAAGCGGCCTCCGCAAAGTTTCGTGACATTATCGCGCGGCTTGGCCGGCCTTGCGGCAAAAGAAAAACGCCGGCGGGTTGCCCCGGCCGGCGTTTCCTCTGCGCGCTTGAAGCGTCGCTTACCTTCAGATTTCTTCGTACAACGGCAGCGTCAGGAATTCTGCAAAGTCTTCCGACGTCGACATCTGTTCGAAGATTTCCGCAGCGCGGTCAAAGTGGCCCACCGCGCCCGTCTCCTTCACCTTGGCCAATTCTTCCGGAATCAGCTTGCGCACGAGTTCGGCCGTGACCTTGGTGCCGTCTTCCAGCTTGCCCTTCGGCGAGCGGATCCATTGCCACACCTGCGAGCGCGAGATTTCTGCCGTGGCGGCATCTTCCATCAGGTTGTGGATCGGCACGCAGCCGTTGCCGGCCAGCCAGGCACCCAGGTAGTGGATGCCGACGTTGATGTTCATGCGCAGGCCGCCTTCGGTGATCGGCGTTTCCGGCTGGAAGTCCAGCAGGTCGGCAGCCTTCACTTCCACGTCCGGGCGTTGCTTCTCGAACTGGTTCAGCTTGTCGCCCAGCACGGCCACGAATTCCTTCATGGCCGGCTCGACCAGGCCCGGGTGGGCCACCCAACCGCCGTCATAGCCGTCGGTCGCGTCGCGCTTCTTGTCGTTGATGATGCCGGCCATGGCGATGGCGTTCTTCTCCGGATCGTTCTTGATCGGGATCAGCGCGCTCATGCCGCCGATGGCGGGCGCGCCACGCTTGTGGCAGGTCTTGAGCAGCAGCAGCGCGTAGGCGCGCATGAACGGCGAGGTCATCGTCACCTTGGCGCGGTCGGCCAGGCAGAAGTTCTTGTCGACCTTGAACTTCTTGATGCACGAGAAGATGTAGTCCCAACGGCCAGCGTTCAGGCCAGCGCTGTGCTCGCGCAGTTCGTACAGGATTTCTTCCATCTCGAACGCGGCGAGGATGGTTTCGATCAGCACGGTGGCCTTGATCGTGCCTTGCGGCAGGCCGATCTCGTTCTGCGCCATCACGAAGACGTCGTTCCACAGACGCGCTTCCAGATGGCTTTCCATCTTCGGCAGGTAGAAGAACGGGCCGGCGCCACGAGCGATCTGTTCCTTGGCGTTATGGAACAGGAACAGCGCAAAGTCGAAGATGCCGCCCGAGACGCGCTGACCATCAACCGTGACGTGCTTCTCGTCCAGGTGCCAACCGCGCGGGCGCACCTGCAGCGTGGCGATCTTGTCGTTGAGCTTGTAGGTCTTGCCGTTCGATTCCAGCGTGAGCGTGCGGCGGATGGCAGCCTTCAGGTTGACCTGGCCCTGGATCTGGTTGTGCCAGCTGGGTGAGTTGGAATCCTCGAAGTCGGTCATGTAGCTGTCCGCGCCCGAGTTGAACGCGTTGATGACCATCTTGGCCTCAACCGGGCCGGTGATTTCCACGCGGCGGCAATGCAGTGCCGGCGGGATCGGGGCGACCTTCCAGTCGCCTTCGCGAATGGCCTTCGTTTCCGGCAGGAAATCGGGGCGCTCGCCGGCGTCAAGACGCTTGGCGCGTTCGACGCGAGCCGCCAGCAGCTCTTGGCGACGCGGCTCGAAGGTACGATGCAGCTTGGCGACCAGCGCCAGTGCTTCGGGGGTCAGAATGTCTTCATAGGCCGGAAGAATCTCGGCCTTGATCTCCATGCCTTGAGGCAGCGTGAGCGCCATGGTTGTTCTCCTGATGAGGATGTGAGGGTTGAACGGGGTCGGCCCTATGGCTGGGCCGATTGAATGCTTACGTCAGTTGCCTTGCCTGCACGAACTGCAGCAGATCGCGCATATCGTGGCCAGCCGCGGTGGGCGCCACGTCGAGTGCCTCGGGCGGATGCCCCAGGCGGTTGATCCAGAACGTTGTGAAGCCGTACCACGTCGCGCCACAGGCATCCCAGCCATTGGACGAGACAAAGAGAATCTGCTCGGCAGGCACGCCAAAGGCTTGCGGCGCCAGCGCGTAGGCTTGCGGCGCGGTCTTGTAGAGCTTGACCGCATCCGCCGACAACACGTGGTCGAACAGCCCGGCCATGCCGGCGCTTTTCACGGCAATGTCGAGCATCTGCGGGTTGCCGTTGGAGAGAATGCCCAGCGGCAGACCCAGCTCGCGCAGACGACGCAGCGCCGAGACATTTTCGGGAAAAGCCGACAGGCACGCATATTCGCGCATCAGCGTGGCTTCGTCGTGGGGGGAAAGTTCTACGCCCAGGCGGGCCGCCGCATAGCGCAGCGCATCGACGGTGATGTCCCAGAACGGCTTGTAATGCTCGCCCGAGGGACCGGCCAGCGAGCGGATGCGCGTGTAATCGATCTGTTTGTCGCGCCAGAGCACGGACAGGGCCTCGCCCTTGCCGGTAAATAGCTGCTCGGCCCGCGCGGCCACGGAATACACGTCGAACAACGTGCCATAGGCGTCGAAGACCACCGCGCGAATCGGACTCATGCATCAGCTCCACGGAACCGAAGGCCTTGCACCGCACTTTCCGCCCAGGCAGAACGCCTTGCCGACCTTCGTAACGAGGGCCATTCTAGGAAATGTGACGCGCCGCACAAAGACGGGTTCGGTCACTTGATCTTTGACTTTTATCCATTGAATAACGAGTGATAACCTTTATATTCGTCACAATCCCGCAGCGCGCTGTATAACTACCGGCCATGGACCATTTCAAGCAGCTCGAAACCTTTGTCGCCGTGGCCACACGCGGCAGCCTGTCCGCCGCCGCTGCCGCGGAAGGCGTGGCGCCGGCCATTATCGGGCGACGCATCGACGCGCTGGAGGAGCGCCTTGGCGTCAAGCTCCTGGTGCGCACCACGCGCCGCATCACCCTGACCTTCGAGGGCTCGGCGTTCCTGGAAGACTGCCAACGCATTCTCAATGACCTGCACAACGCCGAAGCCAGCGTCTCGGCGGGCGGTGTCAAGGCCAGCGGGCATCTGCGTGTCACGGCCCCGGCCGGCTTTGGCCGCCGCCACGTGGCGCCGATGGTGCCGGATTTCATTGAAGCGCATCCTGATGTGTCCATCACGCTGGACCTGGGTGACCGGGTAGTCGACCTCGTGAACGAGGGGTTCGATTGCGCCATCCGCCTGGGCGACCTGCCGGACTCCAGCCTGGTGTCGATCCGTCTCTGGGAAAACCGCCGCGTGGTGGTCGCCGCGCCGTCGTACCTGGAGCGCCACGGCGTGCCGACGCAGCTTGAGCAACTTTCCGGCCACAACTGCCTCGCGTTCGGTGCCAGCGCCAACGTGCAGCGCGGCTGGGTGTTCCAGCAAGGCAGCAAGGCCGTCACTGTCAAGGTTTCGGGAACGATGGAGTGCACCGACGGCGCCGTGCTGCGCGAATGGTGCCTGCAAGGCCATGGCCTGGCCTGGCGCTCCTGGTGGGAAGTCGGTCATGACATTGCCACCGGCAGGCTCGTGACGGTGCTCGATGCGTTCGAAGCGCCGCCCATCGGCATCCATGCCGTGTTTCCGCAGCGCAAGCACTTGCCGCTGCGCGTGCGCCTGTTCATCGATTTCCTGAAGAATACCTACGGCAATCCGGCCTACTGGCGGCGCGCCGACGCTCTCGTCGGAATGGATTAGCCATCACTCCGGGTGGGTGAAGCCGGCCGCGCAGCCTACAATCGAGACAAAGCACAGCACCTCAGGAGGCCGCATGTTCCAGCACATTCTCACCCCGACCGATGGTTCCGAGTTGTCGCGCAAGGCAGTGGCCGGCGCACTCGACTTTGCCAAGACGCTGGGCGCACGCCTGACGGCCTACACCTGCCTGGAGGAATATCCGTACACGCCCTTCTCCGAGATCGTCGTGGAGACCCCGCAGGCCTTCAAGGAGCGTGTCGAAGCGCAGGCGCGTGCAGTGCTCAAGGACGTGGAAGATGCCGCGCGTGCCGCCGGCATCCCGTGCGACACCGATATGACCTGCTTTGCCGTGCCTTACATGGGCATCATCGACGCGGCCGAGCGCCACGGCTGCGATGTCATCTTCATGGCGTCGCACGGACGGCGCGGGCTGGCCGGCCTGCTGCTCGGCAGCGAGACGCAGAAAGTCCTGACCCACACCGAGATTCCGGTGATCGTCTATCGCTGAACGTCACCCGGTTGCAGGCCGCATGCAGTGCGCACGCTGCACTGCATGCGCGCAGAAAAAAACCGCGCCACTCACGGGGCGCGGTTCGAGAGACCGGAGCGTGGTCAGCACACCGGCCCAGGTGACCTGGATGCGTCAGGCTACCTTTTTGGCTTGCGCCTGTTCTTCGAAGAATTGTTCGTCTTCCGTGGAGCCCTTCAGCGCGGTGGTCGAGGCTTCGCGCTCGATGGTCTGCGTCACGGCATCGAAGTAGCCCGTGCCGACTTCGCGCTGGTGCTTGACGGCGGTGAAGCCTCGCTCGGCTGCCTTGAATTCGGCTTCCTGCAGCTCGACGAAGGCGCTCATCTGGCTGCGGGCATAGCCGTAGGCCAGGTTGAACATCGAGTAGTTCAGAGCGTGGAAGCCAGCCAGCGTGATGAACTGGAACTTGTAGCCCATCGCACCGAGTTCCTTCTGGAACTTGGCGATCGTGGCGTCATCCAGGTTCTTCTTCCAGTTGAACGACGGCGAGCAGTTGTAGGCCAGCATCTTGCCCGGGAACTTGGCGTGGATGGCTTCGGCAAACTTCTTGGCGTATTCCAGGTCCGGCTTGCCGGTTTCGCACCACACCAGATCGGCGTACTCCGCATAGGCCAGGCCGCGCGAGATGGCTTGCGCCAGGCCCGGCTTGGTGCGGTAGAACCCTTCCACGGTGCGCTCGCCGGTGCAGAACGGCGTGTCGTTGTCATCCACGTCGGCGGTCAGCAGGTCAGCGGCTTCGGCATCTGTACGGGCGATCAGCACGGTGGGCACGCCCATCACGTCGGCGGCCAGGCGGGCAGCCACCAGCTTGCTCACGGCTTCACGGGTGGGCACCAATACCTTGCCGCCCATGTGGCCGCACTTCTTCACGGCAGCCAGCTGGTCTTCAAAGTGGACGCCGGCAGCGCCCGCTTCGATCATGGCCTTCATCAGCTCGAACGCGTTCAGCACGCCGCCGAAACCGGCTTCAGCGTCCGCGACGATCGGGGCGAAGAAATCGATGTCGTCCTTGCCTTCCGACCATTGGATCTGGTCGGCACGCTGAAACGTGTTGTTGATCTTCTTGACGACCTTGGGCACCGAGTCGACCGAGTACAGCGACTGGTCCGGATACATTTCGCCGTTGCTGTTGGCGTCGCCAGCCACCTGCCAGCCCGACAGGTAGATCGCCTTCAGGCCTGCCTTGACCTGCTGCATGGCCTGGTTACCCGTCAGTGCGCCCAGCGCGTTGACGAACGGCTCGTTGTTGATCAGGTTCCAGAGCTTCTCTGCGCCACGCTTGGCCAGCGTGTGCTCGATCTGCAGAGAACCGCGCAGGCGCACCACGTCTTCGGCGGTGTAACCACGCTTGATGCCCTTCCAACGCGGATTGGTCTCCCAATCCTTCTGCAGTGCTGCCACTTGCTGTTCGCGCGTCATTTGAATCTCCTGTTCGATCGCATCACTCAAATAGAAACCGGGTCACTCACGCATCGCCTCGAGCCGCTCACGCCTTCTGGGGTGCCGTTGGGCGGCTCTAGTCATATGTCTTATATAAGAGTGTAGGAAGGCGAGGTGCAGCGCAACAAGCGAAAGATCATCACAAGAAGAAGTTTTTATTCGTTATTTTTCATATACTTAAAAGCATTATTCCACGATGCGAGAACACCTCCCCCATCATGAAAGATGGCGGATGGTGCCGTGCGATACACGTTTTTGCGAAACAAAAAGTCTTTCCGCATCGTGAAAATCAACTACCCGATCACCGGCGCGTGCTGGCGGGCATAAAAAACGCCGCGGGTGCGGCGTCCAAGCTGAAATGGGGTGGCGCGGATGCACTCAGGACTGCCGCTCCACGTCCGACAGAACGTCCCACTGCAGCGGGTCCGGCGCCTTGCCGCCCAGCGCCGCCGTCACGAACCTATAGAGCGCGTCGATGAAACCCGCCCGGAACTCACGCGGGAGCGTGCGGGACATTCCATCGATCTTGGAGCGCAACCGCATGGCCACGAACGGCTGGTGCGCGCGTGTCGATGTGTGTCCGGCAGAGAAACTCCTTGGCGGCGAGCGCCCCCGATTGGTATTGACGCAGGGCATTCATCGCACACCCCCCCGCCCGGCTGGCACAGGGAGATGCAGGGCGGTGGAGAGGGATACGAAGCGGAGCGATACCTGCTTGACGCGATAGACGTGAAGTCTCCTGGATGAGGAGGCCAGCCGTTCGCCGCTAAACGAGGGTGGCGGGCCTGACGACGGCGTTAGCAGACGATGGAAAAGCACATGGGCTGCCAAACCCGGCTGTTCGAGCAAACAGCGCCGAAATCATAGCCGCGCGATGCGAGGCACTTTTTCTGAATTTTGTGAGCCTAGCGCGCCAGGCGATGCGCCACCCAGTCGCCACCCGTGATAACGGGCCGCCCCGCGATGTGCTTCGGGCTGACGGGGTAGACGATACATTCCACGGGTTCGCCGCCCAGCGTAACCGGATGGTTCTCGCGCAGGAACAGCGCGTCGCCACCCGGGTACACCTCTTCGATTTCGTCGAGCACGGGAACAAGCGCGGCATCGATGCGATACACGTCACCGCGCACAGCTGTGCCGGTGGGGTCGAGCACGAGGCCGGGGTACGCGCCAAAGTCGTACAGGCGCCCGTGCAGCATGGCCGACCCCAGGAGCTCTGGCTCCGCAATGCCACGGGCCTCGGCGGCCACCCGCAAGTCATTGGCCTCGCCCGCCCGGAGCGTACCGTAGACGAACACGTGGATGGCGTCGGCGCGGCTCATACGAGTTTGTCCTGCGAGACCAGCACGCCGTCTTCGTCGGCATAGACCCATTCGCCCGACTGGATGTACGCGCCCGGCATCTGCACACCAACCTCGCGCTGACCGGCGTTCTTTTTGATGCTCTTGCGCGGATGCACCGCGAGGGCGTGGATGCCGACATTGCACTCGACCAGCTCGCGCGTGTCGCGCACGCAGCCGTTGAGCAGAATCCCTTCCCAGCCGTTCTCCTCGGCCAGCTTGCCCAGATTGCCGCCCACCAGCGCGCAGCGCAGCGAGCCGCCGCCGTCGATCACGAGCACGCGGCCGGCGCCCTGCTCTTCCAGTGCGGCGCGCACCAGGCCGTTGTCTTCAAAGACCTTGAGCGTGGAAGCCGGGCCAGCAAACGCGGCGCGCTTGCCGAAGCTGCGGAACACCGGCGTGAGCACGCGCAGGCTGCCGTACACCAGCTTGTCTTCGTGCATGTCGCACAGGTCGGTTACGGGAATCATCGTCATGGCAATGGTCGGAAGGCTGTTGGAGAAAGCGGGCTTAACTGCGCGATTGCGCGCGCAGTGAATCGATGGTTGCGCGCGGGCTGATGATGTTCGGATCGGTCTGCACCTCGATCACGCTCGCCACGGGCGCAGCCAGCGCGGTCTCCACCGCCGACTGGAACCCTTCGAGCGAACGCACCGTGTGCCCTTCGGCGCCGTAGGCTCTGGCCAGCGCGGCAAAGTCGGGGTTGCGCAGCTCCGTGCCGCTCACGTGCTCGGGGTACTCGCGCTCCTGGTGCATGCGGATGGTGCCGTACATGCCGTTGTTGACCACGATAAAGATGACCGGCGCGTTGTATTGCATGGCGGTCGCCAGCTCCTGGCCGTTCATCAGGAAGCAACCGTCGCCGGCCATGCAGATGACGGGGGTGTCGGGACAGACGATCTTGGCGGCCACCGCAGCGGGTGCGCCGTAACCCATCGCCCCGCTGGTCGGTGCCAGCTGCGTGCGCGAGCCCGCGGCCAGCGAGCCATATTGGTAGAAGCGATGCAGCCACGTGGCGTAATTGCCCGCGCCATTGGTCAGGATGCTGTTGCTCGGCAGGCGCTCGCGCAGCCACCGCATCGCACGGGCCATGTCGATGCCCTTGCCGCCAAACGGGGGCGGCACGATGTTGGCGAGGTAATCGGCGTTGGCCGCTTCTGTCCAGGCGGACCAACGCGGCGGGGTCTCGGGCGAGTCGGGCGATACACCATCCAGCGCTTCCGCAATCGCGGGCATCGATGCATGAATCATCAGATCGGCCTGGTAGACACGCCCCAGCTCTTCCGCGCCCGCATGCACGTGAATGAGCGTCTGCTTCGGGCGCGGCACATCGAAGAGCGTGTAGCCGGAAGTGGTCATCTCGCCCAGGCGCGGGCCGATGGCGAGCACCACGTCGGCGTCTTTCATCCGTGCGGCCAGCTTCGGGTTGATGGCAATGCCGACGTCGCCGGCGTAGTTCGGGTGGCGGTTGTCGAACAGGTCCTGCCGGCGGAAGACGCAGCCCGCCGGCAGATTCCAGCGCTCAACAAAGGCTTGCATGCGGGCGGCAGCTTGCGGCGTCCAGCCGGAGCCGCCCAGCAGCAGCATCGGGCGCTCGGCGTTCTGCAACAGCGTCTTCAGTCGGGCCAGGTCGTGCGGGCCCGGCCAGGCCATCGCGCGCGGCATGGGCGGCACGTCGGCCACGCTGGCCACCTCGGTCAGCATGTCTTCCGGCAGGGCCAGCACCACTGGGCCCGGGCGGCCCGCCGTGGCAGTCTGGAAGGCGCGCGCGATGTATTCGGGAATGCGCTCGACGCTGTCGATCTGCGCGACCCACTTGGCCATCTGGCCGAACATGCGGCGGTAGTCGATCTCCTGGAAGGCTTCGCGGTCGACGAAGTCACGGCCCACCTGTCCGATGAACAGGATCATCGGCGTGGAATCCTGGAACGCGGTATGCACGCCAATGCTGGCGTTGGTGGCGCCCGGGCCGCGGGTGCAGAAGACGATGCCAGGACGGCCCGTGAGCTTGCCGTAGGCATCGGCCATGTTGGCGGCGCCGCCTTCCTGCCGGCAGACGATGAAGCGCGCACGATCGCGGCGCTGGTAGAAGCCTTCGAGCACCGACAGGAAGCTCTCGCCCGGTACGCCAAAGGCCATATCGACGCCGTGAGCGACCAGCGCATCGACAAGGATCTGCCCCCCGTGACGCGGCTCGTTGGCAGGGATGGCGGTGCGTGCTGCTGTCTCCATGGCGGCGGGTCTCGCTCTCGACTCGTTGACGACACAACGGATCATAGCGGAAGCCATCGCGGGCGCACACGCCCGAATCGGTCTACATCTGCCGGAACAGGTGGGCGTATTGGCGAGCCACGGGCAACGTCTCGGTGCGGCCGCGCATCTTCAGGCCCAGTCGACCCAGCGACAGCTGCACGGCGCTCGACACGTGGGCCACGTTCACCACCGTACCGCGATGCACCTGCCAGAAATGCTGCGGGTCGAGCTGCAAGAGCAACTCGCGCAGGCTCGTGCGGATGAGCGATTCGCCACTGCCTGCCACCACGTTGACGTACTTGTCGGTCGCTTCCAGATACAGCACGTCATCTACGGGAATGAAGCGCACTTCCTGTCCGACCAGCGCCTTGATGAAGCGCAGATACCCACCTTGCGGCGCGAGGCGCGTCTGCGCGGCGCCCTGCAGGCCCGCCAGGCGTTCAACCAGCTCTGCCAGCGTCTGCGTCGGGTCGGCAGCAGCCGCACCGTTCGGCTGCGACCCGATGCGCGCCTTCAGGCGTTTGACGGTGTCGGCCAGCCGCTCGGTCTGCACGGGCTTGAGGACGTAATCCACCGCAGCCTGCTCGAAAGCGTCGAGCGCGAACTGGTCATAGGCGGTCACGAACACCACCAGCGGGCGATCTTCGCGGTCCGACAATTCACGCGCCACGTCGATGCCCGAGAGGCCGGGCATGCGGATGTCGAGGAAGACCACGTGGGGCCCCTGCCCCTCGGCCGCGTCGTCAATGAAGTCGAGCGCAGCCTGCCCGTCGTGCACGGCAGGCAGCAGCGTGGCGTCGGGCCACAATGCCGCCAGCTCGGCGACGAGGTTGTCGGCCAGCGCCGGTTCGTCGTCGGCAATCAGCAAGCGAGGGGATGCGGGCATCGGTCAGGTTCCGGCGGATACGCGCGAAGCCAGCGCGGCGGTCGGGCGGGAGAAGCGGCAACGCCATTCGGGAGCGTCGGCTTGCGAGGGCGCAGGCATCGTCACGTGCGCCAACGGCAGCTCGATGGCGATCGTCACGCCGTGCGGCATGGTCTCGGTAATCGTCAGACGCGCGGCGCCATCAAACAGCCGCGACAGGCGTTCACGCACGTGGGTGAGCCCGAGGCCCGAGCCCTTGCCGCCATCGTTGCCGAAGCCGACGCCGGTATCGCGCACTTCCAGCACGAGGCGCTCGCCTTCGCGTCGGGCCGACAGTGCGATCTCGCCACCCTCGCGCGCGGGCTCGATGCCGTGCACCACGGCGTTTTCCACCAGCGGCTGGATCAGCATCGGCGGGATGACGATGTTGGCGATGGCATCGTCCAGGGCCAGCGAGAACCGCAGCCGGCCACCAAAGCGTAGCGCCTGGATGTCGAGGTACGCGTGCAGCAGCGCAAACTCCTGCGCCAGCGTGCACTGCTCGGCACGGGCATGCGAGAGCGACGTGCGCAGAAAGCCGATCAAATGCTGCAGCAGGCGCCGTGCGCCGGCGGGGTCACGGGCAATCATCACGTCAACGTGGGCCAGCACGTTGAAGAGAAAATGCGGCTCGATCTGTGCCTGCAGCGCCATGAGTTGCGCACGCACGACCTGCTTCTCGGTCTCTTCACGCTCCAGCGCATCGAGTGCAGCCTGGCGCTGCAGCGCCGCCAGCTTGCCGCGCGACCAGTAGTAGTACGTCGCGCCCAGTGCCGCGAGCATGGCGATGATGAAACTCGTGCGCAGGCTGTCGGCGTGCCAGGGTTCCGGGTTCGGGTTGTTCTGGCACAGGATCGCGCGCGCGATCCACTGCCCGAGCGGCACGCCGATCAGCACCGCGCTCACGATGATCCACGGAAACACCTTCTTGCTTGGCGGGCCGTCGCCCCAGAGCACATGGCGCGGTATGCCAATCAGCGAGTACATCGATAAACCGATCGACTGGCTGAACACGAAATCCTTCCAGAAGGTCTCTTCTGGCCGGATGCCGAACGCAAGCACGGCCGCAATCAGCGTATTGATGCCGATGATGACCGTGTAGCGGATCGCCCAGCGCTGGGCCAGGCGCAGGCAGTCTGCAAGCGAAGGGAACGACACATTGGCGAACATGCGGGCGATCTTACCGGAGGGTGCTCCAGCGTTGAAGCGTGGGGTTTCCCGCATCAACGCGGGCCGGCCGGCGTGGAACCGAAGCTGTCCGCAGTATAGGAACGACGCCCGGGCAGACGCCACGGGCGTGCGACGAATGGCGCAATTGGATGGATGAACGGCTGGCAACCGGGTCCGTCAATGCGGCAGCTACGCCGCCAGCGCCTCCCGCGCCGACACCACCGTGGACGCCACTGCCTCCGCCACCGTCTCGCGCGACAGATGCGGCGCGAACATCCCGATGAAGTCGTGCGCATAGCCGCGCAGGTACGCGCCCCGGCGCACCGCCACGCGCGTGGTATTCGGCTCGAACAGGTGATCTGCCCCAATGCAGACGAGGTTGTCGTCCTTGCGCCCGTCATACGCCATCGACGCGATGATGCCCACGCCCACATCCAGCGCCACGTAGGTCTTGATCACGTCGGCGTCCATGGCGGTCAGCACGATTTCGGGGTGCAGGCCGGCACTGGCAAATGCCGCGTCGATGTTGCGGCGGCCCGTGAAGCCCGCGTCGTACGTGATGAGGGGGTATTGCGCCACGTCTTCCAGCGTCGGGAGCGGGTTCTTGGTCAGCGGATGGTCCGGGCTGACCACCAGCACGTGACGCCAGCGGTACGCCTCGAACGACGTCAGCCCCGGCTCGTTGGCCACGGCCTCGGTGGCGATACCGATATCGGCCTGCCCCGTCAGCAGCAGCTCGACGATGTGCGAGGGCGATGCCTCCTGCAGCGCCAGCGTGACGTGCGGATACTCCTTGCGGAACGACTGCACCACCTTCGGCAACGCATAGCGGGCCTGCGTGTGCGTGGTCGCCACGGTCAGGCGGCCGGATTGTCGGCCGGAGAACTCCTCGCCGGCCTGGCGCAGGTTTTCGGCTTCGAGCAGCAGGCGCTCGACAATGCGGACGATCTCGCGGCCCGGTTCGGTCAGGCCCGTCAGCCGCTTGCCGTAGCGCTCGAAAATCTCCACGCCAAGCTCATCCTCCAGCTCGCGAATCTGCCGCGACACACCGGGCTGCGACGTGTACAGCGCGTTGGCAACTTCGGTCAGGTTGAACTGGCGGCGCACCGCCTCGCGGATGGAACGCAGTTGCTGGAAGTTCATGGCTCGTGTCCTCTCGTATGGGTTGTCGTCGGAGCGTCGTGTTACACGGCGGCCTGCGCGACGGGCCGTGCATTGCCTTGCGCGAACACACGGATCGCGCGCGGGCGCACCACCAGCGTTTCGCCTTCACGAAAGCCCTCGGCGCGAAAGCGCTCGATGGGCAGGGAGACTTCGATGATGTCGTCGGTGTCTTCGCGCTCCAGCTCCAGCTGCGCGATGGCGCCCAGCGTCAGCACGCGGCGCAGCGTCACGGGAATGCCCTCGGCGCCCGGCGCATAGCGCTCCAGGTCGATCTCGTGCGGGCGTACAAACGCCACGGCCTGATCGGCGCGGGACGAATCCACGCCGCCCGACGGCACGGCGATGGCCGAATCACCCACGTGCAGCACGCTGCCGCCCTCGCCTTCTTCCAGGCGGCCGTGGAACAGGTTCACGTTGCCGAGGAAGCCGTAGACGAACGGCGTGGCCGGCGTGTTGTAGACCGCATCGGGGCTGCCGACCTGCTCCACCTGGCCGCGGTTCATCAGCACCACGTTGTCGGCCACTTCCAGCGCCTCTTCCTGGTCGTGCGTCACGAACAGGCTCGTGACATGCAGATCGTCGTGCAGGCGGCGCAGCCAGCGGCGCAG
>JAGWNU010000287.1 GCA_028871175.1 Burkholderiaceae bacterium | reverse complement strand
TTCGGCACCCACGGCCACCGCGACATGGAGATCATCAGCTATGTGCTCGACGGCGAACTGGCGCACAAGGACAGCATGGGCAACGGCAGCGTGCTGCGCCCGGGCGACGTGCAACGTATGACGGCTGGGACAGGTGTGCGTCACTCCGAGTTCAACCACGCGCAGGACCAGACCACGCATTTTCTGCAGATCTGGGTGCTGCCCGCGCAAATGAACCTCACACCGGGCTATGAAGAACGCCATTTCGATGCGGCGGCGAAGCGCGGCAAGCTCGCCCTGATCGCTAGCGCCGATGGTCGTGACGGATCGGTGAAGGTGCATCAGGACATGGCGCTGTATGCCGGGTACTTCGATGGCGCGGAAGCTGCGTCGTTGCCCATCGCAGCGGGCCGCCGGGCGTATGTGCACGTCGTACGCGGCACGCTGGTCGTCAATGGCCGGTCGCTCACGGGCGGTGACGCAGCCAAGCTGACGCGGGAAGACGCGGTGACGCTTTCCGGCGGTGAAGACAGCGAAGTGCTCGTGTTCGATTTGCCGTAATCTTGGCGGCGCATGCTAGGTGCGCCGCGTTTGTTCTCGTTCGTTCCCCTGTCGTACCCCAACCCATAAGAGGATTCCCATGGCACGAGTTGCAGTCGTTTATCACAGCGGTTATGGCCACACCAAGAAGCAGGCCGAGGCCGTGTTCGCGGGCGTGCAGGCAGCTGGCGCAGAGGCCCACCTGATCTCGGTGGCCGACGTCAACGACGATACCTGGGCGCTGCTGGCGGGTGTCGATACGATCGTCTTTGGCGCGCCGACCTACATGGGCGGTGTGTCCGGCGACTTCAAGAAATTCGCCGATGCGTCGTCCAAGGCGTGGTTCACGGGCGCCTGGCGTGACAAGATCGCGGCGGGTTTTACCAACTCCGCGTCGATGAACGGCGACAAATACGCGTCGATCCAGTACCTGTGGACGCTCTCGCAGCAGCACGGAATGATCTGGGTTGGCACGGGCATGATGCCGGCCAACAGCAAGGCCGCTACGCGCAACGACGTGAACTACCTGGCGGGCTTTGGTGGCGCGCTGGCGCAATCGCCGTCGGATGCGAGCCCTGAAGAAGGTCCGCTGCCGGGCGATCTGGAAACCGCCAAGCTGTTCGGCGAGCGCATTGTTGCCATCACCAACCAGTTTGTGCGCGGCCGTCAGTAAAGCGGATCGCTCAAAGAAAAACGCCGGCATGTCCGGCGTTTTTTGTTGGGCAAAGCGCTGTCAGAACCGCGTGCCTGCTCCGCAGAACACGCCGCGGTTGGAGCCACCCTCGCAGCTCGCCGCGCAGCCTGCCAATGCTGTCAGGCACATCGTGGTGACGAGGAGGAGGGCGGCGAGGTGCTTCATGCAGCGGCGCGCGCTTGGCTGCCGGCGCAATGCGGGCAGCGCTGGCCTGGGATGTAGTCGGGAGATTGCTGTTCTTCCGGCGTGACCACGGCGCGGCAGGCGAAGCATTGCTTGGGGCCCGCCGGCAGCAGTTCGGCATTCAGAGCGGTGCGGTGGTCGAACACGAAGCAATCGCCGTCGTAATGGGCGCCGCCCACTTCCTCGAAATATTTGAGGATGCCGCCTTCAAGCTGATAGACGCGCTCGACCCCGATCTCCTGCATGTGGATCGCCGCCTTTTCGCAGCGGATGCCGCCGGTGCAGAACGACACGACCGTCTTGCCGGCAAAGTCGTCCTTGTGCGCGGCAATGGCGGGCGGGAATTCAGTGAATTTCTTGAGGTTGTATTCGACGACGTTCTTGAACGTGCCGACGGCAACTTCATAGTCGTTGCGCGTGTCGAGCATCACCACGGGGCGGCCTTCGTCGTCGTGGCCCTGGTCGAGCCAGCGCTTGAGGTCCGGCGGTGCGACCGACGGCGCGCGGCCCTCTTCCGGGCGGATCAGCGGGTGGCGCATGGTGATGATTTCTTTCTTCATGCGCACCAGCAAGCGGCGGAACGGCTGGTGGTCGGACAGGCTTTCCTTCGGTGCCAGGTCAGCAAAACGGGGGTCGGCGCGCAGCCAACTGACGATGCCGTCAATGGCTTCACGCGAGCCGGCCAGGAAGATGTTGATGCCCTCGGGCGCCAGCAGCACGGTGCCCTTCAACTCGCGCGCCTGGCACTCGGCCAGCAGGGCGGGGCGCAGGGTCTCGCGGTCATCGAGGGTGACGAATTTGTAAGCGGAAATATTGACGATCTGCATGTGCTGCCGCGCCATTTTCTGGCGCCTTGGGTAACCCGTTGATTCGTAAGCCGAAATTATAGCCGCCTGCGCAGCCGTGCGGGGTTGTCGATGGTCAACCGGGCACGCCCGGAATGCTTTACGGAAGGTGTCACCCGGTACAATACGCGGATGAATTCGCCGCGCTTCGTCCACCTCCGTCTCCACTCCGAATATTCCGTCGTCGATGGCAACGTCCGTCTGGACGATGCCGTCAAGGCCGCCGCCAAAGACGGCATGGGCGCCTTGGCGCTGACCGATCTTGCCAACGCCTTCGGGCTGGTGCGCTTCTACAAGGAAGCGCGTGGCAAGGGCGTGAAGCCCATCGTCGGCGCCGATGTGTGGATCACCAATCACGACGAGCGCGACAAACCGACACGCCTGCTGTTGCTGGTGCGTGACAAGCAGGGTTACCTGAACCTGTGCCAGTTGCTGGCACGGGCGTGGCTTTCCAACCAACATCGCGGCCGCGCGGAAATCGCCCCCGAATGGTTCGATGAGCCTGGCGTGGAAAACGCCCCCCTGGCCACCGGCCTGCTGGCGCTCTCCGGCGGTATGGCGGGCGATATCGGCATGGCGCTGGCCAATGGAAACGATGCGCTGGCGCGCAAGCTCGCGACGAACTGGTCGCGCGTGTTTCCGGGCGCTTTCTACATCGAACTGCAGCGCGCGGGGCACGCCGGTACCGAGGCCTACATTCAGCAAGCCGTGAAGCTGGCCTCGGCCATGCAGTTGCCGGTGGTGGCCACGCATCCGGTGCAGTTCATGACGCCGGACGATTTCACGGCACACGAAGCGCGCACCTGCATTGCGGAGGGCGAGCTGCTTGCCAATCCGCGTCGTGCCCGCCGTTTCACGACCGAACAGTATTTCAAGACGCAGGACGAGATGTGCGCGCTGTTTGCCGACATTCCGTCCGCGCTGGCCAACGCGGTGCAGATCGCGCAGCGCTGCAACCTCAAGCTAGAACTGGGCAAGCCCAAGCTGCCGCTGTTCCCGACGCCCGATGGCATGTCGCTGGATGACTACCTCGTCCAGCTTGCCAAGGAAGGGCTGGAAAAGCGCATGGAAGTGCTGTTCCCCGACGAGGCGGTACGTGAATCCAAGCGCGCAGAGTACTACGCCCGCCTGGAATTCGAGACCGGCACCATCATCAAGATGGGCTTCCCCGGCTACTTCCTGATCGTTGCCGACTTCATCAACTGGGCGAAGAACAACGGCGTGCCGGTGGGGCCGGGTCGGGGTTCGGGCGCCGGTTCGCTGGTGGCATATGCGCTGGGCATTACCGATCTGGACCCGCTCAAATACAACCTGCTGTTCGAGCGTTTCCTGAACCCGGAACGTGTGTCGATGCCCGACTTCGACATCGACTTCTGCCAGCACGGCCGCGACCGCGTCATTCAGTACGTGAAAGAGAAGTACGGCAAGGATGCCGTCTCGCAGATCGCCACCTTCGGCACCATGGCCGCCAAGGCCGCGGTGCGCGACGTGGGCCGCGTGCTCGATCTTGGCTACAACTTTGTTGACGGCGTGGCCAAGCTGATCCCGTTCAAGCCGGGCAAGCTCGTCACGCTCGAAGAAGCGAAGAAGGAAGAGCCGCTGCTGGCCGAGCGCGAAGCCAACGAAGAAGAGGTCAAGCAGCTGCTGGAACTTGCACAGCGCGTGGAAGGCATGACGCGTAACGTCGGCATGCACGCGGGCGGTGTGCTGATCGCGCCGGGCAAGTTGACCGACTTCTGCCCGCTCTACACACAAGGCGGCGAAGATGCCGGTGTCGTCAGCCAGTACGACAAGGACGACGTGGAAGCCGTCGGCCTGGTCAAGTTCGACTTC
>JAGWNU010000046.1 GCA_028871175.1 Burkholderiaceae bacterium | reverse complement strand
CCGGCGACGCCCGCAACCTGGTCGCCATGCCGACGTAGGTTCGGCCAATCCAGGTAGCGGTTTTGCATGGCGTCGGCCTCGACACCGGCCAGCAGTTCCCCGAGATGGACGGCGCCGATGTCGTAGGCAGCGAGATGCGGTTGCAGCGCCTTGGTGGCGGGATGGTCTGGTCGCCCCTCGAACAGGCGGGCAAGCTCTTGCCGCCACCACTGGAGCTTCGACTGCACCACGCCCGGGTCGCTGGCGTCGCGCACGGCGTCTTCCAGCTCCCGCCGCACGGCTTCCATCGCGATGGTTGCGCGGCGGCGTTCGGGGGTCAGAAACAATACGCTGTAGTAAAGGTCGCTGCCGGGCGGGGCGGCCTTGTCGGCACAGTAGTCGTCAGGGGTCACGTCGAGCCGCTGGGGTAGGGGGGGACTGGGCGGTCATTCTACAAGCGTTACGGCGGGGCAGGCCGGCGCCCTCTGCTGGGAAAATCAATCAGACGCGGCCGTGTCGTTGACCCTGCGCATTGCCGTGGGTATATTACTGACCGGTCAGTTATTTACTGAGAGCGTGTCATGCCTGCGATGTGCCCGTCGTACCTGCAGTTGGACTCCAACGGTTCCGCCGACATGCCTCTGGCGTCGCGCAGGCGCGCCGTGGCCGGCGCCGCGTTCGTGGCAGCTGTGCTGCTTGGCGGCAGCGCGCTGCTGGCCGGTTGCAGCAAGGCGCCACCCAAAGCGCCCGACGTGCGCCCGGTGCGCACCATGACGGTCACAAGCGAGCAGGCAGCGGGAACCGCCGAGTTCTCCGGCGACGTGCGCCCGCGGATCGAGTCGCGTCTGGGCTTCCGCGTGCCGGGCAAGATCATCGCGCGCCTGGTGGATGTCGGCGCGACCGTCAAGAAGGGCCAGGTACTCGCCCGGCTCGACCCGACCGATCTTGCGCTCGCGCAACAATCGGCCCTGGCGCAGTTGTCGGCTGCCAAGACCGACCGTGACCTTGCCGCCGCCGATCTCAAACGCTTTTCCGAACTCTTCGCCAAGGGCTTCATCAGCGCGGCGGAGCAGCAGCGCCACCAGGCCAACTTTGATGCCGCCCAGGCTCGCTATGAGCAGGCGACGGCCGGTTACCGCAACCAATCCAACCAGGCCGCCTATGCCGCGCTCGAGGCCGACGCCGACGGCGTGGTGACGGGCGTGGATGCGGAAGTCGGGCAGGTCGTGTCCGCTGGCCAACCCGTCGTGCGTGTCGCGCAGACTGCCGAGAAGGAAGTCGTTGTCGGCATTCCGGAAGACCAGGTCGATACGCTGCGCAAATCGCCCGAGGTGAGCGTCAAGCTATGGGCTGACCAGTCGCGCAGCATACCGGGCAAGGTGCGTGAGATTGCGCCGGCGGCGGACCCGCTGACCCGGACATACACGGTGAAGATTTCGATTCCGAACCCGCCGCCCGATCTAAGGCTGGGCATGACGGCAGTGGCGACGTTTGTTCGCCCGGGCAGCGGCGCGGGCACTAGCGGCATGGGCGTGCGTGTGCCAATGAGTGCGCTGCTTCAGGAGCAAGGCAAGAACGTCGTATGGCTTTACGATGCCGCGTCGCAGACGGTCAAGCCTGTGCCGGTGACGGTGGGGGAGCCGAGAGGCGACGTGCTGCTGGTCACCAGTGGTCTTGCGCCCGGTCAGACCATCGTGACCGCTGGCGTGCATTTGCTCAAAGCCGGACAGAAGGTCATGCCGATGGCGCCCGCCGATCAGCCGTCGGCGCAATCTGCCATCACGCCGCGCCGGTAAGCCGCATCCGGCTTCCGCCCCAACACGCCAACCTTCGCGCGTATGGAACACTCCCGTTTCAACCTGTCACGCTGGGCGCTTGAACATCAGCCGCTCACGCGCTTCCTGCTTGTCGCGTTGCTGCTTGGCGGCATCTTTGCTTATTCCAGGCTCGGGCAGGACGAGGATCCACCCTTCACCTTCCGGGCGATGGTGGTGCAGGCGTTCTGGCCGGGTGCGACGGCCGAGCAGATGTCGCGCCAGGTGACCGACAAGATCGAAAAGGCACTGCAGGAAGTGCCCTACGCCTGGAAGATCCGCAGCTACTCCAAGCCCGGCGAAACGCTCGTGACGTTCCAGCTGGCCGACACGTCGCCCGCCAAGGAAACGCAGCAGCTCTGGTACACCGTGCGCAAGAAGGTGGGCGATATCGCGCCGACCTTGCCACAGGGTGTGCGCGGACCATACTTCAACGACGATTTCGGCGACGTGTATGGCTCGATCTATGCGTTGTCCGCCGACGGCTTTACGTACCGCCAGCTCAACGACTACGCTGATGCGATCCGCCAGCAATTGCTGCGCGTACCCAATGTCGCCAAGGTTGAGCTGCTGGGCGACCAGGACGAGAAGATCTACATCGAGTTCCAGCAGGCCAAGCTGGCGCAGATGGGGCTCGATATCAACAGCATCGCCACGCAGATCGGCCAGCAGAACAACATCGGCCCCAGCGGTGTGCTGGTCACCCCGACCGACAATGTACAGATTCGCGTGTCGGGCCAGTTCTCGGACATCCGCGATCTGGAGAACCTGACGCTGCGCGGCCCCGGCGGTACGACCAATATCCGCCTGGGCGATATCGCCACGGTCAAGCACGGCTACGTGGACCCACCGCACGCCAAGATGCGCTTCAACGGCAAGGAGGTGATCGGCCTGGGCATCTCGATGACCAAGGGCGGCGACATCATCCAGCTTGGCAAGGACTTGCGCGCGACGGTCGACAAGATCCGCGCGAAGTTGCCCGTGGGCGTTGAGATGGAGCAGGTGCAGAACCAGCCGAAATCGGTGCAGAGTTCCGTGGGCGAATTCGTGCATGTGCTGATCGAGGCCGTGGTAATCGTGCTGGGCGTGAGTTTTCTTTCGCTGGGTCTGCACACCAAGCCGAAGTTGCGCATTGACGTATGGCCGGGGTTGGTGGTAGGCCTGACGATCCCGCTGGTGTTGGCGGTGACGTTCCTGTTCATGAACATCTTCGACATCGGGCTGCACAAGATTTCGCTCGGTGCGCTGATCATCGCGCTGGGTCTGCTGGTGGACGACGCGATCATCGCGGTCGAAATGATGGTGCGCAAGCTGGAAGAGGGCTTCTCCAAGATGGAGGCGGCCACCTTTGCGTATACGTCGACCGCGATGCCGATGCTGACCGGCACGCTCATTACCGCCACGGGCTTTTTGCCAGTGGGGCTGGCACGTTCGACGGTGGGTGAATACACGTTCGGCATCTTTGCGGTGACGGCGCTGGCGCTCATTCTGTCGTGGTTTGCGGCGGTGGTGTTCGTGCCGTATTTGGGCTTCCTGCTGCTGCGTACGCAATCGCACGTTGGCGACGGCGGCCATCATGAGTTGTTTGATACGCCGTTCTACAACCGCTTTCGCGGCTGGGTGAACTGGTGCGTGGAATACCGCAAGACGGTCATCGTCATCACGCTGGTGGCGTTCGGCCTCGGCGTGTTCGGTTTCAAGTACGTCGAGAAGCAGTTCTTCCCCGATTCCAGCCGTCCTGAGCTGATGGTTGAGCTGTGGCTGCCGGAGGGCTCCAGCTTCAACCAGACCGAGACCGAGGCCAAACGCTTCGAGGCGCTGATGCGCAAGGAGCAGAACGTCGACAGCGTGACGCTGTTCATCGGCTCGGGCGCGCCGCGTTTCTATTTGCCACTGGACCAGATCCTGCCGCAGACCAACGTCGCGCAGGCGATCGTTATGCCGACTTCGCTCGAAGCTCGGGAGGGCGTGCGGCAGCACATCATCGGCTTGCTGAAATCGCAGTTCCCACATTTGCGGGGTCGCGTGAAGTTGCTGCCGAATGGGCCGCCCGTCCCGTATCCGGTGCAGTTCCGCGTCATGGGACCTGACATTGGCGGCGTGCGCAAGATTGCCGACCAGGTCAAGGCGATCATGCAAGCGAACCGGAACACGGTAGGCGTGAACGACAACTGGAACGAGAACGTCAAGGTGCTGCGCCTGGACATCGACCAGGACAAGGCGCGTGCGCTCGGTGTATCGACGGGCTCCATTTCGCAGGTTACGCAGACGGTGATGTCTGGCGCGCCCATCGCCCAGTACCGCGACGGCGACAAGCTGCTCGACATCGTCATGCGGCCGCAGGAAGACGAGCGCAATACGCTCGACGCGCTGCAGAAGGTGCAGGTGCCGACATCCAGCGGACGCGTGGTGCCACTCTCGCAGGTTGCGCGCGTGCGCTTTGCCTGGGAACCCGGTGTGATCTGGAGGGAGAACCGCGATTACGGCATCACCGTGCAGTCTGACGTGGTTGATGGCGTGCAGGGGCCGACGGTGACCGCGCAGATCAATCCGCTGCTCGACAAGATCCGCGCCGATCTGCCGCCGGACTATCAGATCAAGATTGCAGGGGCGGAAGAAGAAAGCGCGAACGCCGGGGCGTCGATTGCCGCGCAGATGCCGCTGTGTATCTTCATCATCTTCCTGTTGCTGATGCTGCAGCTCCACAGCTTCTCGCGCTCGGTGATGGTGTTTCTCACAGGCCCGCTCGGCTTGATCGGGGCAGCGGCAACGCTATTGCTGCTGCGCGCGCCGATGGGCTTCGTGGCGCAGCTCGGCATTACCGCCTTGATCGGGATGATCATCCGCAACTCGGTCATTCTGGTGGACCAGATCGAGCAGGACGTCGCTGCGGGCGTGCCTGTCTGGACGGCCATTGTCGAGGCCGCCGTCCGCCGTTTCCGCCCCATCATCCTGACGGCTGCGGCGGCAGTGCTGGCGATGATTCCGTTGTCGCGCAGCGTGTTCTGGGGCCCGATGGCCGCGGCCATCATGGGCGGCCTCATCGTTGCTACCGTGTTGACCCTGTTGTTCCTGCCGGCGCTGTACGCGGCGTGGTTCCGGGTGAAACGGCCAGAGGCCGGGGCAAGCGCGCCAACCATCTGAATGTCGCATCGCAACGCCGCCACATCGCTACCGTGGTGGGGATAGAAACCCGCGAGCGACTGCGATATAATCTTCGGCTTCCTTTCCGGCGCCCTTGGCATGCCTTGGGCGCCGCGATCCATCCGGCGAGGGTGGCGAAATTGGTAGACGCACCAGGTTTAGGTCCTGACGCCAGCAATGGTGTAGGGGTTCGAGTCCCCTCCCTCGCACCAAAATTTCCCTTAAAATCAGAGAGTTAGATTTTTAGGTTGTCAAAAATCTAGCCCTTTTTTGCCAGCTTTCAGCCAGAAATGACAGCAAACTTGCCAGCATTTCCGGCGAACTTTTCCACTGCTCGCGAGCCCGCCTCAGCGTCTGCTGACAGCATCCGCCAGCCTTAAGGGCGGGCAATCATCGCGAAGGTCGCGTGGCCGTTCAGCCGTGCCCGGCGAGTTGTCGGCATCGTGCGTGTGGCCTGCGTATGCGCCGCGTGTGCGCCTCTACGGGCGCGGCGCACGCAGAGTCCCGTTCGGCCCTGCCAAGTCCAACGTCGATTCGAGGGTCGCCAAGAAGGCGCGAACTGCGGCCGGCATGTTCTTTCTTGCGGGCATGAGTGCGTACACCTTCAGCGGTGTCGAGCGGAAAGCGGGGAATACCCGGGTCAATCGCCCGCGTGCCACCTCGTCTGCCGCAAACTGTTGGGTCAAGCGGGCAATGCCGAGGCCATGCAAGGCAGCCCGCATTCGCAGTTCGGCGCTGCACGTACGCATGCGTGGCGTGATCTGAACGTCTTCTGGCGCATCGATGTCATGGAAGAATTCCCAGAGCGTTTCGTCGTCGCTACCGATGGTCGGCCAGTCGTTCAGGTCGCCAGGTCGTGTCGGGCATCCCAGTCGGGCAATCAGTTCCGGAGATGCGAAGAAAGCGCGCTCCCACAAAACCACGCGTTTGCACGTGATACCGCTGTCGCGCAGCGCGGTGTTTGTCATGACAAAGGCGAGGTCATAGCCTTGCCTGACGAGGTCGGGCTGTTCCCAGGTGACGTCGACCTGCACCTGCAGATCGGGATAGGTCTGCATGAGTTGGGACAGGCAGGGCGATAGTTGCTGGACTCCGATTTCATATGGCGTGGCGATCTTCAGTGTGCCGCGCACCTCTTCCGACGCCGCCTCCGCATCTCGTGTCACATCCACCAGGGCCTCGAACAGCGGCGCCAGCTTCTCGTAAAGCAGCCGGCCCTGCTGGGTGACGCGCACATGCCTGGTGTTGCGTTCGAACAGTCTGGCCCGAACACTGGCTTCGACGCGGGACACAGCCGTGCTCGCAGATGATTTCTGCACACCGGCAAGGGCAGCTCCTTTCGTGAAGCCCTGACCTTCGACGACCCTGCAGAAGATCTCCCAATCCTTCCAATCCGCTGCCTTCACTGCTCAATCCTCTTTCGTTCGCTGCAGGCCAAATCGCGATTGATTCGCGATGCAACGATTTTGCCACGCCAGCCCCCGTCTGTTTTTCCAGCCACCGGAACAGATTGTTCGAGGAGGAGAACGCCGTGTTCACGGTCGTCGGCTTCTGTTTGCGCAGCGACGGAACTAGACTTGCTGCGCCTTCGGGGTGCCACCCGTTGGAATCGCATGACGGCGGTCTGAACGGGATGTCGCAAGCATTCATGGCATGAAGTTGGAAGGTCATTCGATCAAGCACAATCAGGACTGATAATGAAAAAAGTTCTCCTCGCAGTGACCGTACTGGCTGGTACGTCGTCCTGCGCCGCGTTCGCCCAATCGTCCAGCGTGACGCTTTATGGGATTGTGGATGCAGGCGTCAGCTACCAGAACCATGTGAATGGTGGCGCCAATGGCAGCGGATCCACCACCGCGCTGACCTCGGGCGGGCTCTCGGGTTCTCGCTGGGGGCTCCGTGGGGCCGAAGATCTGGGAAATAACCTGAAGGGTATTTTCGTACTGGAGAGCGGCTTCGATATCGACACGGGCAAGTCGGCTCAAGGCGGCCGGCTGTTTGGTCGTCAGGCCTATGTGGGCCTGCAGGGCGATTTCGGCGCCGTTACGCTGGGCCGTCAGCAAAACGCGCTGTATGACCTGTTCGGTGCGTACGACCCGATGGCGGTTGGGCCGATGTTCTCGCTCAACTCGGTGGACAACCAGTTCAATGGCCGCGCCGACAATGCGGTCAAGTACACCGGCAAGTTTGGCGGGGTCACGGCGACGGGCTTCTACAGCTTCGGCCGTGATGTCAATTCCGGTCTGGGCGGTGAAGTGCCGGGTCATTTCAAGGTTGGCACCAACTTTGGTGGTGGCGCTGCGTATGCAAACGGCCCGCTGTCCGTGGGCGTGGCCTACGACCAATACCAGGGCAGCACGATTTCGTCTGCAGAACAAGCTGCGAAGCGGGCCGCGATCGGTGCGTCCTATGCTGTGGGCGATGCCAAGGTTTTTGCCGGCTACCGTTGGATGCGCAACGAGCTGACGGGCGGCACCGCACGTCATGACAACCTGTACTGGCTCGGCGCCCTTTACAAGATCACGCCAGCTTTCACGTTGACCGGCGCGGCCTATTACAACAACGCCCGCACCGACAGCAACAGCGCGTGGATGTTCGTTGTGAATGCCGACTACGCGCTGTCCAAGCGAACCGACGCCTATGCGCTGCTGGGCTATGTCAACAACAAGGGCAACGCAACCTACGGCATGAGCGGCGCAGCCAATACGCTGCCTGGGCAGAACCAGACGGGCGCCATGGTCGGCGTGCGTCATCGCTTCTGATGCGGCTCATGCAGAGACGTCGACGCACCGGGTGGTACGCCGATCACGACTCATATCGACCTTGACTTGTCACTCCGCTCAAGGACGTTTGGCCGGCACTTGTGCCGGCTTTTTTTTACTCTTCTGAAGGACAGCCTCGAACCTGACCGGCCCGAGTTACTGCGACGCACCAAGGCTGGAGCCGGACGTTGCGCCCGTCCATTTGACGCAGGCCATCACGCCGAATATCGTGCAGCAGTCTCTGCCAACCGGAAGGCTCCATGCGCGTCCCAGACATCATCGTTACCGACCAGGCTGATGCCAGGGCAGTCGAGATCATTGGCGAAGGGCTGAACCGCTTCAATGATGCTCACGTCGGCTATGGCGACCGGGAGCCGCTGGCCGTGCTCGTGCGCGATCCGCAAAGCGGCGAGATTCATGGTGGGGCAAGCGGCCGCACGTCCCTGGGCCTGCTGTTTCTAGACCTGTTGTATCTGCCCGAGACGCTTCGCGGCATGGGCGTAGGCAGCGAGGTGCTGCGCAAGTTTGAAGACGAAGGGCGCCGCCGCGGATGCCGCTCGGCGGTGGTCTATACGATCAGCTTTCAGGCACCGCAATTCTATGAGCGCCACGGATGGGTGAGGTTTGGAGAGGTGCCGTGCGATCCGCCCGGGAGTTGCCGAATTTTTCTCAGCAAGACGTTGTAGGGAGTCGCAGAGCGCAGCATGTGAAGGCCGGCGACAGGGATACAAGACTTGATGTGCCGGCGATCATACGGCAGCACTTCGGTGGCCGGATCGGCACGGTTCAAGCCTACCGAGTGCTCCGGACCGGCTGGCGTTTCTCGTCCTCTCGGGTGGCAACTTCCAGGTAGTCGAGAAAGCGGCTTGCCACCGGCTCCACATCGCCCGCGCGCCGCAGTGACAGCACGGGCGATTCCTTCCTTGCGCCGGTCAAAGGTACAAAGCTCACGCGCGAATCGCCTGCGTGCCGCAGCGTTTTGGGTACCAATGCCACGCCCATCCCGAACCCCACCATCGTCACAACGGTCTGCCATAGCCGCGCCTCGTGGCGGATCACGGGGCTGAAGCCCGCATCCACGCACTGCGCGATGATCAGGTCGTGATAATGCGGCGAAACTGTGCGCGGAAAAAGAATGAAAGGCTCCTGCGCCAGCGCCTCAAGGCCAAGACGCTTGCGGCGTGCCAGCTTGTGGGCCACGGGGAGGCAGGCGACGAAGGGTTCGGAAAAGAGCGGCGTGGAAACGACTTCCGCCGGAAACGTGCCCCAGTAGGCGCAGCCGAGGTCGATCTGCTGTCGCAGGATGCCCTGGACCTGCTCGCTGGTGTTCATTTCCCGGAGGATGATCTCCACCGCCGGGTGGTCGGCCTCGAAGCGTTCCACCGCGCGCGGCAAGCCGCGATACAGCATCGAATTGACGAAGCCGATGCGTAGCCGGCCCTTCAGCCCGTGCGCCGAGCGCTGTGTAAGCCGTTCGACCTCTGCCGCTTGCTGCAACAGCTTGCGCGCCTCGTCTAGCAACACCTGCCCGGCGTTCGTCAGCGCGACATTCTTGTTGGTGCGCGCAAGCAGTTGTACGCCCAACCGTTCCTCGAATTTGCGGATGTCAAAGCTGAGTGCGGGTTGCGAGATGAACAGGCGCTGGGCGGCCCGTCCGAAATGCAGCTCCTCCGCCACGGCAACGAAATACCGCAGTTGCTTCAGATCCATCACGCCTCCGGCCATCGATAAAAACTATTTATCGTACAGGATAAAACGTGTATTGGACGGTTATCGATGTGGTTTCTATGCTGGCTGGACAAAACAGGAGACAGCGAGGCAACCCCCGCATGAACGACATCGCTCGTGACCCGGTCACCGCTCTGCCGGTCGGCCCTCAAAACATTCCCGATAGCCAGGGCATCAATTTCTTCCGCGTGGACCCCGACTTCGCCGGCTTGCTACGGCTGCATCTGGGCGAGGCGCAATACCGTGCACTCGAACCGCAGCTCGATGCGCTGGGACAACGGGCTTCCGATGAACTTGATGCCTGGGCCATCAGCGCCGACCACAATCCGCCGCTGCTGCGCCACCGCACGCGTCGCGGCGAGGCGCGGCAAAGCATCGACAAGCACCCGGCTTACGTCGCACTCGAACGCGTGGCATACGCCGAATTGGGTCTGGCTTCGATGAGCCACGTTGGCAACGCACAGCCGGCGCTGGTCAAATACGCGCTCACGTATCTGTTCGTGCAAGCCGAGTTTGGCCTGTGCTGTCCGGTCAGCATGACGGACTCGCTGACGCGCACGCTACGCAAGTTTGGTGATCCTGCCCTGGTGGCTCGTTATCTCCCGAAGCTGACATCGCGGGATTTCGATGCGCTTTACCAAGGCGCGATGTTCATGACGGAGCAGGCTGCAGGCTCCGATGTTGCGCGCATTGCAACGCGGGCGGCACTGGAGACTGCGCCGGACGGCACACGGACCTGGCGCCTCTACGGCGACAAATGGTTCTGCTCCAACGCGGATGCCGATCTCGCCATGGTCCTGGCCCGTCCGGATGGCGCACCGTCTGGCATCCGCGGTCTGGCGCTGTTTTTGCTGCCCAGGACGCTGCGGGACGGTACATGCAATCAGTACCGTATCGTTCGGCTGAAAGACAAGCTCGGCAGCCGGTCGATGGCCAGCGGCGAGATCGTGCTCGAAGGCGCCGAGGCTTATCTGATTGGCGAAATTGGCCGGGGCTTTCATCAGATGGCCGACATGATCAATATGTCGCGCCTGTCGAACGGCGTGCGCGCGGCCGGCCTGATGCGCCGTGCTACCACCGAGGCGCTGCATATCGCGGGCCGCCGCGAAGCCTTTGGCCGAAAGCTGATCGACATGCCGCTGATGCAGCGCCAGTTGCTGAAGATGCTGTTACCCACGGAGCAGGCGCGGTCGATGTTCATGCACATCGCGCAGTTATTGCCGCTTGCGGATGCCGGCGACGAGCATGCGGCGAAATGCGTGCGAATTCTCACGCCGATGATCAAGTTCCGGGCCTGCCGAGATGCACGCCGCGTGACCGGCGATGCGATGGAAGTGCGCGGCGGCACGGGTTACATCGAAGAGTGGAGCGACGCGCGCCTCGTGCGCGATGCACACCTCGGTTCGATCTGGGAGGGAACAAGCAACATCGTTGCCCTGGACATAGCGCGGGCCGTGAAGCGCGAAGGCGCGCTGGAACCGCTGCGCACGTATCTGCTCGGCCTGCTCGAAAGTGTCACGGTGCCGCCGCAAAGCGACGCGCAGTTGCGCGCCACGCTGGATCGGGTGTGCCACACGATCGACCACGTGGCCGAAACTGGCGGCGACGAGCTGGTCCGTCAGGCAGGCTCGGCGCTGTATCACATCGCCACAGCGATCTTAATGGCGGTGGAGGGCGTGCGTCTGGCGCCGGACTATCGTCGTCTTGCACTCGCTCACCTGGTGTTGCGTCACAAGCTGCTGCCGGTGGATCCGCTGGCACTCCCCGAAGACGACAGCGCGCTGCTGTCCGATGCGCTCGTCAAGCAGCGCGAGGTGGCATTCGCGCTGGCCATGCAGGCGCTGCCGCGAGGGAGAGCGCAATGAGCGCGGTGACCGGCGCATTGCAGGGCTTGAAGGTCATCGACCTGAGCCGGGTGCTTGGCGGCCCGCATTGCACGCAAGCGTTGGCCGATCATGGCGCCCGCGTGATCAAGCTCGAACCACCGGCTGGCGACGAAACCCGTACATGGGGGCCGCCGTTCGATGACACAGACACCGCCTGGTACTTCAACGGCGTCAACCGGAACAAGCTCGGCATCTCTGTGGATCTGTCGCGCGAGGAGGGCCGCACGGTGCTCTGGCAATTGCTGGAAGATGCTGACGTGCTGGTCGAAAACTTCAAGCCCGGCACGCTGGCGCGCTGGGGCATGGATTTCGAGCGCGACCTGCAGCCGCGTTTTCCACGGCTGATTCATTGCGCCGTGTCGGGTTTCGGGCCCGACGGGCCACTTGGAGGGTTGCCCGGCTATGACGCAGTCATCCAGGCGATGGCCGGGCTGATGAGCGTCAACGGCGAACGTGACGGTGGCCCGATGCGCGTCGGCCTGCCGATCGTCGACATGGTCACGGGGCTCAACGCCTTTGCCGGCATTCTGCTGGCGCTGGCCGAGCGCGAGAAGAGCGGGCGCGGCCAGTCGATCGATATTGCCCTCTATGACTGCGGTGTCTCGTTGCTGCATCCGCACCTGCCCAACTACTTCGGCTCTGGCAAGGCGCCGGGGCGCAGCGGCAACGCCCATCCGAACATTGCACCTTACGACAGCTACCAGACCGGCACCGCGCCGATCTTTCTAGCCGTTGGCAATGACCGCCAGTTCGCCAAGCTGTGCATGCATATCGGCGCGGCCGAGTTGGCCGGCGACGCCCGCTTTGCCGACAACCGCAGTCGATGCGCGCACCGCCCGGAACTGAAGCAGGCGCTGGAAGCGCGGCTTGCACGCTTCGACTGCGAGACGCTCGCACAGGACCTGATCCGTGCTGGTGTGCCATGCGGGCCGGTGCTGAGTGTCGATGTGGTGGCGCGGCATCCGCATACGTTGCACCGCCAGATGGTGGTCGCGCTGGGTGAGTACCGCGGTACTGGCTCGCCGATCAAGCTCTCGCGCACGCCGGCCACGTACCGGAATGCGCCGCCGGCATTCGGCGCCGATACGGACGCCGTGCTGACGTCGCTAGGCATCGACGCAGACACGCGGCAGCGACTATTCGAGGCCGGCATCCTGAAATGAAGACGAACTGATTCGCATCCCGCGCACAACGAGGTAGATGGCCCACCAGAGGCCGCACCACTCGGCAAAACACCAAGGAGACCAACATGTCTAACCAGCCTGCATCGCCGGCCATCGGAGCCTCGACCCTGCAGCCGCGCCGTGCGGCAGTCGCCGCGTTCATCGGCACCACCATCGAGTGGTACGACTTCTACATCTACGGCCTGGCCGCCGCGCTTGTATTTGGCAAGGTGTTCTTTTCCACGACACTGGCCCCGGGCATTGCCACGCTGCTCTCGTTCGTGACGCTGTGGGCCGGATTTGCCGCGCGGCCCATCGGCGGGATCATCTTCGGGCATCTGGGCGACAGGATCGGCCGCAAGACCACGCTCATCATCACGCTGATCCTGATGGGGCTTGCAACCATGGGCATCGGCCTGCTCCCCGGCCACGCGCAGATTGGCATGTGGGCGCCGGTCGGGCTGGTGGTGCTGCGGGTGGTCCAGGGCGTGGCGGTGGGTGGCGAATGGGGCGGTGCGGTGCTGATTGCCAGCGAGAGCGCGCCCAAGCACAAGAGCATCCTGTATTCGTCGTTTGCCCAGCAGGGCTCGCCCACTGGCAATCTGCTTGCAACGCTGGTGTTTTTCGGGCTCAGCGCACTGCCTACGCCGCAATTCATGCTGTGGGGCTGGCGCGTGCCGTTCCTGCTGTCGGCGCTGCTGGTGATCGTCGGCATGGTCATCCGGCTGAAGCTGGAAGAGTCTGATGACATGAAGCGCGTGCTCGCACAGAAGAAGACCGTCAAGCTGCCCCTCAAGGACGTCGCGCGCGACCACTGGGGCCTGGTGCTGCTTGGCGCCGGCACGCTGCCGCTGATTCACGTGACGTATCTGAAGAGCAACTTTGCGTTGTCGTGGGCAACCAAGGAACTTGGCTACGCGCAGGACACCTTTCTCGGCATCATTGCGATTGCGCTGGTGGTGCAGTTCCTGACGCAGCCGGTGGGCGCGTGGCTGGTCTCGCGTATGGACATGCGCCGCGCCATCTGCCTGATGGTGCTGCCCGAGTTTTTGCTGATGCCGGTGATGTTCTTCGCAATCGAGACGAAGGTGTATTGGATCGCCCTTGTGGGCATGTGCCTGGCGACCATTCCACATTCGATGTTCTACGGTGCCATCGGCGGGATTCTGGCGCGCGTGTTTCCGACACGTATCCGCTATACAGGTCTGTCGCTTGCGTATCAGTTGTGCTCGCTCGTGGTGGGCGGTGGAACGCCGGTATTCGCACAGTGGGTGCTGAACAGCACCGGGCACATCGTCGGTGTTGCCGTGTCGTCTGCGGTGTATGCCGGGGTGTCGCTGGCCTGCACGCTGGTGCTGCTCAACCGGACGGGGTATCGCGCGGATGAGCTTTCCTCCGCTGAACGGGCCGACGCAATGGATCTTGGGCAGGCGCACATGGATATCCCGCTGCCACCCTCTGCGCCAGTGGGTAAACCTGTCGCTGCAACCTGATCCGGTGTGGCTTACGCGAAACGTCCGGTAGCACTCATGCCGCACGTTCCCTAGGATGGCAGGGCAGACACAACGGGGAAACCTGCCATGACCATCTTCGATGAGAACGAACACCGCGCCGAGTTCTGGGAGGCCGTGCGCAAAGCCATCGAGGCTCGTGACCAGGCCGAGCGGTCGCGCCGAGCGGACAGAATGACCGGCCTGGCCATCGGCCTGTCGCTTGGGGCGTTGGCCATCGCCCTGGTGGCGTTCCGACATCGCTCCGCTGGCGGTGGGGCATAGCACGACCCGCTGCACGGCGGCGCGGGCCTGCCGTTTCAGGATACGCGGGCGATCTTGGAAATGGGCCCATGCCCAATGCTGCTGGAGGGCGGCATGTGAGATTTCCACGTGCGGTTCCACCACGCCCGCAGCACAGCGTCGACCGGTGATTCGCGGGTGTGCGCGCCTGTCCGGGATCAAAGCCGTCCGCGAGCGCGGCAGTACAATCCGCCGATCATTTCTCCAGGTGTTCCATGCCCCGCGGCCTCGTTCTCGCCACACCTCAGCTCACGCCCGACGGCACGCCGTTCTCTGCGCAATACGACGATGTCTATCACAGCATCGAAGGCGGTCTCGCGCAGGCTCGGCATGTCTTCCTGGGCGGAAATGGCCTGCCCGGCGCGTGGCAGGGCAAGGGCGCTTTCACCATCGTCGAGACCGGCTTTGGTCAGGGGCTGAACTTCCTCGCAACATGGGCGGCCTGGCGCAACGATCCGCTGCGCTGCGCGCGGCTCGATTTCGTCTCGCTCGAGAAACATCCGTTCGACAGTGCCGGCTTATCCATCTTGCATCCGAAGGATGGCGCCCTCGCACCGTTAGCGCACGCGCTGCGTCAGGTGTGGCCCGTCGCGGTGCCGGGCATACACCGTCTCGAGTTTGATGGCGGACGTGTCACGCTGACGCTGCTGTTTGGGGATGGAATGGACATGCTTCCGCAGTTGTCCTGCGCGGCGGATGCGTTTTATCTCGACGGTTTCTCCCCTGCCAAGAACCCTGACCTGTGGCAGCCGCGGGTGTTCAAGCAACTCGCGCGCGTTGCCCGCGCCGGCGCCACGCTGGCTACGTATACCGCCGCCGGTTTCGTGCGGCGCGGCCTGCAGGAAGTCGGTTTCGACACGCGCAAGGCGCCTGGCTTCGGCACGAAACGCGATATGACCATCGCGCAGTTCCCGACGCATTGGCGCACACGGCGCGGTCCGGCCGAGCCGCCGGTCTGGAGCGAGCGCCATGCGATCGTGCTTGGCGCGGGGCTGGCGGGCAGTGCCGTCGCGGAACGGCTTGCTGCGCGCGGCTGGCGTATCACGCTCATTGACGAGAACGACGGCCCGGCGCGAGGCACATCCGCACATCGAGCAGCGGCCATGCATCCGCACGTGTCGATCGATGACAGCGTGCTTTCGCGCCTATCGCGCGCGGGCAACCTGCTCGCACGTCGGCATTGGGGCGCGCTCGACCGGGCTGGCTTCGCCACCGGTTTCCGGGCCACCGGCGTGCTGCAACTTGCCGAGCACGCGGACGACGCCATCGAGCAGCAGCGGGTTGTGCGGGCGCTCGGGTACCCCGCTGATTACATCGATTGGCTCGACGCGCATCAAGCTGCCGAGCGCATCGGTGCCAGCGTGCCGCAAGGCGGCTGGTGGTTCGCGCAGGCAGGGTGGGTTGCGCCCCCGGATGTCTGCCGGGCCAACCTCGCTTGCGCCGGTGTTGCGCTCGATGCGCGTTGGAACACCCGAGTAGAGTCGTTGCGGCAGGAGGGCGGTCGTTGGCAGGCCGGCGATGCGCAGGGGGGCGTGATTGCCAGTGCGCCGGTCGTCGTCGTTGCGAATGGGCTCGACGCAGCGCGCCTGGTACCGTTGGCTTCCGCGTCGCTCAAGCCGGTGCGCGGCCAACTCACGGATGTGCCAAACGCCGGTTTGGAGCCGGGGGTGGCATGGCCGAAGGCGGTGGTGTGCGGCGACGGTTATCTGCTGCCCGCCGAGCCGGGTGCGCGATCCGTGCGCGCCGGGTCATCCTTCCAGCCCGGAGCGTCCAGCCTGGCCGAGTGTGCCGCCGATCACACAGCCAATCTGCAACGGCTGGCACGCCTGCAGCCGCGGCAGTCGGTGGCGCTTGCAAAGCTCGATCCCGCAAGCTTGCGGGGCTATGTCGGCGTTCGTTGTGTCTCTGCCAATCGGCTGCCGTTGATTGGTGCCCTCGTGGATGAGGCGGTGGCCATGTCAGCAGGTTTTCGCCTGCGCGGACCGCATGCCCAACTGCCGCGCGTGCCGGGCCTGTACGCAGCGCTGGCGTATGGCTCGCGGGGCCTGACGTGGTCGGTGCTGGGCGCGGAACTGCTGGCGTCCTTGATCGACGGAGGTCCATTGCCGCTCGAGGCAGACTTGGCGGCGGCGTTGGATCCGGGGCGTTTCGTCCTGCGCGCGTTGCGTCACAGGCAGGGGGAAGCACCCACCGAAATGGACGCGCCGCTCAGCGGCGAATGACGGGCTCCCGAGACGGTTTCCCAGGCGTTCCGACCCAAAAAATCAGGGCCGCCGAACGTTCCATGCCATAATATGCGTTTTGCGTTTGCCAGCCTGAACGCGCCCGTTGTGCCGTGCATTGTGCAGTCAAGCGGCCCTCGCGCCGCGTTCCTGCAAGCCCGGCAAGACCAAGAACTTTGAACCACGGCTGCTGCTGGCGCTGCGCCGTTCGACGCAACCATCTTCTGAATCTGGAATTACGACCATGTCGACTATCGAAAACCTCGGCAAGCTTGATCGCAAAGTGACCCTGGCTGTCCCGAAGGCCGAAGTGGAGCAAGAGAAGCAAAGCCGTCTGGCGCGTCTGTCCAAGACCGTCAAGATGTCCGGCTTCCGCCCGGGCAAGGTCCCGATGAAGATGGTCGAGAAGCAATACGGCCAACAGGTCGAATTTGAAGTCCGCTACGACAAGGCTGCCCGTCAGTTCTTCGACATCACCAACGAGCAGGGCGTGAAGGTTGCCGGCCAACCGCGCTTTGAGCTGAAGACCGAAGGCGTGGCCGATGACCAAGTCGCGTTCGACGCCACCTTCGAGGTGTATCCGGAAGTCAAGCTCGGCGATCTGGCCGGCGCGGAACTGACCCGCACCAAGACCGAAATCACCGATGCCGAGATCGACAAGACCCTCGACATCCTGCGCAAGCAACGCGTGCACTACCACCCGCGCGGCGAAGCTGGCGAGCACGGCGACGGCGGTGCAGCCGTTGCACAGGATGGCGACCGCGTGACGGTCGATTTCGTGGGCACGATCGACGGCGTGGAATTTGCCGGCGGCAAGGCTGAAGGTTTCAGCTTCGTGCTGGGCGAAGGCCGCATGCTGCCCGAGTTCGAACAAGCCACGCTGGGCCTGAAGCAAGGCGAGTCGAAGAAATTCCCGCTGGCATTCCCCGAGGACTACCACGGCAAGGACGTCGCCGGCAAGACGGCTGAGTTCACCGTCACGCTCAAGCAAGTCGAGTGGGCGCACCTGCCGGAAGTCAACGAAGCCTTCGCGCAATCGCTGGGCATCGCCGACGGCAACCTCGACAAGATGCGCGCCGACATCCGCGAAAACCTCGAGCGTGAAGTCAAGCGCCGCACGCACGCGCTGCTCAAGGACCAGGTCATGGAAGCGCTGCTGAAGGTGGCAGAGCTGGACGTGCCGAAGTCGCTGGTCGAGCAGGATCAGGAACGCCTGGTGGAAATGGCCCGTCGTGATCTCGAAGCCCGCGGCATGCCGAACGCCAAGAACATGCCGATCCCGGCCGAGATGTTCACGCAGCAAGCCGAGCGTCGCGTGAAGCTGGGTCTGGTGTTGGCCGAAGTCGTGAAGGCCAACAACCTGGAAGCCAAGCCGGAGCAGATCAAGGCCGAGATCGAAGAGTTCGCCAAGAGCTACGAAGATCCGAAGGAAGTCATCCGCTGGTACTACGGCGATCAACAGCGCCTGGCCGAGATGGAAGCCTACGTGCTCGAAAACAACGTGGTAAATTTTGTGTGCGACAAGGCCAAGGTTACTGACAAGGCCGTGTCGTTCGAAGAGCTGACCGCCACGCCGGCGCAAGGCTGATTCGATCGATAGAGTTTCCGAAATAAGCACCGGAGAACCGCATGATCCGCAATGAACTGATCGACCAACTTGCCCGTACCCAGGCTTCCGCGCTCGAAACGCAGGGGCTTGGTCTGGTGCCGATGGTGGTCGAACAGTCTGGCCGCGGCGAGCGCGCCTACGACATCTACTCGCGCCTGCTCAAGGAGCGAGTGATCTTCATGGTGGGCGAGGTCAACGACCAGACTGCCAACCTCGTGGTGGCACAGTTGCTGTTCCTGGAAAGCGAGAATCCGGACAAGGACATTTCGCTTTACATCAACTCGCCGGGCGGCTCGGTATCGTCGGGCTTGGCGATGTACGACACGATGCAGTTCATCAAGCCCGATGTGTCGACGCTGTGCATGGGCATGGCAGCCAGCATGGGTGCGTTCCTGTTGGCGGCCGGCGCTAAGGGTAAGCGCCTGGCACTGCCGAACTCGCGCATCATGATCCACCAGCCGCTGGGAGGCGCGCGCGGTCAGGCCTCGGACATCGAGATCCAGGCACGCGAAATCCTGTATCTGCGTGAACGCCTGAATACGGTGCTCTCGGAGGTGACCGGTCAGCCGGTCGACAAGATTGCGCGCGACACTGACCGCGATAATTTCATGAGCAGCGAACAGGCCAAGGAGTACGGTCTGATCGATCAGGTGATCAGCAAGCGCTAGTGCGCGCGAGCCGGTGCGCTCTGCGGCACACCAGCGCACCAATCATGTCAAGCGGTGTCAAAAACGAGGCTTCGCGCCTCGTTTTTGCTTTGTACAACACGTGCGGATCGTCGCCAGATAATTTGGCGTATGATGCTGCCAGGAACTACTGGTTATCGTTATGGCGGACAAGAAAGGCTCGACTGGCGAAAAGCTGCTGTATTGCTCGTTCTGCGGCAAGAGCCAGCATGAGGTCAAGAAACTGATTGCCGGCCCCTCGGTCTTCATCTGCGATGAATGTATCGACCTGTGCAACGAGATCATCCGGGACGAGGCCGCCATTTCCGAAAAGGAAGGTGGCCTGGCGGTCAAGTCCGACCTCCCCACGCCACATGAAATTCGCCAAAGCCTCGACCAATATGTGATTGGTCAGGAGCAGGCCAAGAAA
This sequence comes from Burkholderiaceae bacterium, assembly GCA_028871175.1. Lineage (GTDB taxonomy): Bacteria > Pseudomonadota > Gammaproteobacteria > Burkholderiales > Burkholderiaceae > Ralstonia > Ralstonia condita. The sequence goes on along the minus strand of JAGWNU010000046.1, from coordinate 2,503 downwards.
ATCCTGGCGGTTGCGGTCTACAACCATTACAAGCGGTTGAAGCATCTCGGCAAGAAGGACGATGTCGAGCTGTCGAAGAGCAACATTCTGCTGATCGGACCGACGGGCTCCGGCAAGACGCTGCTTGCGCAAACGCTGGCACGCCTGCTCAACGTCCCGTTCGTGATTGCCGACGCGACGACCCTGACCGAAGCGGGCTACGTCGGCGAAGACGTCGAAAACATCATCCAGAAGCTGCTGCAGAACTGCAACTACGAGGTGGATAAGGCGCAGCGCGGCATCGTCTACATCGATGAGATCGACAAGATTTCGCGCAAGTCGGACAACCCGTCCATTACGCGTGATGTGTCTGGCGAAGGTGTGCAACAGGCACTGCTCAAGCTCATCGAAGGGACGATGGCTTCCGTGCCTCCGCAGGGTGGCCGAAAACATCCCAACCAGGATTTTCTGCAGGTCGATACCACCAACATCTTGTTCATCTGCGGCGGCGCCTTCGACGGTCTGGAGAAGATCATCAGGCAGCGCTCGGACAAGACCGGGATCGGTTTTGGCGCGGAAGTGCAGAGTAAGGAAGAGCGCGACGTCAACGAAGTCCTTCCTCACGTGGAGCCCGAGGATCTCATCAAGTTTGGTCTCATTCCAGAGTTGATTGGCCGTCTGCCGGTTGTGGCAACGCTGGCCAAGCTCGACGAGGCTGCCCTGATGGAAATCCTGGTCGAGCCCAAGAATGCAATCGTCAAGCAGTATCAGAAACTGCTGGCGATGGAAGGCGTGGAGCTTGAGATTCGCCCGACTGCGCTGACGGCAATCGCGCGCAAGGCGATCAAGCGCAAAACGGGGGCGCGCGGTCTGCGGTCCATCGTTGAGCACGCTTTGATGGATGTGATGTATGACCTCCCCAACCATAAGGGTGTGCAAAAGGTGGTGATCGATGAAAGCACGATCTCCGGCGATGGCAAACCCTTGCTGATTTACGAAGAGCAACCCAAGGTTGCAGGTTCCAACTGACGCGAATGCCCGGCCGGGATGCGCCGTATGTGTCCCATGCAGGAAGCCGTTCGCACGCGAGCGGCTTTTTTTGCTTCGGGAAACCGGGTCGGCATGCGACTTGCAGCAACGGTCTTGTAAAACCGTCACTGCGCCCAATTTAGCCCTTACATGACTTTCTGGGGAAAATAATGTCCGGAACCCAACTTTTACCCGCTGAGCAGATTCGCCTGCCGCTGTTGCCGCTGCGTGACGTGGTGGTGTTTCCGCACATGGTGATTCCGCTGTTCGTGGGGCGCCCCAAATCCATCAAGGCGCTGGAAGCCGCGATGGAGGCGGGCAAGAGCATCATGCTCGTGGCGCAAAAGACCGCCGCCAAGGACGAGCCGACCGACAAGGACCTCTACGAGGTCGGCTGTATCGCCAACATTTTGCAGATGCTGAAGCTGCCGGACGGCACCGTGAAGGTGCTGGTCGAGGGCACGCAGCGCGCCAACATCCTTTCCGTTACCGACGATGAATCGCACTTCTTCTGCGAAGCCGTGCCCGTCGGCCCGGAGCCCACTGAATCGGCAGAGACCGAGGCGCTGCGTCGCGCCATCGTGTCGCAGTTCGATCAGTACGTGAAGCTGAACAAGAAGATCCCGCCCGAGATCCTGACGTCGCTGTCGGGCATCGATGAGCCGGGTCGTCTGGCTGACACCATCGCCGCGCATCTGCCGATCAAGCTCGAGCAGAAGCAGAAGATTCTCGAGATGTTCAACGTGACCGAACGTCTGGAGAGCCTGCTTTCGCAGCTTGAAGGTGAGATCGATATCCTGCAGGTGGAAAAGCGCATCCGCGGCCGCGTCAAGCGCCAGATGGAGAAGAGCCAGCGCGAGTACTACCTGAACGAGCAGGTGAAGGCGATCCAGAAGGAGCTGGGCGAGGGCGAGGAGGGCGCCGACCTCGAGGAGATGGAGAAGCGCATCAAGGCGGCGCGCATGCCCAAGGACGCGCGCAAGAAGGTCGAGGCGGAGTTGAAGAAGCTGCGCCTGATGTCGCCGATGTCCGCGGAAGCGACCGTGGTGCGCAACTACATCGACGTGCTGGTCAGCCTGCCGTGGAAGAAGAAGAGCAAGATCTCGCGCGACATCGCCGCGGCGGAGAAGACCCTCGACGCCGACCACTACGGCCTCGAGAAGGTGAAGGAGCGCATCCTCGAGTACCTCGCGGTGCAGAGCCGGGTCGACCAGATGAAGGCGCCGATCCTGTGCCTCGTGGGCGCGCCGGGGGTCGGAAAGACGTCGCTCGGCCAGTCGATCGCGCGTGCCACCAACCGCAAGTTCATCCGCATGTCGCTCGGCGGCGTGCGCGACGAGGCGGAGATCCGCGGCCACCGGCGCACGTACATCGGCGCGCTGCCGGGCCGGCTCGTGCGGGCCTTGCGCGATGCCGGGACGATGAACCCGGTGATCCTGCTCGACGAGGTGGACAAGGTCGGCGCCGACTGGCGCGGCGACCCGTCCGCGGCGCT
>JAGWNU010000002.1 GCA_028871175.1 Burkholderiaceae bacterium | reverse complement strand
TCAGGAAGTACACGCCGTGGAACATCGACGGCATGTGGTTCTTCAACGCGATCTCACTGTTCGTACTGGCCAGCAAGCGCTCTTGAGCCAGGCTGCAGCCACGCCGCTGCGCCAGCGGCGTGGGTTAACGTTCGCTACCCTTTCGCTCGGTTGATCCGGCGGGCACCTGTTCGCCAAACGAAGTCATGCGTTGAATTTTATATTTGACACAATATTATTGTGTGCTACCTTTATGTGCAGGCACCGCTGTTCCGTACCGAACCCCACATCAAAGGACCTGACCATGAAGACGCTCTACCAAACCCAAGTCACCGCTGAAGGCGGCCGCGCCGGCCATGTACGCAGCGCCGATGGCGTGCTCGATCTGCCGCTGTCGTTGCCGCGTGAGCTCGGCGGCGCGGGCGGTGCAGCCACCAACCCCGAGCAGCTGTTTGCCGCAGGCTATGCCGCATGCTTTGAAAACGCCGTACTGCACGTCGCGCGCCTGAAGCAGATCAAGCTGGCCTCGACAGCCGTCACGGCCACCGTGGGCATCGGTCCGCGTGAGGACGGCGGATTTGCGCTCACGGTCTCGCTGGCTGCGACACTCGGCGGCGTGGACCAGGCGACGGCGGAAGCGCTTGTCATGGCTGCACATGGCGTCTGCCCCTATTCGCATGCTGTCCGTGGCAATATTGACGTCCAATTGACCACGGTCACGCGCTGAGCCCACCTCGGGCCGCCGCGGCATCCGCCGCGCGAGCGCCAAGACCGTCCCCCCGGGAGTGTTCCGTGAACGACGTGCTGGCGCTCGATCAGCAGCTTTGTTTTCCTTTGTACGCCGCAGGCCACTTGCTGACGCGGCTGTACCGTCCGTTGCTCGACGAGCTCGGGCTGACCTATCCCCAGTATCTCGTGATGATGGCCTGCTGGCAGCAGGCGCCGTGCGCCGTGGGCGACCTCGGCCGCGCGCTGTATCTGGACACTGGCACGCTCACGCCGCTGCTCAAGCGACTCGAAGAACAGGGCCTGCTCACCCGCACGCGAGATCGCGAAGACCAGCGCCGCGTGGTGATCGAACTGACCAACGCAGGTCGGGCGCTGCGTGAACGCGCGACCGGGGTGCCGGAAGCGCTGGCGTGCAAGATCCCGCTGAAACTCAGCGAGATTGGCGCCACGCGCGACGTGTTGCGCAAGCTGCTCGACGCGCTCGCGACGGCCGATGAGCGAGGCTAGTGTGCAATTGACGTCTCCCGACCTTGCGCTCGTCGTCATCGCCCGCAACGAAGCCGCCAGCATTGAACGATGCCTGCTCAGCGCCAAGCCCTTCGTCAGCCGGATGGTGGTGCTCGATACCGGCTCCGCCGACGACACGGTCGCCATTGCCGAGGCCTGTGGCGCACGGGTGAGCCACTTCGCCTGGACGGATGATTTCTCCGCGGCCCGCAATGCGGCGCTCGCGGCGGCCAATGCCGACTGGAACCTGGTCCTCGACGCCGACGAGTGGCTGGAAAGCGGCGGCGAGCATCTCCGCATGCTGGGTAGCACGCCGCCTTCACTCGGCGTGGTCTGCGTCAAGAACGATACCGATGCGGGCGAATCGAGCCACCTGATTGCATGGATTCCGCGCCTGTTGCCACGCGGCGTGCGCTATGTGGGGCGCATCCACGAGCAACCCGTGTCGTCCTTGCCCGCTGCGCGAGTGCCGGTTGTGATCCGTCACGATGGCTACACCGCCGCGAAGATGCAGCACAAGGGCGAGCGCAACACCCGCCTGCTGCTGGCCGAACTCGAACATCGGCCGGATGATCCGTATGTGCTGTACCAGCTCGGCAAGGAAACCGAGCTTCATCGGGAAGACCACGCAACGGCCGCGCAATACTACGCCCGTGCCTATGACCTGGCACCGCCGGACGCGCCCTATCGCCGCAATCTGGCGCTACGGTATCTGTATTGCCTCGGCAAGGCGGACCGGATGGAAGATGCCATGGCGCATGCGGATGTCAGCATCCGCGCGTGGCCGGATTTTCCCGATCTGTGTTTTGCGTTGGGTCTCGTGCTGGTGGACGCCGCGGTCAGGCACCCCGAAGACGCCGATACCCGCTGGCTGCCGCTGGCGGAACAGGTCTTCAACCGGTGCCTGGAAATCGGGGACCGCGCAGACATGGATGGCAGCGTGACCGGTCGAGGCAGCTTCCTGGCCGCCCAGCAACTCGCCATCGTGTATCAGATGCAGAGTCGTGCGCTGGCCCGTAAGTCAGAGCAGTATCTTGCGATGTCGAAACGGCTGCAGGACGCCCCGCAGCCGCTCGCCTAGCGGTGACGCCTCAGAAACGCGCCATGCTGCCGTAGGCGTTGCTCGCGGTACTGGCGCGGCGTGCCGTGTCGATGCGCTTTTGCAGGCGCTCCAGGCGCGGATACACCATCGCCCTCACCCGCGCATCGTCCTCGAGGATGCGCACCAGCAGCGTGCGCTTGCGCTCGATGTCGGCATGCGAGAGCGGCGGATGCGGTTCGGAACGGCGCAGTGCGTCCACGTAGATGGCGCTTTCGCGCTCGAGCGTGCTGACCACCTCCCAGTTGCCCACTTCGGCCGCGCCGACCATCTCGGCAGTCAGGCGCGCGATGGCTTCGTAGCAGGCGAACAGACTTTCGCTGTCCTTGATCGGGATGTTGCGGTGCATATTGGCTCCAGGTTGGGCCGAATTCATCAGGAAAGGGGCTGCGCGGCCGGCCGCGTCAGCTCACAACGCTCAAGTGGCTGTTGACCGCGCCGGGCTGGCCAATCGCGGCCCAGGCCTCTTGCAGCGGCACCAGCAAGCCGTCGACCTCGGCGAGGACGCCAACGTCATTGGTGGCGTTGGCCAGCAGCAGGCGCCGGAGCATGTAGTCGTACAAGCCATTCAGCTGCGCGGCGATCTCGCCGCCACGCTGATGGTCAAGGCTGGCCTGCAGGCCCTGGCCGATGATCGAAATGGCCTTGTCGACCGCGCGCAGCTTGGCAGGCACGTCGCCGCGCTGGATGGCTGCGCTCGCCATGCTGATGGCGGCGCGCGCACCCTCGAACAGCATGGCGATCAGACGGTGTGGATTGGCGTCCACCACGGACGTCTCGATGCCGACTTGCGCGTAGGCACCGATGGCGCGGCGAGCTGCGTACATGGGAAAAGTCCTCGCTGTCATCTTGTTTTGGGTGGTGCATCGATCCTGGCTTAGCCGCTCTTCGTCTGGTTCTGGATAGCCGCGAGCTGCGTGGTCAGGTAGGTGCTGGTGTTCGACATGCTGGCCACCAGGCCCGACAGAGCATTGAACTGCGCGTAGTACAGGGCCTGCTTGTTGTCCAGGCGCGTCTGCATGACGCTGATCTGGCTGGCCAGCGAGCTGAGCGAGTTGTTGATCGCGTCCGTCTCGTTCTGCACCATGCCGCTGGACGACAGCAGGTTCGTCGTCACGGTATTGAGCTGGGCGGCGTAGCCGCGCTGCACGGTCACGGTACCGCGGCTGCCCACCGCGCCACCGGCAACCTGCACGGTCAGGCCATCGACCGCCGTCCCCGTGGCGCCATACAGGTTCTGGCCCGAACTCGTGGCGGCCACGCCGTTGATGGTGCCCTGCACGTCCAGGCCCGCGACTGCGGTGGGGGCCGAGCCCATGAGCGATGCCGCGCCGTTGCCCGACACCGACACCGCCGAGACCGAGCCGAACTGGCTGTCGGTGATCGTTATGACGCCGCTGGCATTGGCCGATACCGAGGCAGTGACCTTGGCGGTCTGCAGCGTGGTCGAAGCGTTGATCTGGCTCTGAATCTGCGCAGCCAGGCTGGATGCGCTGTAGCTGCCGGCCGGCACGGTCACGTTGACGGCCATGCCGCTGATGTTGAACGCCAGCGTGTCGTTCACGCCCGCCGTGATGGTGGTGTTGGCCGCAGCGGAGCCCGTGAGCGAACCCTGCGTCGCCAACTGCGTGACGCTGACGGCGTAGGTGCCCGCCTGGGTGGTGTCCGTGAAGGACGGCACGCTCACCAGCGAATCGGTGGCCGTACCCGTGCCCGCAAACAGGCCCGCGACCTGGCTGGGTGAAGCCGCAATGGCAGCGGACAGCTTTGTGTTGTCCACCGACAGCGTACCGTCGGCATTCATCGTCACGCCCACGCTGCCCAGCGATTGATACGTGCCCGTACCAATCGCCTGCCCCAGCACGTCGGTAATCTGGTTGATCAGCGTCTTGGTGCTGACATCGCCTGCCAGCGGGCCATTGTTGGCGCTGTTGCTGGTGTCGATGTTGGTCAGCGTATTCAGTTGCGTGCGCAGTGCGTTGTAGCCGTTCACGAAGCTGTTGACGGCATTGGTCGTCGCGGTCGGATCGTTCGCGACCGTCACGGTGGTGCTTCCCGTCTTGGCGAGCGTAAACGACGTGCCCGTCACCACGTTGGACAACGTGTTGGTCGGGCTCTGCACGGCAATGCCGTTGATGGTGGCCAGGGCGTTCTGGCCCGTGGTCACTTCGGTCATGTTCTGCGTGCCGGCCGGGTCCTGCGCAAGCAGCGATTGCAACGTCGAGTCGCCCGAGACAGAGATTTTCATCTCCGAGTTCGAGCCGCCCGCCGTGGAGGTCAGCACCAGGCGATACGGGTTGCCGCTGCCATCATTCACGATGCTGGCAGAGACGCCCAGATTGGCGGAATTGATGGCGTCGCGAATGCCCGCCAGCGTGTTGTTCGACGAGTTGATGGTGATCGAACCGCCCGCCAGGCTAGTGTTCTGCGTGAAGGTGGCGCCCGAGTATTTTCCGTTGGAGAACGTGCCGCCGGACACCGTGCCAAACGAGAACGACACCGTCGTGGACGTCCCGCTGCCGATTGCCGTGGTGGTCGACGTCTGTCCCTGCGCGGCCAGCACCTGCGATTGCGCAAGCTGCGTGACATTGACAGCGTATGAGCCCGCCGCTGCGGCGCTGGTCACGGAAGCGCTCAGCACCGACGTGTCGTAGCCGCTGGCCTTCATCGCGCTGTAGTTCGACGCGGTGGTCAAGTTCGAGAGCGCAGTCTGGAAGGTTGACAGCGCACTTTTGAGCGTGCCCACGGCCGACAGCTGCGTCTGGTACGAGCTCTGCTGATTCTGCAGCAGCGTCAGGGGCTGACTTTCCACCTTCATCAGGCTGGAGACCAGCGTGTTGACGTCGATGCTCGTCCCGATACCGGGAATCGAGATCGGTGGAACGTAGTTGCTGGTCGTGGAAGTGGTGGTAGTCGCCATGATCGGATCTGGAGAACGTCTGCGTCGGCGGGATTTTCCCTACAGAACGGCAGCGCCTGCCACTTCTTTAGGGCATGTCAGCCGCTCTTCACAATCGGAAGCTGAACACAAGAAAAAAGCCGGCGCCCCTTTGGAACGCCGGCCCTTGCCACGCTGCCAGGCAGCAGGGCTGCATCAGCCTACCGATTAGCCCTTCAGCAGGCTCAGGATGCTGTTCGGTGCCGAGTTGGCTTGCGCCAGCATTGCCGTACCCGCTTGCTGCAGGATGTTCTGGCGGGTCATGTTCGACGTTTCCGCAGCGTAATCCGTGTCGATCATCGACGACTTGGCAGCCGAAAGGGCGGTGTTCGACGAGGTCAGCGTATTGATCGTCGAGTTCAGGCCGCTTTGCTGGGCACCCAGGCTCGCGCGAGCTGCCTTCAGGTTGGTCAGATCGGTGTCGATGGCCGCCTGGGCAGCAGTCGCGTTGGCGGTCGTGCTCACGCTGGTACCAGACAGCGTGCCGAAGCTTGCCAGGTTGGCGTTGGTGACGGTAGTCGTATCGGTCGCCGCATTCTGACCGTACTGGAACGTCGTGGACGTGACCGAACCATCGAACAGCTTGTTGCCGTTGTAGTTAGCGTTGGTCTCGATACTCTTGTTGGCTGCAGCCAGCTGTTGGTATTCCTTGTCCAGGTTGGCCTGGTCAGTGGTCGACAGGCCGCCGTTGTTGGCTTCAACGGCCAGTTGGCGCATGCGCTGCAGGTTGTTTTCCACCTGGCCCAGGTACGAATCGGACGTTTGCAGGTACGCCAGTGCCTGGTTAGAGTTCTGGATACCTTGCGTTTGCGAGTTCAGCTTGGTGGTCAGGCTGCTGGCCACAGCGTAGGCGGCGGCGTCATCCTTGGCGCTGTTCACGCGCAGACCGGTCGACAGGCGCTCCAGCGACGTTTGCAGAGCGGACTGCGATTGCGACAGTGCTTGCTGCGTTTGCAGGGAGGAGATGTTGGTATTGAGGCTGAGGGACATGACGGCTCCTAAGTTTCCCGATGGTTTGTTGCCCGTGTTTGCTAATTCCGGCTAGGCCGGGCAACGTGACCTGCAACTTGAAGGGGATCAGGTCTGCGTTGTACTCAGGTTATCGGTGGCCCCGGCAGAAAGTTTAGGGTCGACTTGACAAATTTGTGCGCGAGGGGCGGTTTGGGCTGGCGGGCTCCGCATTCCGCGCACCTCCAAAGAGCCGGTCGGCCGTCTTCTTGACGGCAAACCGCTCGGCTATACTCGTCCGGGCAGACCAGAAGCGCCCAATGACGCTATATAGAGCGCGCGATCGCACAGATGGGGAGTTGCCAGCCCGCCGGCGCAGCACGCAGCCCGCCTGCGAATAGAAGAGCTCAACGCGAGCCCGTTTGACCGCAACGCCCACCATGCTCAATGTCCTGATTGTCGAACCCCACGATATTGCCCGCGTCGGCCTGCGCCAGATCCTGAAGGATTCACGCCTGGCCCGGCAGATCGAGGCCGTGCCGGACCTGCGCAACGCCAACCACGACCTGCTCGCCCAGCGCGAGTGGGACGTGATGCTGTTCTCGGTGGAGTCGGCCACCGGCGACGAATTCCAGACCATCAAGACCGTGCGCCAGCAGCATGTCCGCCTGGCGGTGCTGGCGCTCGGCCGGCATCCTGAAGCCCTGCTTGCCGTGCGCGCGCTCAAGGCAGGCGCCTCGGGCTACCTGCCGATGGACGCCAGCCAGCCGCAGTTGCTTGCGGCGGTCAACGCGATCTCCAAGGGCAAGAAATACCTGCCCTCCGACCTCGTGGAGGTGTTGGCCGACAACCTGAACGTCGATTGGGACAAGCCTCGCCACGACATCCTCTCCGATCGCGAATTCCAGACCCTGCGCATGCTGGGCTCGGGACGCACGCTCAGTGAGATTGCCGAGGCGCTGCAGATCAGCGCCAAGACGGTCAGCGTATACAGGGGCCGCGTGCTCTCGAAGATGAAGCTGCGCAACAACGCCGAGCTAACCATGTACGTGGTCAGCAACGGCCTGCAGTTCTAGCTACAGGAACCGCGGGATGCGCTCACCGTAGCGGCGGGCGTTCTCGCGCACCAGATTTTGTACCGCGCCGGGCTCCAGCGGCCGCGTGAGCAAGTAGCCCTGGAATTCATCGCAACCAACCTCGCGCAGGAAGTCGAGCTGTCCGGTGCTCTCCACACCCTCGGCCACAGTCCTCATGCCCATCGCCTGCGCCATCATGATGATGGCCCGCGTAATGGCCGCGCGTTCGGCCACGTGCGGCAGGTCCTGCACGAACGAGCGGTCGATCTTGAGCGTATCGATCGGGAAGCGATGCAGGTACGACAGCGACGAATACCCGGTACCGAAGTCATCCAGCGCCAGTGACACACCCATCGCGCGCAACTCGGTCAGCAGGGCATGCAGCGACGGGTCATCCCGAATGAGGATGCCCTCGGTCATCTCCAGTTCGACGGCGTCGCCGGGGAGCCCGCTGGCGGACAGCGCCCTGCGCACCATGTCGCTCAGTTTTCCGGAGCTGAAAGCCTGGCCGGACAGATTGATCGACATGCGCAGGTGGGGCAGCCCGATGCGGCGCCAGCGCGCAAGCTGATCGCAGGCCGCACGCAGGATCCAGCGGTCGATCTCGACGATCAGTCCGGTCTCTTCGGCGTCCTGAATGAACTGGCCGGGCATCATCCGGCCAAAGTCGGCCGAATTCCACCGGATCAGCGCTTCCACCCCGACGATCCGGCCGCTGCGGACGTCCACGCGCGGCTGGTAATCGGCATAGAACTCGTTACGGTTGCTGGCACGGCGCAGGCCGGATTCGATCCGGAAGCGGCGCGAAACGCGATCGTCCAGGTCGCTGGTAAACGTCTGGAAGTTATTTCGGCCGCGCTCCTTGGCCAGATACATGGCGGCGTCGGCCTTGCGCAGCAGCGTGTGGGGGTCATCGCCGTCGCGTGGCGCCACGGCAATGCCGATCGACACGCCCAGATACAGCTCCTGCCCCTCGATATGGAAAGGCGCGCCGATCGCCGACAGGATGCGTTCGGCCACGCGGCGCGTGCCCATGGCGTCCAGCGACTCCAGCATGACGACGAATTCGTCGCCGCCCAGGCGGGCCACGGTGTCGGCCTCACGCGCACAGGCTTGCAGACGCGCGGCCACCTCGCGCAGCGAGCATGTCGCCGAACTGATGGCCCAGTGTGTCGTTGACGTTCTTGAAGCGATCCAGGCCCAGGAACATGACGGAGACGCGCGAGCGATTGCGTCGGCCCAGCGCCAGCGCATGCTCTAGCCGGTCTTCGAGCGCCGAGCGGTTGAGCAGGCCCGTGAGCGTGTCGTGCGTTGCCAGATGACGGATGCGCTGCTGCGCTTCGCGGATCTGCGTGATTTGACATCCTCCCCGGCCTGAGGGCCGGAGATTCCTACGGCGCTCAGGCGCGGCACTGAGCCGCACCTGAATCGCTTCGGTGGGTTCCTGCTGCTGGCGACCCTGCTGCATCGCTCACTTCACAGGCGAACCGGGCGTGTCCCGCCCTTAAAATATTGATCGCGCCGACCAGATCGGCGTTTTCCTCGAAACCACACTCCACGCACTCGAACTTGGCTTGCTTCTGGCGGTTGTCCTTCGACACATGGCCGCAACACGGACAGGTTTGACTGGTGTATTGCGGCGGCACGGCCACAAGCCAGCCGCCTTGCCATGCCAGCTTGTAGTCCAACTGGCGGCGGAACTCGAACCAGCCTTGATCGAGGATGGACTTGCTCAGACCCGACTTGGCCCGAACGTTTTTCCCCGGCTTCTCGGTGCTGCCTGCCGCCGACTTGGACATATTCCGTACCTGCAAGTCCTCGATACACACCATCGCGTGGTTTTGGCTGATCGTGGTCGTGGTCTTGTGCAGATAGTCGCGGCGGGTGTTGCCGATGCGGGAATGGATGCGCTGGACGCGGGCTTTCGCCTTCTTCCAGTTGTTGCTGAACTTGGTTTTGCGGCTCATGGCCTGCTGCGCCTTGCCCAATGCAGTTTCATGCCGCCTGAAGCTATTGAGCGGTTCGATGTGGCTGCCATCAGAGAGCGTGGCAAACCGGGCAATGCCCATGTCGATACCCACTGCACCGCCTTGCGGGATGGACTGATCGACTTCGCGCTCCGTCTGGATCGACACGAACCACTTGCCGCAAGACTGGCTCACAGTGACGTTCTTCACCACGCCCAGCACATCTCGGCTGTTGCGGTAGCGCAGCCAGCCGAGTTTGGGCAGGAACAGCCGCCTATTGGTCTGATCGAGCTTGATCTGTTTCGGGTCCGGGTAGCGGAAACTATCGGACTGGCCTTTCTTCTTGAATCGAGGAAAGTCGGCCCGTTTGGCGAAGAAGTTGGTGTAGGCCCGCTCCAAGTCCTTGAGCGTCTGCTGCAACGGATGAACCGGCGCATTGGACAGCCATGCCGTTTCCGCGCCGTTACGCCATTCGGTGAGCAATCTGCACAACCCGGCGTAGCCGAGCTTCTTTTCCCCCTGCTCATAGCGCCCCTTCTGCAACGCCAGCGCCTTGTTAAACACGAACCGGCACGAACCGGCGAAGCGGCGCATTTGCCGCTCTTGCTGCCCGTTCGGCATCAATTCATATTTGAAGGCTTGAAGTCGTTGCATGCCTCAATCATACTTTTGGTCTATGAGCAATGACAACGATATTCGACACGGGCGGCACTGCGTTTTTAAGATGCATGTCCATTTGGTCTTTGTGGCGAAATATCGCCGCAAAGTATTCGATGGCGACGCCATCAGCCGCTTGCGCACGATCTTTGCCAAGACCTGTGCCGACTTCGAGGCGCAACTGATCGAGATGGATGGCGAGGATGACCATGTTCACCTGTTGGTGGAGTACCCGCCCAAGGTGGCCGTTTCCAACCTCGTGAACAGTTTGAAGGGCGTTTCCAGCCGCCTGCTGCGCAAGGGGCGACCCGACATCCAGAAGCGATACTGGAAAGGCGTGCTGTGGTCGCCGTCCTACTTTGCCTCAAGCTGTGGCGGTGCGCCGATTTCCATCGTGCGCCAGTACATCGAGCAGCAGCAAACGCCACACTGAACCCCAAAGACAAGGACGGCTACGCCGTCCACGCTATCCTTCCCCGCCCTAAACGGCGGGGCTTGTCGCTCACCTGGTCAAGATGACGTTTGCCAAGGGCGCCTCCGTGCCCGACCCCGCAGGGCTGTTCAACGCGAGCCTGGAAGGCAATACCCGTCGCGCCATCGATTTTCGCGAGGGCGACACAGTCAACGAACCAGCACTGACGGCCCTCATACAGGCCGCCGTTGCGGTCAACCAGCAGAAGGCAACGCGCTAGCACTCGCGTCGGGCTGGCCAGTACGGCTAAGATACGGCCCCGCCTGTTCCGGCCCACCCTGACCAACCAACGGAGCCACTGCCGTCATGATTCAGCCCACCCCCGTATTCAAGGACAACCTTGCCCAGTTGCCCGCCATTGACGGTATCGAGCGCATCGACCTGGTCGACAGCCAGGGCGCCGTGGTGGCCGATATCGAGAACAAGCCCGGCAAGCAAGGTTCGCTCGCGGTGTACCACTATCTCCAGCAGGCATTCGGTCAGCTCGATGCCGCGGCCGCCCAGCACGGCCTCGCGGTATTTGCCGAGCATACGGCGGATGCCCGCCATCGCCCGGGCGCGCATCCGAACGTCGACCGGTTGCTTGCCATCGCGGCGGGCGCCGACGCGCTGCGCATCAACGTCATCGCCAAGGGCTGACGCACTGGCCGCGTGACAGCCACGCGGCGTGCGAGCACACCACGCTCAGCCGTCCACAGGGTGTTCGGGTGTCGCGAGGTTGAGCTGGTAGAACGCGGCATCCAGCCAGCGCCCGAACTTGAACCCAGCCTCCTTGATCGTCCCAGCGTGCACAAACCCCAGCCGGGTGTGCAACGCGACGCTCCCTGCATTGGCCGCGTCGATGCAGCCGACCAGCACATGGACCTGCGCCGCCTGCGCGCGCCGGATCAACTCTTGCAGCAGACGTTCGCCCAGTCCGCGCCCGCGGCTGCTGTGGTGCACGTACACGCTGTGCTCCACCGTGTACTTGTAGGCCGGGAACGCGCGGAACGTGCCCCAGCTGGCGAAGCCAAGCAGGCGGTCCGAGGCGTCGACTGCGCCGACGACCGGAAACCCGCCCGCGCGCTTGGCGGCAAACCACACCTGCATGGCCTGCGGCGGCCGTGGGACGTAGTCATACAGCGCGGTGGAATTGACGATCGCCTCGTTGAGGATATCCAGGATGGCCGATGCGTGTTCGGCCTCGTTGCAGTCGATCAGGCGGATGTCGTCGTTCGGTCGCGGGGAAGGCATGCGGTGCTCCGATGTGCAGAAGGGTGTGGCAGTCGCTGTCAATTCCAGCATGTTGGAGGCATTTTCCAGAAGACTGGATGCCGCCGTCAACGAGATTCGCCCCGGTGCGGGCGGCCCTCCTCTCCCGATTGCCAGTCATGGGCACGCGGCGTAGCATGAATTGGCCCATTTTCGGGAGGCAAGCCATGTCTGCCCAACAAGAAGACAAGGTCCGTCGGCACATGGCGGATGCGGTGGCCCTCGCACATGAACGTGCACCCGATATCGCTGCGCTGTTCGAGCCTTACCTGCAGCATTACTACGGCCTGGCCGACCCCGAAGACGTCATCTCGCGCAGCGTGGCCGACCTGTACGGTGCGGCGATGGCGCACTGGCAGCTCGGCCAGAAGTTCGTCTCGGGGCAGCCGCGCGTGCGCATCTACAACCCGAGCCTGGAACAGCATGGCTGGTACTGCGGCCACACCGTGGTCGAGATCGTCAATGATGACATGCCCTTCCTGTTTGATTCCGTCACCATGGAAATCAACCGGCAGGGCCTGGCGCTGCATTCAGGCTTCCACCCGGTCTACCGCATGCAGCGCGATGCGTCCGGCATGCGCGTGGCAGTGGCGGCAGGCGGCGGCGTGCTGCGCCCGGCCGCCCTCGCCGGCGACATGCCTGATACGCCCACCGATGCGGACCACGTGAACGGCGGCGCGGCGCGGTTCGAGTCGTACATCCACATCGAGGTCGATCGCTTCTCCGAACCCGCGCGCATGCAGGCGCTGCACGATGGGCTGGTCCGCGTGCTGCGCGACGTGCGCGCGGCGGTGGAAGACTGGAAACCGATGCAGGCCGCCGCACAAGCGGCCATCGATACCCTTGCGGCGCGTGCCGCTCAGGCCTCGACCAGCGAAGTGGAGCGCGCGGAGATTGCCGAAACACAAGCCTTCCTCGCCTGGATGCTGGAGCGGCATTTCACGTTCCTCGGCTATCGCGACTACGCACTCGTGATCCAGAACGACGGCCATTACCTGCGCGGCATGCCAGGCACGGGGCTGGGCGTGCTGCGCGAGACGCTACGCGATCCCGCGACGCCGGACACGACGCGGCTCGCCCCAGGGGCCGCCAGGTTCATCGATGCGCCCGAACCGATCTTCCTGACCAAGGCCAATACACGCGCAACGGTGCACCGTCCAGGCTACCTCGATTACGTCGGCATCAAGCTGTTCGACGCCGAAGGCCGCGTCTGCGGGCAGCGGCGGTTCCTCGGGCTGTACACGTCGAACGTCTACATGGTGCCGGCCGAGGAGATTCCCCTGGTGCGGCGCAAGGTCGCCAGCGTCATCCACCGTACCGGCTTCCTGCCCAACGGGCACCTGGCCAAGACGCTGGTCACGATCCTGGAACAGTACCCGCGGGACGAACTGTTCCAGATCGACAGCGAGGCGCTGTACGACATCGCGCTCGGTATCCTGCGGCTGCAGGAGCGGCAGCGCACGCGGCTGTTCGTGCGCCGCGATCCGTTCGACCGCTTTGTGTCGTGCCTGGTGTTCGTGCCGCGCGAAAAGTTCAACACCGACCTGCGTGTGCGCATCCAGAAACTGCTGCAGGATGCGTATCACGGCACCGCTGTCGAATTCACTCCGCTACTGTCGGAATCGATGCTCGCACGCATCCACATCACCGTGCGTACGCAGCCGGGCAATGTGCCCGACGTGGACGTCGCCGAACTCGAAGACCGCGTCGTGCAAGCGGCGCGGCGCTGGCAGGATGATCTCGCCGATGCGCTGCTCGAACGCGGCGGCGAGGAGCGCCGCAACCGCCTGCTGCGCCGATACACCGACGCCTTTCCGGCAGGCTTCCGCGAGGACTATCCGGCACGCCTGGCGGTGCGCGACATCGAATTGATGGAACCTCTGCTGGCCGACCCCGCCAGCGGCAATCAGCTGGCGATGCAGTTGTATCGCCCGCTCGAAGCGCCGGCCGGCGCAGTGCGCTTCAAGATCTACCGCGCCGGCCAGCCGACCTCGCTGTCGCAAAGCCTGCCGATGCTCGAGCACCTGGGCGTGCGCGTCAACGAAGAGCGGCCCTACTGCATCGAACCCGCCGACGCTCCGCCCATCTGGATGCACGATTTCGGCATGGAGACCATGGACGGCAGCGAGGTCGATCTCGACGAAGCCCGTACCCGTTTCGAAGATGCCTTCGCGCGCATCTGGAGCGGCGAACTGGAGAACGACGATCTCAACCGGCTCGTGCTGCTGGCCGGGCTGACGTGGCGCGAAGTGCGCATCCTGCGGGCGTATGCGCGGTACATCCGTCAGATCGGGTCGGCGTTCAGCAACGCCTACATGGAGAGCGCGCTCAACGGCAATCCGTCGATCTCGCGGGCGCTGGTCCACCTGTTCCTGGTGCGCTTCGACCCGGCGCTCGAAGCAGCCGAACGCACGCGCCGCGGCGACACCTTGCGCAGGCAGATCGACGAAGCGCTCGAAGAGGTGCCGAACCTCGATGAAGACCGCATCCTGCGGCAGTTCCTCGGCGTGCTGGAGGCCACGCTGCGGACGAACTACTTCCAGGATGCGGCGCCGGACGGGCAGCCCAAGCCGTACCTGTCGTTCAAGTTCGACCCTGCGCGCGTGCCCGGCCTGCCCGAGCCCAAGCCGATGTTCGAGATCTGGGTGTACTCGCCACGCGTGGAGGGCGTGCACCTGCGCGGCGGCAAGGTGGCGCGCGGCGGCTTGCGGTGGTCCGATCGGCGCGAGGATTTCCGCACCGAGGTGCTGGGACTGGTCAAGGCGCAGATGGTCAAGAACACCGTCATCGTGCCGGTCGGCTCCAAGGGCGGCTTCGTCGTCAAGCAACCACCGCCGGCCAGCGATCGCGATGCATACCTGGCCGAAGGCGTTGCGTGCTACCAGACCTTTCTGCGCGGTCTGCTCGACCTGACCGACAACTACGCCGACGGCCGCCTCATGCCGCCACGCGACGTCGTGCGCTATGACGAAGACGATCCCTACCTGGTGGTGGCGGCAGACAAGGGCACGGCCACCTTCTCCGATTACGCCAACGCCATCTCGGCCGAATATGGCTTCTGGCTGGGCGATGCCTTTGCCTCGGGTGGCTCGGTCGGCTACGACCACAAGAAGATGGCCATCACGGCGCGCGGTGCGTGGGAATCGGTCAAACGGCACTTCAGCGAGCTGGGCGTCGACACGCAAACGCAGGACTTCACGGTCGTCGGCGTGGGCGACATGTCGGGCGACGTATTCGGCAACGGCATGCTGCTCTCACGGCATATCCGGCTGCTGGCGGCGTTCGACCACCGGCACATCTTTCTCGACCCGTCGCCCGATGCGGCCGCCAGCTTTGCCGAGCGCGCGCGTCTGTTCAGCCTGCCGCGCTCGAGCTGGGCCGACTACGACCGGGCGCTGATCAGCCCCGGCGGGGGGGTGTTCCCGCGCACGGCCAAGGCGATTGCGCTGTCGCCGCAGGTGCGTGCCATGCTTGACGTGTCCGCCACGGAGATGGCTCCGAACGACCTGCTGCACGCCATCCTGAAGGCGCCAGTGGACCTGCTCTACAACGGCGGCATCGGCACCTACATCAAGGCCAGCACGGAGACGCACGCACAGGTCGGCGACCGCGCCAACGACGGCCTGCGCGTAAACGGCGCGGCGTTGCGCTGCAAGGTCGTGGCCGAAGGCGGCAACCTGGGCTGCACGCAACTCGGCCGCATCGAATACGCACAGCACGGCGGACGCATCAATACGGATGCGATCGACAACTCGGCCGGCGTCGATTGCTCCGACCACGAAGTCAACATCAAGATCCTGCTGGGGCTGGTCGTCGCCGATGGGGAGATGACGCTCAAGCAGCGCAACACGCTGCTCGCCGAGATGACGGACGAGGTGGGCGAACTCGTCCTGCGCGACAACTACTTCCAGACCCAGGCGCTGTCGCTCGCGCGCACACGCACCGCGCTGTGGCTCGACTCCGAAGCACGGCTGATGCGCCATCTGGAACGCAACCGCCGCCTCAACCGGGCGATCGAATTCCTGCCCGCCGACGAAGAGATCGACACCCGACGCGCGGCCGGCGGCGGCCTCACCACACCGGAACGCGCGGTGCTCATGGCCTACAGCAAGATGTGGCTGGTCGACGTCCTGCTTGGCAGCGACCTGCCCGACCAGCCTTTCATCGCCCAAGGGCTACCATCGTACTTTCCGCAGCCGCTGCATGTGCGATGCCATGCGGCGATTCCTCGGCATCCCCTGCGGCGCGAGATTCTGGCGACCATGCATGCCAATGCACTGGTCAACCGTGCGGGCATCACGTTTGTGCACCGCCTGGCCGAAGAAACCGGCGCGGAGCCGCTGGCGGTCGTGTGGGCAAGCCTGGTGGCGCGTGCCGTCTACCGTCTGGACACCCTCTGGCACGAAGTCGACGGACTGGACGCGAAGGTGTCGCATGACACGCAGGCGGCCCTGTTCGCCGCACTTGCACAGTTGCATGAGCGCGCCACGCTCTGGTTCCTGCGGCGACGCCTGTCTGACGTGCCCGCCACGGTTGAGCACTTCCGTGCGGCTGTCGATGCCCTCGGACCGGACGTGGACACGCTGCAGACCGAAGCGTCGATGCAGGCCACCGAGCCGCAGCGGCAGGCGCTCATCGAAGCGGGCGTCCCCGAAGGCCTGGCGCGCATGGCGACCGGCGTGACGGCACGGGTATCGCTGCTCGACATCGCCGAGGTGGCCGCCGCAAGCGCGTGCGATACCAGGCTGGCCGCTCGCGTGTACTTCGTGCTCGATCAACCATTGGGGTACGGCTGGCTGCAGGCCGGCATTCTCGGCCTGCCCGCGCAAACCCATTGGCAGATGCTGGCACGGGCCACCCTGCTGGAAGAACTCGGACAACTGCGCCGCAGACTGACCGGCTCGGTGTTGCGCGACGCTCCTGCCGGCGCCGGTGCCGAGGCCCTCGTGCAGACGTGGCAGACGGCGCGACAGGACGCGCTGGTGCGCTACAACCGCGTGATGGCCGACCAGATGACGGGCGGCCCGGCCGACCTCGCGATGCTGTCCGTGGGGCTCAGGGCGCTGGCTGAAGTAGAGGCTTGATGCGACCGCCGCCCCGGTCAGCAGCAGATTTGCGCACGTGTGGCGCTGGATGCGGGTCCGGTCGGGCAAGGCACGCTAATGCGGCACGGCGGCCACGCGGCGCCCGCTCGCACGGACATGCCCGGAGGCCTTGAGAAAGACGTATCCCTGAAGGGTCACGCGGGCGTAGCACTGGTCCGGGCTGCGCCGCTCCAGCGTGACGAGTTGTCGCTCGATGAGCGCCTCGACATCGGCGCGGTCCAGATCATCGGATTCAGCACCGTCGTTGACGAGAAGCAGGACGGCAAATTCATGGGGACTCAGCACAGTTGGCTCCAGCGTGTTCATTGGTCGGGCGTGGTACGCGCGACGGTGGGCTTGGTTCACTGACACCATGAGCACTGCAAGCGTGAAGAGAGAGCGGGAGAGAGGACGGAACGGCTTGCAGGAAGACCAAGCATAGGCATCCGCGCACCCCCGATCAAGAGCACCATGCGCCGGGTGGCACCGCAGCAAAGCCGCCTCACCCGCCGGCGGCTTCGCAACATACGTTTGCTGTGTAGCGTCGCGCACTGGCTGCAACGATTGCGCGGCGTATCGATGCGTTCCCTTAGTTCCTACGCGTTAGCGCGTTTGCATGCGCAACTGCGTGCAATGTCCGCCGCCGTGTCGCAGCGAAAAAAAAAACGCCCCGGCGAGGCGCACGCCGGGGCGTTGGGCGCGCTGCCCGCGCCTGTTCGACTCAGCTTTCGCTGGCGACAATATTGGCGCGACGTCCAAAGCCGTGCAGCGGATCGATGCGCTCCGCGCGTTCAAGTGCGGCATAGGGATCTTCGAGCTGGGCATGCGCGCCAAAGGCATGCAGGCTGCGGCGGCGCTCCGTTTCGCGGTCTGCGGCGTGCACTGCAGCGCGGCCATGCACCACCGCGCTGACGCCGCCGTAGTAGCGCGCCATGCCGGGCCGGAGTGCATGCGACTGCGTGGCCGGTTGCGGATCCACCCAGTCGTTGCGGCCGAGCCGGCCGCGATAGCCGAAGCGATGGAAGCCCGCGGCCTCGGCGGTAATTGCATCCGAGGCCACGGCAACATCGCCCCGCTGAGACACGGGAGCGGATGCCACGGACAGCGAGGGTTCGGCGCGCCCGGCATGCTCTACGGCGACGACCGCGCTGGCGCCCAGCACCGGTTCATCCGGGTCGTATTCGGGGCTGCGCACGAATGCGGCCGGCGGCGTGGCGGCGCCCGCCGGCGCGGGGCGGCCCGTCCATTCCTGCCAGGAGCGCACATGGGTGATGTCACCATCATCGTCATGGTCGACGACCAGCAGGCGCGTGTTGCGTGGGCGCTGCCAGGCGGGCTGTCGCGGATGCAGTGCGGCGCGCGAAGCTGCCGCAGCCGGCGTCAGCACCGGCGCTTTCACGCGCGCCACCTTGCGGCGGATGGCCCGGTCCAACCGCGACAGGATCATCCACACCATCAGCACCCCGCCCATGCCGGCAATGATGTTGCCGTACAGGCGCAGTTGCTCGAACGGCAAGCCGCTCGGGCCGACGCTGCTGATTGAGTAACCCACGTACAGGCCGAGCAGCCCCCAGATCGAGATGACAAGCACCGGCCGGAAGATGCGGAACCACAGCACGTGGTGCAGCGTCCCGACGATCCCCTTGTCGGAGAAAGACTGCCGGATCGAATTGCGTGAAACGTCAATGACAAGTGCGGTCATGGCGAATTCCCCTGTTGTTGTATGCCCCGGTCAGGGCTGGTCCAGCGGGCACGGGCACGCTGGCGCTGAAAGGCAACCGCCGGAAAGCCGATCACGGTGGTCACGAGGTTCAGGATCCAGAACGCGACCGGGTACCAGACGGTATCGATGAAGTAGCGCAGGATGCCGTCGTCATAGCGGCGGTCGATGAAGCAGCCGATGAGCAGCTGCAGCACGCAGGTGATGAACAGCAGCGTGCCGTGCCAGCGCGGAAAGGCCTCCATGCGCCATTCGGGCGGCATGTCGACAAAGAGGCCCAGCACCGACCACGTGATGACGAGCAGCATGTTGTACGCCCACACGACCGACAGCGCGTATTCGAAGAAGATCGGCCACATCATCGACTGCCGAAGGCTCAGCATGGCAGGCGCGTACTTGATGAGCGCCTGGATGCCGCCCTTGGCCCACCGCAGGCGCTGCTTATACAGGCCGCGGAACGTCTCGGGCATCAGGATCCACGACAGCGCGCGCGGTTCGTAGCGGATGGTCCAGCCGCCCACCTGCAGCTTCCAGCTGATGTCGATGTCTTCGGTCAGCATGTCGTTGCTCCAGTAGCCCACCTCTTCGATGGCGCGCTTGCGGAACATCACGACCACGCCCGACACCGTGAGCAGGCGCCCGTAGACCTGCTGGGTACGCTTGATCAGCCCCACGATCGACGAGAACTCGCCCACCTGCATGCGGCCAAGCAGCGTCGATCGCGTGCGGATGCGCGGGTTACCCGTGACGGCACCCACGGCGGGGTTCTCCATCAGGTGGCGGATCATCCAGGCAATGGCGTCCACATCCAGGATCGAATCGCCGTCGATGCACATCAGGTACTCGGCGTCGGTCACCTGCGCGGCAGTCGTCAGCCCGATCGCCTTGCCCTGGTTGGACGACTGGTGAATCACCACGAGCTGCGGATACTGCGCCGCGAGCTCGTTCAGGCGTTCGCCGGTGCGGTCGGAGCTGCCGTCGTTGACGGCGATGATGTCGTAGTTCGGATACCGCATGCGCGCAAGGTGGCTGATCACCTCGCGCACGTTGGCCTCCTCGTTGTAGCAAGGCACGATGATCGACACCTTCGGGTAGGTCTTCACACCCAGCAGTGCCAGCGGATGCTGGATGCGCCGCGTGCCCCGTTCGAGCAGGAAGTAGTGCAGCAGCCCCCCGATCATCCAGAAGTAGGACATGAAGAACGGGTAGTAGAAGACGAAGCCGGATATCCAGCGTTTGGCCAGCAGCGGGTCCATGTCAGCCTCCGGCCTGGTGGTTGGAAGACGCTGCCGCTTCGGCCGTGACCGGCGGCTTCTTTTCCGCCGCGGCTGCCGGTGCCTGGGGTTGCGATGTGCCGCTGTTGAGCTTTTCTGCGCTGGGCTGCGCCTTGCGCGTCTCGATGTACGTCTTGAGCGACATCACGTCACGCAGCACTTCGGTGTCGGGCCGGCCGGCGATGAAGTCGTCCGGGTAGTAGCCGTAGTTGAGCGCACCGGCCGAGCGCAGGCGACGCATCTGGTCACGCAGCTCCACGGTCGGGATCGGCTTGTCCTTGTTGCGCCAGTCCACGGCCTGCAGCTCGAAGATGGTCTTCTTCAGCCCGCCCTTGTGCTTGGCCACGGCAGCAGTCAGCTTGGCCATCCACTCCTTCGGATCCTTGGCGTCTTCCATGTACGGCATGGCTTCGAGCGCCACATAGTCGTACGCTTTCAGGAAGTCATCAAAGTTCTGGGCGGTCCAGGCCTCCGCCTTCGGATCGAGCACCGGACTCGCGAAGATGTTGCGCGCGGTCAGCATGTCACGCCCGTTCTGGTAGCCCTGCACCACCGAGATCAGCTCGTGCGAAAACGAGATCAGCGCGGCGGTCTTGCCGCGTGTCCACTTCTGCATCAGCTCGGGCGACTGGCGAATCTTGTTGATATCGCCGGGCAGGCCCATGGCCTCGTAGGCCTTGAGCGCGGCAGGGCTGGCGTCCTCGTAGTCGTCGAGCACGCCGTCGTCGTGGAAGAGAACCCCGTCGATGATGGCGTACTTGGCCAGGTCCTCATAAATGTCGCGGATCATCTTGCGCGCCTCCGGATCGAACGGCGACAGGCGCGGAGGCTTGACCGTGCCCGGCTTCTGCGGCGCGCCCGGCAAGGTCTGCACGAGGTGCGTGGCCGCCGGGTTGTTGGCGGGCAGCTTGAACGACAGCATCGGCAGCCACGCATAGACCTCCACCTTGGCCCGCGTCTTCAGCTGCCACGCAACCCGCGAGAACAGGTCGGCGCGCATCGGCATGTGGCGGTTCGGGAAGTACACGGCGTCCACCGCGCCATCGCCCTTCGGATCGGCAAAGGCCTGCAGGTAGACCACGCGCGGCGCGAGGTCCTTGATGCGGTCGATCAGCTTGCCGAGGTTGGCTTCCTGCTGCTTGGGGTCCGGGTCGTAGATGTAGTCCATGTCGACCTGCACCACGCGCTGGACCGGGTTGATTTCCCCGTGGTGCGTGACGGGCTCGCGCAGCGAGCGCTCCAGATCGCCCGTGTCGGTGTCGTAGCCCATGAGGCTGCGCCGGATGGCCGTGAGCGGCACGTCGGGCGTGTTGGGGCCCGGCTCCAGCGTCAGCATGTACTTGAGGCCCACATTGGCGGCTTCCTGGTCCAGCATCTGGTTGTGCGCGCCGTACGGCCACACGACCGTCTGCACCTTGGCGCCGATATTCTTCTCGATCAGGTCGATGCTGCGCTTCAAGTCGTCATGCACGCGCTTGCGGTATTCGTCGTCTGTTTCGTAGCGACCGAGCTTGGCCAGGTATTCGTGCGTACCGGCGGCCGGCAGCTCATTGCCCTGCGGGTTACCCAGCACGCCGTGGTGCATGTCGTGCGTGTGCGTTGCGAATTCCGCCAGGCCCGAAGCCTGCATCTCGCGGATCTGATTCCAGTTCATGAAGAAATCGCGATCGACGATCTGCTTGGGGGACAGATTGATCTTTGCCCCCGGGGGCGCATTGGTCCACTCCGTCACCAGCCCGAACACCGCCGGAAAGCGGAATTGCTTGAGCAGCGGGAACACCTTCGTGTAGTGGCTTTCGTAGCCGTCGTCGAACGTCAGCAGGATGGGCCGCTTGGGCAGCGGCTTGCCGCCGTGGCGCGCCGCGTCGATCTGCGCCAGCGTGACCGGGTGGTAGCCATTGGCCTGCAGCCAGCTGAACATGTTGGTCAGCATCTTGGTATCGGCGGCAAACCCGTCGGGCAGCTTCTCGAAGCTGGCGCGCAGGTTGTCTCGGATGTCGTGGAAACACAGCACGCGGAAGGTCTTGCCGTCGTCCGGGTCGGGCTTGGGCAGGAAATCCACCTGGAGGGCGGCGGCCGGGCGCACGGCACCCAGCAGCACCAGCGCCACGGTCAGGGCCATCCAGGCGAGGAATCGTCGCAACGACGGTTGTCGGGAGGGTTGCATGGGCATCACAGCGGAATGTTGAGGTTCAGGTAAAGGAACTTGCGGTTCTCTGGCTGGCCGTCGTAGCGGTGGCGGCCGAAGCCGATGCCGTAAGAGACCTGCGTCTTGCGATTGATCTGCCACACGTGCTCCAGCCGTGCTTCCAACATCGGGCTGGTGCCGAACGATTGCTGGTTGTACATGCCGCCGGTCAGATACACGCGCTGGGTGAACGACTTGTCGGCATAGCGCCATGGCGTCCACGACCAGATGGCGGTGGCCTGCCCGCTGTAGTCGCGCGAGGGGCTGAAATAGTTCAGGCCCGTCTTGGTGCTGCTGCTGGTATCCGCACCAAGCAGCAGCCCCACCGTGTGGCGCGGCGAGACAAACAGCTGCTGGTAGAAGTTGGCACCCCAGCGCTGGCGCAGGTTGTCGTCGGTATAGCGCGACACGCCGTACGTGAGCGACGCGTAGCGCGTTTCATCCCACGTGTAGCGCACATTGCCCGACAGCGTCTTGCCGGTGACGCCCACCTGGTACGCCTTGTAAGGCACCTCGAGATCATCGGTGGTGGCCATGCCCGAGACCTTCCAGTGGTCGCTCGGCATCCAGGCCGCATCGATGGTGCCGCCCGTCTTGCCGGCCGAGCCGACCGACTGGTGCACCTCGCCATTGACTTCAACCCCGGTATCGAACCATTGCACGCCTGCGCCGTTGCGCACGCGGCTCTCCGATGTGCCATCAAACTCCGCGCGGCCCGAGAAATTGTGGAAGAACAGGCGGTAGTGATCTGCAATGGGGCCGCTGTAGGCCTTCGTGTCCACGCCAAACTCGTTGTTGGCGAACACGGAGTTGCCCTTGTCGGCGGTGGACTGGATGACGAGCTGCGGGCTCTGGTAGACATCCAGATCGCGGCGCAGCGCGCGCACCGAGCCGTTTTCCGGAAAGCGCGCGTCCAGCCCGTTCGCGACGTCCTTTGCGATTTTCAGGTCGTCCACCGCCAGCGATGCGCGGCCGTAGCCGGCCACCACGCTCAGGTCGTCCGGGTGCTCGGCCAGTGCCGTCTTGTACATCTCGCGTGAGCGATAGGGCTCGGCCTGCACCATCGCACCGTCGGCGCGCGCACTCACCAGCGAGGCCGCAAACGGGGCCTCATGCCGCCACTTGTCCATCTCGGCAATGCCCTGGTGCGTACGCCCGGTCAGGACGAGGTACTGCGCTTCCAGCCGCTTGACGCGCGAGTAGTCCGGGTTGGGCGTGCCTGCCGCGGGCGCAAGACGCACGTACTCCGGGTTGTCGGCCTTCATCTTGTCGAGCAGCGCGCGGGCCTCTTCAAAGCGGCCGGTGTCGAGCATCGCGTAGAACAGGGCTTCCTGCACGTCGCCGGTTTCGATCTCGCCCGGGCCGGCGTCCTTCAGGGCCCGTGCGTATGCGGCGGCGGCCTTGTCAGGCGTATCGAGATACGCGTAGGCATCGCCTGCCGCCACGCGGGTGTAGGCGGGTACCTTGCCCGTCTGCGACATGGCCTCGTAGCGCTTGACGGCGTCCTTCATGCGCCCGCGCGAGGCCAGCGCGACGACCTCATCGGCCACGATCGCCTGGCGGAACTCAGCGTTCTCGGGCGTATCCGGCACCTTCTTGAGCAGCGCTTCGATTTCGGCCACGGCCTGGTCGATGATGACAAAGCGCTCCGGCCCGTTGATGACCTTCAGTTGCTGGCGCCCCCAGCGGATGCGCTGCGCGGCGGCGGCATGGTCGATGTGCCACGACTCGCTTTCCTTGAACCAGTCCGGATGCTCGCGCAGATGCTCCTGCGCAAGGGTGGCAGCGCCCTCGCGGGCTTCGCGCATGACTTCGTCGTGGAAGGCTTGGCGATCGGTCGGCATCGGGCCGGCAGGGGCATTCTCCGGCGGATTGCCGGCGGCATGGGTGGAGGCGGCATTCGCGGCTTCGGGAGACACCGGCAGGGGCTCCAGCGTGCCGGGGCCCTGGGCACTCGGGCCGGATGGGTTCGGCGCGGGCGACACCACCGGCGCTTGCGCTGCAGCGTCGGGCGATGGCGCTCCAGGGGGCAGAATCACCGTGGGCGACGGCGCAGCCGACGGGGCCGCCGCGCCAGCGGGCATGCTGTCGGATGCGGGGGCTGGTGCTGGTGCGGATGCAGATGCGGGTGCATCCGCCGGAGGCACCGGCTGCTGCGCGATCAGCAACGTGCCGGCCGGCGACGCTGGCAGGTCGTCGCCAGCAGCAGTCACGGTCGTCGATGCATGGAGCGTCTGGCCTGCGGATGCAGCGTCGCTCAGTTCCGCCTCGATCAGACGGCGCGTGGCTGCGTTGGATGCGTCATCGCGGGCGGCATGCGCCAGCATGGGTGTGGTGCCGACCACCACCACGGTGGCAGCAGCGATGGCGCAGCGGCGCGGATACCAGGCGCTGGACGCACCGGTGCGTTCCGCCGGCAAGGTCCGGAGAGTGGGCTCGTGGGCTGTCATTGTTATCGTGTCCAGTGAGCGGCGCGTGCATCGCGCACCTGCCGCAGTACATGCAGAGAAGGACCGGGGGTGGCGTCAGCCCAACCGGGCCGTGCCATTGGCCGTGCGCACCGCCACGCGCATGGGCTGCGCGGGCGTCAGCCCGCCAAACGCGCGCGTCATGGCGGCCCAGCGGGATTCCGCGCCATGGTCCAGGGGGGCCGGCCTGGCGTGCGCCATCACGGCATCCAGCGCCGTCGCGCGCGGCTGTGCAGCGTCCTGTTCCGTCGCGACAAACACGGCCGCTTCGTCGGGTGCGGCGGTCGCTGGCGCACTCGTGGCGGCAACGCCCTGCAACTCCAGCGGAATGCCCAGACGCATGGCCGCGTAGACGGCTTCACTCTTGTTGCGCACATTCAGGCGGCGATACAGCGTGCAGGCATGTGTCTTGACGGTGGCTTCCGAAATGCCCAGCAGACGCCCGACGCCCTTGACGGAGTGCCCCCGCGAGAGCAACACCAGCACCTCGTACTGGCGCAGCGAAACATTCAGCCGCTGCGCAGCTTCCGCAGCATTGAGCGCGAGCATTGGCGCGGCCGCGTTTGCCGTACGCGGCATCAGCGCGGGATACGACTGGCCGCCGGCCAGCACCAGCCGCAGCGTTGCCAGCAACACCTCGGGGGATTGCGATTTGGCGACGTAGGCGTCCACACCGCACGTCATGGCGACGTGCGCTTCCTCCGCCGAGACGGATGCGGCCAACAGCACCACATGGCGCGCGCGGCTGCTCGCAATGGCGCGGCGCAGGCTGGTGGCGTCAACCGGCACATCGATTTCGTCCAGGCCGACAACGAGCAGATCGGCATGCGCATCCACCGGCTGCAGTTCGCCAGGCTCGCCGGCTGGGAGCGCGGGTGCAATGACCTCCAGGTCAAGGGTCGGGTGCGCGAGCAATTGCGCAAGTCCGGCTCGCAACAACGGGTGATTCTCCAGCAGGACGGCTTTCATGGTTTCCTCGTTTTCTTGTGAAGCGATTCCGGCCATGCGCGCGCACAGTCCACCGCAGCGAACATGCATGCACGCAAATGACCGTCGAGACCCCGGGACCGTCCGAGAAAGCACCCTGCCACCCGCGTAGCGCGCCGGGCGTGGAGGAGCGAAGTGCGAATGCCGTGGAACCGCTCCGGATTCGCTTATGGGAATAACGTTGTTTGCGCGTGGCGGAAATGCGTTGCACGCGCAGACTGACCGCAGGACGTTGAGCAAGCATCGGGCCAGGACCGTGCAATGCAACATCTGCTTACACTTGCAGCACAATTGCACGCGCGCCCGTGGCGGCGCAAAGCCGCTGTGACAAAGCATCCCGGGGCAGCAAGCGCGATTGGTGCAGTGCCGCGTGCGCACCCCGTTTCTGTAACGGACGGTGACGAAGGCACGCGCGTGTGACGGTGGCACGGTCGTGCTACCGGCCTTCGTCTAAACGTTTTTACAACCTGTTTTAAAACTTACCGGGTGAGCACTGCGTGACTGCGGCGCGGGACGCGCCACGCCTCAAGGAGGCCCCGGAGCACGCGGCACGCCCTCAGCGATCGCGACGCATGGCCAGGAGGAAAAGGCTATCGACCGCGCCCACCACGAAGAGCAGGCCGGCCGCCACATGCAACATCCAGGCGCCGTCCGCAAATGGCAGGGGGATCGGGGTGTGCGGGATGGCCGCCACCACGCCGGCAATCACCGTCATGCGTACGACCGGCACCCACCAGGCACGCCGGGCAGGCGGAGGATCGTCGCGATGGCGCGGCGCCGGGTCGGGCGAAGCAGAACGTTCGTCAGGCGTCGGGCAAGGCATGCGGCGGGTGGGGAAAGTGGCGGTCATGTTGCATTGTTGGACACAACCGGTCCGACCGAAACCGGAAGCAACCCGGCGCTTACCCCGTATTTCCGGCGAACGCCCGCCTGCCGACGTTCAGCGGGTGGCGCTGGGCGGGCCGGGCGGCGCCAGATGCGCGAGGTTCATGAGCATATCGGCGGTCATCTCGGCGAGGCCATATTGGGGCTGCCAGCCCCAGTCGCGCCGCGCGACGGAATCGTCGATGGAGTTGGGCCAGCTCGCCGCGATCGCCTGCCGGAAGTCAGGCTCGTACGCCACGTCAAACGTCGGCCGGTGCCGGCGGATTTCGTCGGCGAGTTGTGCCGGGGTGAAGCTCACCCCCGCCAGGTTATAGCTGCCCCGCTCGGTGATGCGATCGGCCGGCGCCTCCATCAGTTCGATGGTGGCGCGTACGGCGTCGGGCATGTACATCATCGGCAGCGCCTCGTCGTGTTCCAGAAAACACGTGTAGCGCTCGCTCTTGACCGCCGAATGGAAGATGTCGATGGCGTAGTCCGTCGTGCCGCCGCCGGGTGCCGTCTTGTACGAGATCAGCCCCGGATAGCGCAGGCTGCGCACGTCCACGCCGTGATGCTCGAAATACCAGCGGCACCAGCCCTCGCCGGCCAGCTTCGAGATGCCGTAGACGGTCTTGGGCTCCATGATCGTGCTTTGCGGCGTGGCATCGCGCGGCGTGGTCGGCCCGAAGGCGGCAATCGAACTGGGCCAGAAGATGCGTTCAAGACCATGCTGGCGCGCCGCCTCCAGCACGTTGAGCAAGCCGTTCATGTTGAGCTGCCAGGCCCAGGTGGGCGACTGCTCCGCCGCAGCCGACAGCGCCGCCGCCAGGTGATAGATCTGCGTGATGCCGTGACGCTCGATGATCTCGCGCAGTTGCCCCCGGTCGGTCACGTCCAGCGTTTCGTGACGGATCTGCGCGTGGCGGCCACGGGGCACCATGTCGCTGGTCACCACATTGGCGTGGCCATAGCGCTCGGCCAGCGCAACGGCCAGCTCCGTGCCGAGTTGCCCGTTGGCGCCGATGATGAGGATGCGGGGCGCCGCGCCGCCCGTGCCTGCTGTGCTGCCCATCAGAGGATCCCCAGTTCCTTGCCGGCGGTCTCGAACGCCTGGAGCGCGGCATCGAGCTGTGCGCGCTCATGCACGGCGCTGATCTGCACGCGAATGCGCGCCTGCCCCTTGGGTACCACCGGATAGAAGAAGCCGATCACGTACACGCCCAACTCGAGCAGGCGTTTTGACAGGGCCTGCGCCTTCGGCGCGTCATACACCATGATCGGCACGATCGGATGCTCGCCCGGCTTGATGTCGAAGCCAAGTTCCACGATCCTGTGACGGAAGTACAGCGCGCTGTCTTCCAGCTTGTCGCGCAGGGCGGTGTCGGCTTCAAGCAGATCCAGCACCTTGATGGTCGCCCCGACAATGCACGGCGCGACGGTGTTGGAGAACAGATACGGACGCGAGCGCTGACGCAGCAGTGCCACCACCTCCTTGCGCGCGCTGGTGAAACCGCCCGAGGCCCCGCCCAGTCCCTTGCCGAGCGTGCCCGTGATGATGTCGATCTTGCCGAACACGCCGCGATGCTCGTGCGAGCCGCGCCCGCGCTTGCCCAGAAACCCCGTAGCATGGCACTCGTCGATTCCGAGCAGCGCGCCGAATTCGTCGCAGATGGCGCGAATCTCATCGAGCCGTGCGATCGTGCCGTCCATCGAAAACACGCCATCGGTAAAGACAAGCTTGAAGCGCGCCCCGGCGGCATCGGCAGCTACGAGCTGCGCGCGCAGATCTTCCAGATCGTTGTGCTGGTAGCGATAGCGCTGCGCCTTGCACAGCCGGATGCCATCGATGATGGAAGCGTGATTCAGTTCGTCGCTGATCACCGCGTCTTCCGGCCCGAGCAAGGTTTCGAACAGACCGCCGTTGGCGTCGAAGGCCGAGCCGTACAGGATGGTGTCTTCGGTGCCGAGAAACCTGGCCAGCCTGGCTTCCAGCGTCTTGTGCAGATCCTGCGTGCCGCAGATGAAGCGCACCGAGCTGAGCCCGAAGCCGTGCGAATCCAGCGCCGCATGCGCCGCCTTGAGCACCTCCGGGTGTGAGGACAAGCCCAGGTAGTTGTTGGCGCACAGGTTGATGACGTCCTTGCCGTCAGCCGTGTGGATCACACTGCCCTGCGGCGAGGTGATGATGCGCTCGGTCTTGTACAGGCCGGCCTCTTCGATCGCCTCCAGCTCGCGGCGGATGGCCGCATAGAAAGCGTCGGTCGAGGGGTGGGCCGAAGCGGTGGCTGCCGTTGTCCCCATGGTGCTCCTCCTGTAGACTGCGTTGATCGATAAATCGAACGAGTTCGATATATCGAATGATTTGTTCAATTTACAAGATACCTCCCGATGGCACAAGCCCCCGCCACCGATGCGCTCGCCGGCGGCCCGCCCGCCGTGGGTGCCAAGCTGCAGGCACTGCGCCAGGCGCGCAAGCTGTCGCTCGATGAACTGTCGCGCCATGCGGGCGTATCGAAGTCGATGCTTTCGCAGGTCGAGCGCAATCTCGCCAATCCGACCGTCGCCGTGCTATGGCGGCTGGCAACCGCGTTGGGCGTGAGCCTGGCCGACTTCCTGTCGCCCGAGAGCGCGGCGGATGCGGCCCCTGCGGTGACGGTCATCCCCGCTCACTCCATCCCAGTCATCAAAAGCCCGGATGGCAAGTGCGAATTGAAGATTCTTGGCCCCGTGGACCTGGCGGCGCGCTTCGAGTGGTATGAACTGGCGATCCAGCCAGGCGGGATGCTGGCCTCGGAGCCGCATGAACTGGGGGCGAAGGAGCATCTGTCGGTCCTGAACGGCACGGTGACGGTGCAGTCGGGCCCGAGCGAGAAGAAGGTGCGTCACGGCGAGACCGCGCGCTACCCGGTGGATGTGCAGCACGCCATTTCCAACGCCGGCAAGACCGTCGCGACGGCGTTGCTGGTGGTGGAATATGCGCAGTGACTGCCTCAGGCGGCCTGCGGAACCATGCCCCACACCCGCGACAGCAGCCCGCCCAGCATGAGCCCGCGCAGCGCCATGAAGCCCAGCATGGCGACCCACAGCCCGTGGTTGCCCCACAGTGGTTGCAGTCCCAACGACAAGCCCCAGAAGGCGACGGCGGCCAAGGCCATCGTGACCAGCAGTTCACGCGTGCGCGTGGCGCCAATGAACACGCCGTCAAACTGGAAGCCCCACACGGATACGATGGGCAGCAACGCCGCCCAGACGAGGTACTGGCGCGCCGCCTCGCGCACGGCCGCCTGATCGGTCAGCAAGCCGATG
This sequence comes from Burkholderiaceae bacterium, assembly GCA_028871175.1. Lineage (GTDB taxonomy): Bacteria > Pseudomonadota > Gammaproteobacteria > Burkholderiales > Burkholderiaceae > Ralstonia > Ralstonia condita. The sequence continues at coordinate 44,672 of JAGWNU010000002.1, read as the reverse complement.
ATGCCCGGGCCCGCGACCGCGTAGACCGCGGCAAACACCCCCGCCCCGAGCACCGACCAGAACGTCGAGACACGAATCGCCATGCGCAGGGCGTGGCGGTCCCGCCCGCCAAGCGCGGCGCCGACCAGCGCTTCGGCCGCGTGCGCGAAACCGTCGAGCCCATAGGCCATGAACGTCAGGAAGTTGAGCAGCAAGGCATTGGCGGCCAGCACCACGTCGCCTTGCCGGGCGCCGGCGTGGGCAAACCAGCCGAAGACGGCCAGCAGGCAGAGCGTGCGCAGGAAGATGTCGATATTCAGGCCCATCAGCCGGCGCCACGCGTCACCTGCAAGCAACGCTGACCAGGTGAGCGTCGGCAGGCCGACGGGCCGTTGCAGCCAGAGCAGCAAGGCACCCAGCGCAAAGCCGGCCACATCGGCCAGTGCCGTGGCCGCGCCAATGCCGCCCACGCCGCGGCCGGCCCCCAGAACGAGGCCCAGCACGGCCACCATGTTGACCGTATTGATGAACACCTGGAGCAGCAGCGCGCGCCGCACCTGCTGGCGCCCCAGCAAGGTGCCCAGCACGACGTAGTTGGCCAGCGCGAACGGCGCCGACCAGATCCGCGCGTGGCAATACACCTCCGCCATGCGCGTAACCGACTCGCTCGCGCCCAGCAGGGAGAGCGTGATACGGATGGCCGGCACCTGCAGCGCCACCAGCGCAGCGCCAATGGCAAACGCGAGCAGCATCGCGCGTACCACGCTCGCCCGCAGCGCACGTGCATCGCCCGCGCCATGCGCCTGCGACACCAGCCCCGTGGTGCCCATGCGCAGGAAGCCGAAGCCCCAGAACACGAAGTTGAAGAACACCCCGCCCAGCGCCACACCGCCGATGAATTGGGGCCCGGGCAAATGTCCCGCCACGGCCGTATCGACGGCGGACAGGATCGGCTGCGTCAGGTTGGCCAGGACGATGGGAAACGCAAGCGTCAGCACGCGCCGGTGCCACCACGCAGGTGACGTCGGTGCAACCGAAGTAACGGAAGAGGACTCCATGCGATAGAAAACTGCGAGGGACGATGAAAAAGGCGGTGCAACCGCGACCGATTTCGCTATCATTGCGCCCCATTGCGAGTTCCGGCATCGGGCGGCAAGTGCGGCACCCCGCACAACGTCGCTGGTGACTATACGCGAATCCCCCCGGAGGGCAGGCACCGTGTCCTGACTTTCATCGCGGCCGGACAGGTTCGGCTGATGCTACGCATCAACCGGCACACGCATGTTCTGCGCAGTGACACCCACGACGCAGGACGGTGGGCGATGCCAAAACGGCGTCGCCTCGGTAGAACTAAGCGGACTGGTCAACACACCGCGATGCCCTGTCGAGCCTCCGACTCGCCGGGGTGGAGACTGCTCTTGGAAAAACACGTACAACGCAACCTCGGCGCCTGGCCCCTGATGCTCACCGGCCTGGGCTCCATCATCGGTTCGGGCTGGCTGTTTGGCGCCGGTCATGCCGCACAGGTCGCAGGTCCTGCGGCCATCTTCACCTGGGTCATCGGTGCCATCGTGATCCTGGCCATCGCCCTCACGTATGCCGAACTGGGCGCCATGTTTCCGGAATCGGGCGGCATGGTGCGCTATGCACGCTACTCGCATGGCTCGCTGGTGGGCTTCGTGGCCGCCTGGGCCAACTGGATCGCCATCGTCACCGTCATCCCCATCGAGGCCGAGGCGTCGATCCAGTACATGAGCAGCTGGCCCTGGGCATGGGCACAGGCCCTGTTCCAACACGGCGAACTGACGCCGCTGGGCCTGGTGCTCTCCGCGCTGCTCGTGATCGTGTACTTCCTGCTGAACTACTGGGGCGTGAAGGTGTTTGCCAAGGCCAACAACGCCATCACCATCTTCAAGTTCATCATTCCGGTGGCGACGGCTGTCGCGCTGATGGCCGCGGGCTTCCACCCCGGCAACTTCGGCATGACCGAGGGCGGGCAGAGCTTCGCCCCATACGGCTGGTCGGCGGTGCTGACCGCCATCGCCACCAGCGGCATCGTGTTCGCCTTCAATGGCTTCCAGAGCCCGATCAACCTGGCGGGCGAGGCACGCAACCCCGGGCGTAACGTACCGATCGCGGTGATCGGCTCGATCCTGCTGGCGGCCGTGATCTACGTCGCCCTGCAGATCGCCTTCCTGGGCGCCGTGCCGCCGGCATCGCTCGTCAACGGCTGGCACGGCATCGATTTCCACTCGCCGTTTGCCCAGCTGGCGATTGCGCTCAACCTGAACTGGCTGGCGATCGTCCTGTACATCGACGCCTTCGTGAGCCCCTCGGGCACCGGCAGCACGTACATGGCCACCACCACGCGCATGATCTACGCGATGGAGCGCAACAACACGCTGCCGGCCATCTTCGGCCGCGTGCACCCGGTGTTTGGCGTGTCGCGTCCGGCCATGTGGTTCAACCTGGGCGTGTCGTTCATCTTCCTGTTCTTCTTCCGCGGCTGGGGTGCGCTGGCTGCCGTCATTTCGGTGGCTACCGTCATTTCGTACCTGACGGGGCCGATCAGCGTGATGTCGCTACGCCGCACGTCGCCACAACTGCATCGCCCGCTGCGCCTGGCGGGCCTGTCGCTGGTGGCGCCGTTCGCCTTCGTGTGCGCCTCGCTGATCCTCTACTGGGCGAAGTGGCCGCTGACCGGCGAGATCATCGTGCTGATGCTGGTGGCGCTGCCCGTGTACTTCTACTACCAGGCGAAGGCCGGCTGGCCCGACTTCAAGCGCGAGGTGAAGGGTGCCGGCTGGATGATCGCGTACCTGCCCACCATCGCTGCCCTGTCGTATTGCGGGAGCAAGGAATTCGGCGGCCTCGGGTGGATTCCATACGGCTGGGACATGGGCATCGTCGCGGCCGTCTCGCTGGGCTTCTATCACTGGGGCGTGAACAGCGGCTGGCATACGCGCTACCTGGATGAGGTGGAGCACGTGCATGACGACGTGCAAGTGCGCGACACCCGGCGTGCGCCGCGCGCCGTCCCGCAACGCGCCTGAAACATCGGCACCCTCGCGTGACGACAAACGCCCGACCGGCTTGCCGGCGGGCGTTTTTTCTTGCGGGTCGACGGGCGCACGCGCGCTCGGTCTGCCCGTGATCGCACTCGCCCCCTCAATGTCCGCACCGGAAGCCTGCGTCCGGGGCCAGCGGGACCAGCCAAGCCGCAAGGCCCACCGGACCCCGTGCGCAAGGCGGCCGGGCGACGCGCGCCGCTTCAGAAGAGGGGCGGCCCAAGCCCGAAGGCAAACGAGACGGCGTGCTAGGCGGTACCGACCTTGATGAAATCGATGAACGCCCGGAGCGGGGCCGGTACGAGCCGCCGCCCCGGATAGTAGAGATACGGCCCAGGAAATGGCCGCCACCACGCCTCGAGCACAGGTTCGAGCGCACCGCTCGCCAGATGCGGGCGCAGCCAGTCTTCGTACAGATGCACGACACCGATGCCCGCCACGGCGGCGTCCACGACAAGATCGGTCGCGCCGCCGATGCGGACGAGCAGCGGCCCAGACGGGTCCACATTGACCACTTCGCCGTCGCGCTCGAATTCCCAGGGCGGCATCGCGCCGCTTGCAAAGCGCCCGCGCAGACAGGCGTGGTCGAGCAGGTCCCGCGGATGCGCGGGGCGGCCACGTCGATCGAGATAGCCGGGCGCCGCCGCGGTTGCAAACCGCTGCGTTCGTGGCCCGATCGGGACGGCGATCATGTCCTGTTCGAGCCGCTCGTCATAGCGGATGCCTGCGTCGAAGCCAGCGGCCAGGATGTCGACAAAACTCTCTTCGGCCACGACCTCCAGCTGTATCTCGGGATAAGCGGCGAGAAAGCCCGGAATGATGGCCGGCAGCACGAGCCGCGCGGCACTCATCGGCACATTGAGCTTCAGGGTGCCGGCCGGTCTTTCGCGGAAGCTGTTGACCACATCGAGCGCAGCTTCCACTTCGCCCAGCGCCGGTCGCAGGCGGGTCAGCAGACGCTGCCCCGCTTCGGTGGGTGAAACGCTGCGCGTGGTGCGGTTCAGCAGTCGCACACCGAGTTGCGTCTCCAGCCGCCGCACCGCCTCACTCAGCCCCGATGCGCTCGCGCCCATCAGCCGCGCGCCTTCGCGAAAGCCCTTGGCTTGCGCCACCGCCACGAAGGCATTCAGATCACCCAGATCGACTTTCATTGTTCGATTTTTCGTACAACCCGTGCGGATTATGTCCCCTTATCGCGCACGGCGCTTACGCCTAATCTGCCGTCACCTCGTCTTTGACACAGGAGTGTGACCATGTCCCCCATCGTTCAGTCCGGCACGTTTTCCATCGGCGGCCACCGCGTGCAACGCCTCGGCTATGGCGCCATGCAGCTCGCGGGGCCCGGCGTCTTTGGCCCGCCCAAGGATCGCGACGCGGCACATGCCGTATTGCGTGAAGCCGTTGCCTCGGGCATCAACCATATCGACACGAGCGACTTCTACGGCCCGCACATCACGAATCAATTGATCCGCGAAGCCTTGCATCCCTATCGCGACGATCTGCTCATCGTCACCAAGATTGGCGCCGTGCGCGACGACAACGGCGCCTGGCTGCCGGCATTCTCCACGCAGGCGCTGACCGACGCCGTGCACGACAACCTGCGCAACCTCGGCCTGGATGTCCTGGACGTGGTGAACTTGCGGATCATGTTCGACACGCACGGCCCGGCCGAAGGGTCGATCGAGGCACCGATGACAGCCTTGGCCGAACTGCAGCGGCAGGGGCTCGTGCGACACATCGGGCTGAGCAACGTCACGGCCAACCAGATCGCGGAAGGACGGCGGATCTGCGACATCGTCTGCGTGCAGAACCACTACAACCTTGCCCACAGAAACGACGACGGGCTGATCGACGCATTGGCCCGCGACGGCATTGCGTACGTCCCGTTCTTTCCGCTGGGCGGGTTCAACCCGCTGCAATCGTCCACGCTCAACGCTGTGGCAGCGCGGCTCGGCGCAACACCGATGCAGACCGCACTCGCCTGGCTGCTGCACCGGTCGCCAAACATTCTGGTGATCCCGGGCACCTCGTCGGTTGCCCACCTGCGCGAGAACCTGGGTGCGGCGGCCATGACGTTGCCGGGCGATGCGATGCGCGAACTCGACGCGGTCGGGCTTTCCACGGACGAGGCCGCCTGATTTTGTGTGAGCGACTGGCGGGCCCACCGAATCATCATCGAAACCCGATGGAACCCGCCGTCTGCGGCGCCGCCGCCATGCGGCCTTCATCGACCCCTCCATCGCCTCCCGCGCATAGGCAATCAGGTCCGGCCCCATCCACGGGCGGGCCGACCGTTCCGGCTCCGGCTCCTTCGCCAGGCGCATCTTGGCTTGCGTTTGCGGATCGCCACCGGCGGCAGAGCGGAACAGGCTGATCCACTGCCGCGCAAGCCTCTGCATCGCCGGCGCATGCGGTGGCGTGCCCTTGGCCAGATGCTGGCGCACCTCTGCAATCAGGGTCGGCCATGCATTGGCGCGCTTGCCGAAGTTCTCGCGCATGCATTGCAGCGCATGCGCCGACAGATCCTGTCGAGATCGCCCACTTTCAACAGGACCGGCTCCTGTCTTCTGGCTGGGTTGCAGGCTACGACCCCACACGGTGTGAGGGTCAAGCACGATAGGAATGGATGACGCACCGCGAAGATGCAGACGCGCGCTGCATTCTGACGCACGCCCCTCCGTGGTGGGGAGCGCAGGCCGCCAACCCGCGCCGCGCCGTGCGTCACAAAAAGTTCATTCAACTCTGTGTTCAGCGGTCCGTTTAGCGGAATATCCGAGCTTGCGTCCAACGTCATGACCTCATCGCCGCTTCCCTTGCCGCCGGGTATCGCCCCCGAGATGCTGCGCACGGTGTTCCAGCCGATCTTCCGACTGTCCACCGCCGAAGTCTTCGGTTACGAGGCCCTGCTGCGCGGGCCGGCGGGCTCGACCTTGGAGTCACCCGCCGCGCTGTTCGCGGCAGCCACCGACACGGCAGGGGCGATCGCGCTGGAGACGACCGCAGCGCGGCTGGCGATCGAACGGTTCTCGGCCATGCGGCTGCCGGGCAAGCTGTTCCTCAACTTCAGTGCCTTCGGGGTGCACGAGTTGCTGCAAGACCATGCCCGCCTGCTGCACGCCATCGCCGACCACGACCTGCAGCCCTCGCGCATTGTCATCGAGCTGACCGAACAGACACCCATCGACGACCTCGCGAGCTTTGCCAACGCGCTCTCGGTCGCCCGTGACTTTGGCATGCAATGCGCCCTCGACGATTTCGGCACAGGCAACGCCAACCTGAACCTGCTGATCGAATTGACGCCCGACTTCGTCAAACTGGACAAGTATTTTCTGCGCGACATAGCGAAGCATCCGGCAAAGCTGGAGATGACCCGCTCGCTGCAACAGACGCTCAAGGGCAGCGCGACGAGCATCATTGCCGAAGGGCTCGAGACCGAGGATGAGCTGGGTGTGGTGCGCGACCTCGGCATCCGCTTCGGGCAGGGTTTCTTCCTGGCAAGGCCACTCGACAAGCCTGCCGAGGATATGTCGAGCCACGCGGCACGCGTGCTGCAGTCATCGCAGATTGCCGTCTTTCCGCAGGCGGTGCGGGTGGGATGGCGCGCCATCACGGCAGGCAAGCTGCTGCGTGTCGCGCCCACCCTGTCCCTGCGCTGCAGCAATGACGACGTGCTCCACCTATTCAACCGCCACCCCGACCTGCACGCCGTGGCGTTGCTCGACGAAGACGAGCGGCCGCTGGCCTTGATCGCGCGCCGCGCCTTCATCGACCGCTATGCGATGCCCTATCACCGCGAGCTGTACGGCAAGAAGCCGGCGCTGGCGTTTGCCAACCGGCAGCCGGTACTGGTGGAAAAATCCGCTTCGCTCGAAGATATGTCCGCACTGCTGATGAGCGAAGACCAGCGCTACCTGACCGACGGCTTCATCATCACCGAGCACGGCCGGTATCTGGGCCTGGGCACCGGCGAAGAACTGGTACGCACCGTCACCGAGATCCGCATCGAAGCCGCGCGCTACGCCAACCCGCTCACGTTCCTGCCCGGCAACATTCCGCTGAACCTGCACATTGAGCGCCTGCTGGAGGCACGTACGGCGTTCTACGCCTGTTATGTGGATCTGAATCACTTCAAACCCTTCAACGACCAGTACGGCTACTGGCAGGGCGACGAAATGCTGAAGATGGCCGCCGCCGCGCTGGCTGACGCATGCGAGCCCACACGCGACTTTCTCGGCCACGTCGGCGGCGACGACTTCCTGATCCTGTTCCAGAGCGCCGACTGGCGCACCCGCATCGAACAGGCCATCGCAATCTTCAACACGAACGCGCTGGCCATGTACACCCCGGCCGATCGCGCCGCCGGCGGCATCCACGCCGAAGACCGCAAGGGGTTGCCGGCGTTCTTCCGCTTCGTGACGATGGCGGTGGGCGCACTGCATGTCCTTCCGGGGGCCGCGCGCAACAGCGACGACATCGGCACGGCGGCCGCGCTTGCCAAGCGTCGTGCCAAGCAGAGCGACAACGGCTTCCATATCGAAGCACTGCGGCCGACGCTGCCCGTGCCGGCCACGGCCTAGCGCGAGCGGTCGGCTGCCACCACATCCCATGCGGTGCACCTGGCGACGGCATGTTTTCACCTGCGCTGATCGTCGCGTGCGCAACCCGCATCCTGGCCGCCGAGGAGGGCGCAACGCTCAGCAAAGCGCGCGCCGCGATGGCGCGTCAAATCGACGCGGTAAAAATGACAATTCAGTCGGTTCGCGTGCCGTGTCAGCAACGTTGTGCAGCATCGGCGTGTCAGCTTTACACGCGCATGTGGCGCGCGGCGCCCACCATCGGAAATTAGGGCAAGAACGGCTTTCTTATTGGGGTTTCGGACTGTCAGCGAAACCCTTACAGTCTGGTCCGCGACTCGCCCTCTCGATGTAGTCGAGACCCCGACAAGAAGCACGACGGTACGAAGCAACAGGGTCTTTTGCGGCGCGTCTTCATCGCCTCGTCACCCCAAGTTTGTGGCGCTTTTTCAACTCGGGCCCGCCCCGAGATGGCGGAGCTTTGCCTGCAGGCCATGAAGGGACGAAAGCACCACTGACACTTGCTTAGGAAGTACCCGTTTCATGCGCAACCCTCTGCTTTCTCTGGGCATCATCGCCAGCGCGGCGTTTGCCCTTTTCTCGGCCACGGCTCAAGCCAGCTGCGTCGTCAATCCCACCACGCAATCGAACAGCACCTTTCCGGCCAGCCTGACCGGCAAGCTCGCGTATCACAGCTACGTGAGTTACGGCGATGGGACCAGCCAGATCTTCATTTACGACTTTGCCGCACGCACGCTCACGCAGGTGTCGAACACCACCTGGGGTATCCAGGACCCGATGAACGCCGTGTTCAGCCCCGACGGCAAGTGGCTCGCGTTCATGGGCATCAAGAACAACGCGTGGAACGTCTTCTTCTGGCAGGTGGGAACGAGCAACCTGCCGATCAACCTGACCAACAGCACCGGCCAGACGCGCAATGAAGACCCGAAGTTCAGCGCCGACGGCAAATCGCTGCTCTTCAAGCAGAACGGCGACGTGATGCAGGCCGCGCTGTCGTACACCAGCTCGGGCCCGGTGTTTACGTCGGTCGTCAACCTGACGCGCACGGCGCCCGGCGTGGAAAACTCGATGCCGTTCGCGACGCCGGATGGCACCGCGGTCTACTACGCAACCGGCACGGGTTCAGGCATGGGCCTGTACAAGCAGACGATCGGCAGCACAACCAACGTCGCGTTCGACGCGCCGGCAGGCCTGGCCACGTACTACCCCATCGTGCGCGCTGACGGCACGGTGTTCTACGCCCGCTGGCTGGATGCCACCAGCCAGGCCGACCAGATCTACACCAAGGTCAACCCGAGCGACGTGCCGAACCAGCTCCCGCTCAACGACTGCAACAGCAACAACTCCGACCCGTCGCCCGTCAACGGCACCAACTACGTGTTCTTCTCGTCGACCACCGCCGGCGGCTACCAGCTCTACCTGGGCGATGCGAGTACGGGCCAGCGCTGGAGCCTGTCGCAGTTCGGCGTGAACTCGGACACCACCAAGGCCAAGCTCGGCTCGAACTACTACGCCGGCACCACGGTCGCCGCGCAGGCCGTCACGCTGCTCTCGCAGGGCAAGCCCGCCAGTGCATCGTCCAGCTACAGCCCAAGCTTCGGCCCGGCCTATGCGTTTGACGGCAACACCACCAGCACGCGGTGGGATTCGATCGAGGGCAGCGCCGCCGGTACGCAATGGCTGAAGGTGGACCTCGGCTCGATCCGCACGATCACGGGCGTCGATCTGTACTGGGACGCCGGTGCCAAGGTGTACTCCATCCAGACTTCGAATGACGGCGTGAACTGGACGAGCATCTATTCGACATCCAAGGGAGCGGCATGGGGCCATGTCTCGCTCGCCAACCTGAAGGGCAGCGGCCGCTATGTCCGCATGTACGGCACGCAGCGCGCTACGCAGTGGGGCTACTCGCTGGATGAAATGCAGGTGTGGGGCTACTGAGCGAGCCTCCTGAACAGGCAGACATGACAACGCCCCGGTGGCTTCGGCCAGCGGGGCGTTTGTCATGAAAGCCTGCGGTGAGGACTAACCCTAGATTGTCAAAATCTGAACATTCAACCCGGCAGCCACCTCGGCACGATGGCGCTTCCCGCACCCCGCCAGAGGATGGACGATGCCTTCACGTACCCCACCGCACTGCAACGCCCCGCACGGCATGAGCCGGCGCGACTTCCTGACACTCGGCACGGCCGCCGCCGGCCTCGGCGCGCTGGGCGTGAGCCTGCCCGACAGCGCACAGGCCGGCGCGCATGCGCCCGATGCGAACTGGCACGCTGGCCAGCTTGCACACCTGATTCCCGCTGCCAGCCACGACCGCTTTCTCATCAAGGCGTCGTTCCAGGCATCGCTTGCGCGTGCGCCGTGGCTGATGGTCAACGGCAGGCGCGTCGCCGGCGAGCAGACTGATGCCGCCGGCCGCTTCTGGCGCTTCGACGTACGCGGCCTGCAGCCCGCCACGCAGTACACGCTGCGCATTGTCGATGCGAGCGGCAAGCCGCTGGCCGACGCGTGGCCGCTGCGCACCTTTCCCGCGCCCGATGCCACCCCCGCGCGCCTGCGCATCCTGGCCTACACCTGCGCCGGCGGCTACGACGGCCCGCCGGTGGCCGGCAAGACCGCGTGGCTGGACATGGCCGCGCGCCGCCGCCTGCTCGCGCGCGGCATGTCGTTCGCGCCCGACACCGTCATCGCCAACGGCGACCACATCTACTGGGATCTGCAGACCTCGCAGAACAAGCCGTTTGCCCACCAGGTGCGCGAACTGATGTGGGCGAAGTTTGGCGGCGCGCTCGACATGTCGGTGCCAATGTGGCACCCGAAGAACGAAGCCATCTTCACGCGCGTGTGCGACTACCAGATCAGCGGGCTATACGGCACCACGCTGCGCTCCACGCCCGCGTATTTCCTGACCGACGACCACGACACGTTCGAGAACGACGAGTTTGACGACAAGGTCGCCACCCTCCCGCCGGAGCCTTACGGCCTCGTGGGTGCAGAGTTGACGCAACATCGCTACTACCCCGAATTTCTGCCCGACGCGAACCGCCCCGTGTGGCTGCCCGGCGGTGACAAGGCCGGCATGCCCGCCGACACCAACAGCGCCTTCGGCACGCTGCGGTACGGTGCGCTGCTCGAAGCCGTGCTGTACGACTGCCGGCGCTTTCTCGACAACAAGGGCATTCACGCACGCGTGGTACCGCAGTGGGTGGAAGACTGGCTCGTGGCACGCACACACGCCGAAGACACCGCGCACTTCTTCCACGTGCCGTCGCTGCCGTTTGCGTATTCGTCGGGCAAGCTGGGCGACTGGTATCCGGACCTGCTCGACCGGAAGACCGGCCGCCTCGTCGCCAACCAGCCCAAGCCCGGCTGGCAGAGCGGCTGGCATGCACAGCACCAGCGCCTGGTGGCTGCGCTTGCCGAGCAGAAGCAGCGCGCGGCCGTGATCGTGCAGGGCGACTTCCATGCCTCGGCGGCCGGGTCGATGTCGCGCTCGGCAGATCTGGCCTTCGCGCAGCCTGTGCACACGGTCATGACCGGCACGCTCGGCACCGGCGACCTCGCCTTCCCTTCGGCCTTCCGCAGCATCGAAACCACGCCGGCGCTGTCCGTCGCCATGCAGGAGGCGCTGCGCCCGACTGAGAAGAATGGCTTTACCATCATCGACGTGACACCCGAGAAGATGATCTTCTCGCTGTTCATGTGGCGGCCACCCGAGCCGGTGGAAGCCATCGACACACTCCAGCCGGCCCTGGTGTACGAGGTGCCGCGCCTGGCTTGACCGATCCCGATCAAGGAGTTGCATGGCGAAGATCTGCATTGTGGGGGCCGGCTCGATCGGCTGCTATCTCGGCGGCCGTCTGCTGGCGGCGGGCGCCGACGTCACGCTGGTCGGCCGCGCACGCATCGGCAGCGAACTGGGCGCGCACGGCCTGACGCTCACGGACTATCGCGGCGGCCGCTGGCGGGTGCCTGCCTCGGGCATGCCGTATGTGACCGACGCCAGCGCGGCGGCCAGCGCAGAACTCGTTCTCGTGACCGTCAAATCCGCCGCGACGCCGTCCGTTGCAGACGAGCTCAAGCCGCTGTTGCGCCCCGGCACCACCGTGGTCAGTTTCCAGAACGGCCTGGGCAATGCCGACGTGCTGCGGGCCGCGCTGCCGCAACACACCGTGCTGGCCGGCATGGTGCCGTTCAATGTCATGCAGCCAGCACCGGGCGCTTTTCATCAGGGGACGGGCGGTGAACTGGAAGTGGCTGCATCGCATGCGCTGCGGCCATTCGTCGACGACTTCCGGCGTGCGGGATTGCCGCTGATGGAGCGCACCGACATGATGGCGGTGCAATGGGCCAAGCTGCTGCTCAACCTGAACAACGCCGTCAATGCGCTGGCCAACCGCCCGTTGAAAGAACAACTGTCGCAGCGTGCCTATCGCCGCTGCCTGGCGCTGGCGCAAAGCGAGGCGCTGAGGCTGCTCACGCGTGCGGGTATCCGGCCGGCCAGATTGACACCGGTGCCGCCCGCATGGATTCCGCGCCTGCTTGCAACGCCCGATGCGCTCTTTGCGCGGCTGGGCGGAAAGATGCTTGCCATCGATCCGCTGGCGCGTTCGTCCATGTCGGACGATCTGGCGGCGGGGCGTGCCACCGAGGTCGACTGGATCAACGGCGAGGTTGTTCGGCTGGCGGAACGCCTGGGGCAGCAGGCACCGGTGAATGCGCGGCTTTGCGCGCTCGTGCATGCCGCGGAAGCGGCCGTGCCCCGACCGAGCTGGTCGGGCCCCGATCTGCTGGCGGCCTTGCGCTCCGGGGCTTAATCGACGCAGGTGTCGGTGGCGTTGAGCAACGCGGCCATGTCCTCGATTTCGAGGTGGCCATAGCGCAGGCGAATGGCCCCCAGCCGGACCAGCGCCTGCAGCTCCTTGCTCAGCGTCTGACGGCTGATTCCCAGCATCATGGCCAGCGCGTCCTGCGAGGTGGAGATGGTCGTGCGCCCCTCTGAAGATTGCGATACGTCACCGTGTGCCAGCATGGCAATGCGGCGCGCCACACGCGCGCGCGTCGCATGCAACGCCGCACTCGCGAGGGAGCCATAGGCCAGCCGAAGCCGCGTCGCCACCAGCCGCGCGATCGCGCCGGCAAACGCTGCGTCGCGCATCAACGCTTCAAACTGCTCCACGCTCACGCCGAGCACCTCGGCGTCTTCCAGCGCGATCGCGCAATGGCCGCGCGGTTGCTGATCAAGGGTCGACACGCCGCCAAACCAGTTGCCGGGCTCCACCAGGGCGAGGATGGCCTCGTCGCCTTCGGCATTGAAGATCGACAGCTTGAGCACCCCGCTGGCAACACCAAAGAACGCATGCGAACCGCCGTCCATCGAATCGCCCTGATGGAAGAGAAAAGCGCCTGCCGCGACAGGCACGGGCACGGCGCATTCGAGCAGGGCCTGCGCCGCCTGGAGCGGCAGGCTCTGGAACCACGCGTTGGAAGCAAATGCACTTGTCACGACCCAGCCCTCTCTCAGGCCGCCCCGGTACGGCGGCGGTGTCCTTCAGATGGAACCAGCGCGCATCAGCCTGGCCGTCACCGATGCCCGCGGGCAGGCGCGCCCTGACATGGCGCCGGCTGCTTCGACGGATCGACCGTGCCAGCCAGCGCGCCCGCGCGCGCTCAGAAAAGCGCCATCTGCCGCATCCCGAACCCGATCGCTTCTTCCACGCGCATGCGGGCGTGCGACAGCGACCCTTCCACGCCCGAGAGCGTGCCGGCCAGCCAGCGATAGACGAGCGGTACCTGGCCGCGCGGGCTCAGGTGGATTTCCCCGAGCTTCTTGCCGCGCTTGTCGCGGTAATAGTGGGAGCGGTATCCGCGCTCCCAGTGCGTGATGGGCCCGCGCCATCGGCGCAGGCGGGGAACTTTGGCGGGAGAACCTTCGGCAGGCGTTGCCGACGCCAGATCCTCCCAGCCGAATGCGGGTTTGGCGAACAGCGGCAAACCTTCCAGATCGGGGTCGAAATCCATTGTCGTACGCTCAGCTAGCCGCGCCGCCGCAGGCTTTGCGGACACATATGGCGCGTAGCCCGCATGATACCTGGGTTTATGACGAACAGCACGTGCAAACGCAATGGTGGCGGGCACCAGCGCGACGCTGTCGACCGCGAGGACGTTGCGCTTCGGTATCATGGCGGCTCCTCCCAACAGGACACGCAGCATGACGAACCTTCTCAAGCGTCCCGCCGCCCGCAAGGGCGCTGCTCTCGCCTGTGCCTGCTGGCTCGTGGCGGGTTGTGCAACCCAGGCCGGCGCGCAGGAAGGCGCGTTCGCACCGGTGCTGCGCCATCTCGCCGATCGCCTCCTCACCGCAGATCAGGTCGCCCTGAGCAAATGGGACTCCGGCCAGCCGGTCTACGACCCGGCGCGCGAAGCCCAGGTCATTGCGAACGTCTCGGCCATGGCGCCTGCCTACGGCGTGCAGGCAGCGGACGCGGCAGAGGTCTTCACCGACCAGATCGAAGCCAACAAGACAGTGCAATACGCCCTGCTCAACGATTGGCGCAGGGCAGGCAGTGCGCCCACGGCGCCGCGGCAGAGCCTGCCGAACACCATCCGACCGCAACTCGATACGCTGCAGAAAGCCATCCTGCAGGGGCTGCACGAGGCCGGGCCTGCCCGCGCCCGGGCAGACTGCGCGACACAGGTCGCACTCGACGCCGAACGCGTCGCCCGCGAGAAATCGCTCGATACGCTGCATCGCGTCGCCCTGGACCGCGCCACGGCAAGACTGTGCTGGCAGCGTTCGGCACGTTCCTGAAAAAGAAAAGCGGCGCGGCCCCCTTCGGGACGCGCGCCGCAACATGCAGGCACCGAACAAACAACAGAACCCGGTGAGCCGGCGTCAGCCCAGATCCACCGGCACGAAAATCTTCGTATCGTCACGCTGCACCAGCAGGGCGACATGCTTGCCGGCGCGCTCGACCAACGTTCGCAGCTCCTGCACCGACGACACCGGCGTGCCATTGAGCGAGAGGATCACGTCGCCGGGCTGGATACCGACCTTGGCTGACGGACCGCTCGCCTCCATCACCACCAGGCCGCCCGGCAGGCCGCTCTGACGCTTCTCGTCGGGTTGCAGCGGACGCACCGCCAAACCCAGGCGTCCCTGGTTGGGGGCCGCCTTGTCATTGGATGCCACCTTGGCGTCCTTGGCTGCGCCCACAGTCACCGACAGCGTGGTCGGCTTGCCCTGACGCATGATCTGCAGCGGCACCGTCGTACCCGGCTTGATGTCGGCCACCTGTTCCGGCAGATCGCCCGAGCGGTCGATGCGTGCCCCGTTGATCTGGAGGATCACGTCGCCAGGCTGCAGGCCGGCCTTTGCGGCAGGACCATCAGACTCGACAGAGTTGACCAGCGCACCCTCCGGCTTGGGCAGATTGAAGGAATCCGCCAGGGACTGGTCGACCTCCTGCACGGCGATGCCAAGGCGCCCGCGCGTGACCTTGCCGGTGGCCACGAGCTGCTGTTCGACCTTCATCGCAACGTCGATGGGGATGGCGAACGACAGCCCCTGATAGCCGCCGGTCTGGCTGTAGATCTGGGAGTTGATCCCGATGACCTCGCCGTGCTGATTGAACAGCGGCCCGCCCGAGTTGCCGGGGTTGACGGCCACGTCGGTCTGGATGAACGGCACATAGGTATCGTCGGGCAAGGAGCGCGACTTGGCGCTGACGATGCCCGCCGTCACGGTGTTCTCGAACCCGTAAGGTGACCCGATGGCCACCACCGGCTCACCCACCTTGGTATTGGCCGGGCTGCCGATCTGGACCACCGGGAGGTTCTTGGCCGAGATGCGCAGCACCGCCACGTCGGATTGCTTGTCCACGCCGAGCACCTTGGCCTTGAACTCGCGGCGGTCGGTCAGCTTGACGTTGACCTCCTGCGCGCCGTCCACCACGTGGGCATTGGTCAGGATGAGGCCATCGGACGAAACGATGAAGCCCGAGCCCAGCCCGCGAACGATCTGGTCGCCGCGCTGCTGCGGCATCTGCGGCATGAAGTGCTTGAAGAAATCGGCAAACGGGTCATCGGGGCTCATGCCCGGCGGCAGACCTTGCATGCTCGTGCGCTGCGCATGCGCGGTCACGCTGATGTTGACCACGGCCGGGCCATAGCGCTCGACGATGCCGGAGAAGTCCATCGGCGCAGCCACCGCCACCGCAGGCGTTGCCATTGAGGTTTGCGGCGTGGTGACGGGTGCGATGGGCGCGGCCACCGCCCGGGTAATTACATCCTTCTGCAGATAGGCATAGCCGCCCGCGACGGCGATCACGGCGGCCAAGCCAGCCGCGCTGCGTGCCAGGGTCTGACGCGTCATTGTCGTGTCCTCTCTTGCTGTGCGAGGGCCACGGCTTGCGGGAGTCGCCCGCCGTGCCCATCGGTTGAAGGCATCGTAGGCGGGCAGACTTAAACAAGACTTAAACGACCAGGCGGGGCACAACCGTCACTTGAAACAAAGTGTTTCTACGTCTCGGCCTTGAACGGAAAGCGCAACACCACGCGCAAGCCGCCGCCCTCGCGGGTTTCCAGCGCCAGCGCCGCGTCATGCGCCTGGGCAATTTCCCGGACGATGGCCAGGCCGAGGCCGCTGCCGCCGGTCGGCGCGTGCGTAGGGCGGTAGAAGCGGTCGAGCACGCGTTCGCGCTCTTCTGCGGGAATGCCGGGGCCGTCGTCTTCCACGACGAGCTGCACACCGCCATCGGGCGTGTGGCTGGTCGACACGTCGACGCGCGAGCCGCGGGGGCAGTAGCACAGCGCGTTGTCGACAAGATTGACCAGCAGCACGCGCAACGCATCGGCACTGCCCAGGACGGACGCCGGCTGGGACGCCACATCGATACCCAGATCGATGCCCTTGTGAATGGCCGCCGGGGACAGCTCGGCGACCACATCGGCCGCCACGGCGTCGAGTGCCACCGGCGCGCGCTGCGGGTCGGCGGCGCCGGGCTCCTGCCGCGCCAGGGTCAGCAACTGGCCGACCAGGCGGATCATGCGCTCCACGCCGCGATGCAGGTCGGCATGCGCGGCCCGGCGTTCTTCCTCGCTCTGCGCGCGGTCGGCCACCTGCAGCTGCAGCTTGAGGGCGGCCAGCGGCGTGCGCAGCGCATGCGCGGCATCGGCGACGAACGCACGCTGGTGCGCCAGCGCAGTCCCGAGACGGGCGAGCAGATCGTTCAACGCACTGGTGAGCGGGCGGATCTCATCCGGCAGGCCTTGCGTGGGAAGCGGCGACAGCGCCGCCGCATCGCGTGCCTGGACCTGCGTGGCGACCAAGCCCAGCGGCGCCAGCCCACGCCCGACGGCCAGCCACACGATCCACCCCAGCAGCGGCAGCAGGATCAGCAGCGGCGCCACCGTGCGCAGGGCCATGCGCGCCGCCACCTCGTGACGCGCGCTGTAGGGCTGCGCGATCTGCACCACGGCAGGCCCGAAGGCAACGCTGTAGACGCGCCAGGGGCCCTCGGCCGTGCGCACGTCGGAGAAACCCAGCTCGGCGCGCTCGGGCAGGTCCGGACGCGCGTGCGAGAGATACAGGCTGCGGCCGGAGTCGTCCCAGATGCGGATCACGACATCGTCGTCGCGCGCAATGGCGGCCAGCGCCGGGGGAGGCGGGTCGATCCACTGGCTGGGCAGGGCGGCGGCCATCTGCTGCATCTGGTAGTCGAACAGCGCGTTGGCCTCCTGTCGGGCCTGCGCATAGATCAGGCCGGTGGCAATGACGATGCCCGCCAGCAGACCGCCGGCCAGCCACCACAGCAGGGTTTTGCGGATGGATTGCATGACTTATTGGTGGTCCTCGCCGCTGGCAGGTTCCGCGGGCGACGTCGACGTCTCGCGCGGAATCACATAGCCCACGCCACGAATGTTCTGGATGAAGTGGCTGCCGAGCTTCTTGCGCAGCGCGTGGATATAGACCTCCACCGTGTTGCTGCCGACCTCCTCATCCCAACCGTAGAGGTTGTCCTGCAACTGCGCAATCGACCACACCTTGCCCGGACGGACCAGCAGCGCGTGCAGCACCGCAAACTCGCGCCCCGAGAGCTTGACCGGCACCCCGTCGCGCAAGACTTCGCGCGTGACGGGGTTGAGCACCACATCGCCGTGGCGCAGGAGCGGATCGGCGCGGCCGCCCTGGCGGCGCAGCAGCGCATGCATGCGCGCGGCCAGCTCCTGCAGGTCGAACGGCTTGACGAGATAGTCGTCCGCACCCGCATTGAGGCCTGCCACACGGTCGGCCACGGCATCACGCGCGGTCAGAATGAGGATGGGGATGACGATGCCGCGCTGTCGCAACTCGCGCACGACCTCCAACCCATCGCGCTTGGGCAGGCCCAGGTCGAGCAGCATCAGGTCGAACAGGGTGCCGCCCGCTTCCGCGCCGCCCGCGCCCGGGGCCGTGACGGCGTGCAGCGCCGCCTCGCCGTCGCGCACCCAATCGATGGTGAAGCCGTCGTGGCGCAAACCCTTGCGCACGCTGTCGCCGATCATGTCGTCGTCTTCTACGAGCAGTACGCGCATCACAGAAAAAAAGAGAGCAGGAGAGGCGCATTGTAGAACTGCCGAGCGCACGTCAGGCGGTTGCGCGAGGGCTCGCTTGCCTTTATCGTGACGCGATCCACCACCCGAGCCCCTCGCGCAGATGAGCGCCCCGCAAGACACCTCCTCGCTGGCCCCGCCCTCCACCGACCTGCGCGAGCGCATCCGTGCGGCACGTCCGTCACTGTCGCCGGCGGAGCGGCAGGTGGCGGACTGGGTATTACGCCAGCCCGGGACGGTGCTCAGCCTGCCGGTGGCCGCCATCGCGCGCGAGGCCGGGGTCAGCCAGCCCACCGTGATCCGTTTCTGCCGTTCGATGGGCTGCCATGGCCTGTCGGATTTCAAGCTGCGGCTCGCGCAGGGCAACGCCGCGCATGACAAACCGCGTGGGGCTGCCGCGCCCAGCAACGTACCGCGCTCGGGCACGCGCGTGCTGCAAGACACCATTGACGCGCTCGCTGCCATGCGCGACCGGTTCGACCCGCGGGCACTGGATGCAGCGGTCGCCCTCGTCGATACCGCGCACCGCATCGACCTGTACGGTTTCGGCAGCTCCGGCGTGGTGGCGCGCGACGCGCAGACGAAGTTCTTCCGCTACGGCATTCCCGCCAATGCGTACAGCGATCCGTATCTCGTCTCGATGTCGTTGAACGTGCTGCAGGCCGGTGACGTGGTGATCGCGATTTCCAAGTCGGGGGCCCTGCCCGAGCTGCAGACGGCCGTGGAGCGCGTGCGCGAACTGGGCGTCCATGTCATCGCAGTCACGGCACCCGGCAGCCCGCTGGCCGCGCTGGCCGACGTGGTGCTGCCGGCCGATGTCGACATCGCCGCAACGGACCGCTCCATGGTGGCGCGGCTGCTGCATCTGGCACTGCTCGACGCGTTGGTGCTGGAGGTGGCGCTGCGCAAAGGCAGCGCACCGCAGCGGGCGGATCTGCCCGAGTAGAACGGCAGGCGCTCAGGGGCGCTCAATGCCCCTGTGCCACCGCGTGGTCCATCGCCGCGCACAGGCCGATCAGCCCCGGGTATGGCGAGTGGATGACATACACCGGCATCGCCGCTACATAGGACGAGAAGCGGCCCTTGTCTTCAAAGCGCCGCCGGAACGGCGAGTTGGCGAACGCTGGGCCAAGCCTTGGGACGATCCCCCCGCCGATGTACACGCCACCGCGCGCACCCAGCGTCACGGCCAGGTTGGCTGCGATGGTGCCGAGAAAAGCGCAGAACGTATCGACGGCGTAGCGGCAGCGCGCATGATCGCCTGCCGCATCTTCCATCTCGCCGAGCGCAATGGCGGTGATGTCGGCAGCGCGCCGTACGGCCGGGCCTTGCTGCCACAAGTCGAAGCACGCACCCAGCGCCTCGTAGATCAATTCCAGCCCCATGCCCGAGATGAGCCGCTCCGCCGAGACGTGACCAAAGCGCTCGCGCGCAAAGCGCCAGATGGCCACTTCCTCGTCATTCATGGGCGGGAAGGCCACGTGGCCGCCCTCGCCCGCGACGGCGATGTAGCGGCCGTCGGGCGTCGGCAGCAGCGAGGCCACGCCCAGGCCCGTGCCCGCGCCGAGCAGGGCGCGCGGCGCATCGGCAAGGCTGGCGTCGCCACCCACCTGTTCCAGCTCATCGGCCGGCAGGTACGGCAGTGCATGGGCCAGTGCGGCAAAGTCGTTGATCACGACGAAGGTGTCGAAACCCAGCGACTGCCGCATCGCTTCAATCGAGAAGGCCCAGTCGCGGTTGGTCATGCGGATCTGGTCGCCCAGCACCGGATTGGCGATACCGATGGCCGCATGGCGCACGCCGGCCGATGCAATCTCGGGCGGCAGCGACGCCAGATACGCACGCATGGCGGATTCGAGCGATGGATAATCGTCGCCGGCCAGGACACCGATGTGCGCAAGGCGCATCGGCGCCATCTCGAGCGCGAAGCGCACGTTGGTGCCGCCCACGTCGGCCACCAGGCGCGGGTAGGCCGTGACATCTGCGTCAGTGCCCGCGTTCACTTCATGCAGTCCAATAGACATCGAGCGGTACCTCCCGCTGATGGATGACATAACTGACCGGCAGCGCAGGCTGCGTGCCGCCTTGCGTCGCGGTGTCGAACACCGTGCGCTTGACCGGCCCCGAAATCGACAGGAACAACCGCCGCGCAGCGCACAGCGCCGACAGGTTCAGGCTGATGCGCCGGTGCGGCGCCGCTGGCGGGCGCACCGGCAGATAGGCTGGCGCGCGCGCGCGATCCAAGCCGTCGGCCAGCTCGGGCGCGTCCGGAAACAGCGAGGCCGTATGCCCATCGTCGCCCATGCCGAGAACGACCACGTCCGGCTGCTGAAACGGATCGTTGGCCGTGGCCACACAAGCATCCACGTCCACCGATCCTCCATGCACATGCGTTGGCAAGACCAGCGGGAAGAACCGCGCCGCGGCGGCGGCGTCCTTCAGCAGATGCTCGTGCACCAGCCGCGCATTGCTGTCCGCATGCTCGGGCGGCACGGCGCGCTCGTCGGCGAGCGTGACCGCGACGTCGGCCCAGCGCAGCGGCTGCACGCGCAGCGCGGCAAACAGCGCAATGGGGGAGCGGCCGCCCGACACGGCCAGGCACGCCCGGCCCTGCTCATTGATCACGTGCGTGAGGGTGCTGGCGATGGCCTCGGCCAGCGCCTTCGCCTGCGCTGCCGGGTCCGCCAGGGCATGCCAGCGCGTCGTCATTACATCTCCTCGTGCCAGGCTGCGCCATCGCGCGAGAGCAAGGCGCTCGACGCGGCAGGGCCCCAGCTACCGGCGGTATAGCCCTTGGGCGGCATACGCGCTTCGTTCCACGCTTCGATGATCGGCTCGACCCAGCGCCAGGCTTCCGCCTGCTCGTCGCGGCGCACGAACAGGCCCAGCTTGCCGTTGACGGCATCCATCAGCAGGCGTTCATAGGCGCCCGCGTGGCGCACGCCGCCGTGGTCGGTGAAATCCAGGTCCAGCGTGGAGGGCTGCAAGCCCAGCGCCGCGCCCGGAGCCTTGGTCAGGAACTGCAGGCGGATACTCTCTTCCGGCTGCAGGCGGATGACGAGCCGGTTCTCTGGAAACTGGATGAGCGGCTTGGGAAACAGCGCATGTGGCACGTCATGAAAGCGCACCACGATTTCCGCCAGCCGCTGCGGCATGCGCTTGCCGGTACGCAGATAGAACGGCACGCCGGCCCAGCGCCAGTTGGCGATCTCGGCCTTGATCGCGACGAAGGTTTCGGTGCGGCTGTCGGGCGGAATCCCCTGTTCGTGCAGATAACCCTGCACCGGCTGGCCGGCAATGGCGCCCTCCAGATACTGACCGCGCACGGTCTTCTCGGGCACCTCCTGCAGCGGGATCGGCGCAAGCGCCTTGAGGATCTTCAGCTTCTCGTCGCGGATGGCATCTTGGGACAGACTCGACGGCGGCTCCATTGCGACGATGCACAGCAGTTGCAGCAGGTGGTTCTGCACCATGTCGCGCAACGCGCCGACGCCGTCGTAAAAGTCCCCGCGCTTTTCCACGCCAAGCTGCTCGGCGATGGTGATCTGCACATCCTTGATCCACTCGCGGCGCCACAGCGGCTCGAACAGCGCATTGCCGAAGCGGATGGCCATCAGGTTCTGGACCGACTCCTTCCCCAGGTAGTGGTCGATGCGGTAGATCTGGTCTTCGGCAAAGAACTCCGCCACGGCGGAGTTGATGCGCTCATTCGATGCGAGATCGGTGCCGAGCGGCTTTTCCAGCACCAGGCGCACGTTCGACGTATTCAGCCCGACGCGCGCAAGCTGCGCGCAGATGTCGACGAAAATGCCCGGCGCCGTTGCCAGATAGCATACGGTCACGGGCGCGCGGTCCTCACCCAGCGCGGCGGCCAGCGCGTCGAACTGCTCGGGTTTGCGGGCATCGACCTGCTGATAGACGACACGGTCGGCAAACGAGGCCCAGGCATCGTCGGACACGGGGGCCCCCGAATACAGCCGCATGGTCGGCCGCGTCTCGCGTTCGAGCAGGGCCAGGTAGCCCGCTGTTTCCAGCGGTTGCGTGCCGATGGCAAAGATGCGCCCGCGCGGGTGCAGTTCGCCGCCCTGGTGCGCATCGAACAAGGCCGGGATCAGCTTGCGGCGGGCAAGATCGCCCGTACCGCCGAACAACACCATGTCGAATGCGGGCACCGACATCGTCATCTCCTGTGTGTGAGCCATCGATTAGGCTAGCCTAGCTGACTAGCGGGACAACACGCTTTTTAGGCGCATTTTGTAGTATTACTACAAGACAGGCAAGCGGCTCGCACAGCGGCCCAACCGAGTCCTGCGAGGGGCCTTCCAACGCAGAATTGGCGCCATGTGGCAACTTCTGGCACGCAATTCGCGTGCGCAAGCGTTGGAAAGAAGCGCATACCTCTGGAAAACCCTGCCCCATATTCCGCCAATTTGTAGGAAAATTACAGCATTCCGTCCCACCTCGGACCCCATCAGGAGAACCCGCATGGCCCCGCAACGCCTGCACGACGTCGTGGCCGACGTCACCCAGCGCATCATCGACCGCAGCCGCGGCCCTCGCCAAGCCTATCTGGATGTCACGCGCAAGAACGCCGGCCGCAAGGTCGAGCGCACGCTGCTGTCCTGCACGAACCTCGCCCACGGTTTTGCCGCCATGCCGGGCGAGGCGAAGATCCGCCTGAAGGCGCTGGAGCGGCCGAACATCGGCATCGTGTCGGCATATAACGACATGCTGTCCGCCCACCAGCCGCTGGACGTCTTCCCGGCGTGGATCAAGGAAACCGCCCTGGAAGCCGGCGGCACCGCGCAATTTGCGGGCGGCGTGCCAGCCATGTGCGATGGCGTGACGCAGGGCCAGGACGGCATGGAGCTGTCGCTCTTCTCGCGTGACACGATCGCACTGTCGACCGCCGTGGCGCTGTCGCACCAGATGTTCGATGCGGCGCTGTACCTGGGCGTCTGCGACAAGATCGTGCCGGGCCTGGTGATCGGCGCCCTGTCGTTCGGCCACCTGCCGGCCGTGTTCGTGCCCGCCGGCCCGATGACCACCGGCATCAGCAACGATGAAAAAGCCCGCACGCGCCAGCTCTACGCCGAGGGCAAGCTCTCGCGCGCCGACCTGCTGGAAGCGGAATCCAAGTCGTACCACGGCCCCGGCACCTGCACGTTCTACGGCACAGCCAACTCCAACCAGATGCTGATGGAGATCATGGGCCTGCACCTGCCGGGCACCGCCTTCATCAACCCGAACACGCCGCTGCGTGAAGCGCTCACGCGGGAATCCGCGCGTCAGGCGCTCAGGCTGGTGTACAGCGGCACGCAATACACGCCGATCGCTGACGTGCTGGACGAGCGCGCCTTCGTCAATGGGATCGTCGGCCTGCTCGCCACGGGCGGCTCGACCAACCACACGCTGCACCTCATCGCCATGGCACGCGCCGCGGGCATCCTGCTCACGTGGGATGACTTCCATGACCTGTCGGGCGTGATTCCGCTGCTCGCACGCGTGTACCCGAACGGCAAGGCCGATGTGAACGAGTTCCAGGCTGCGGGCGGCCTGTCGATCGTGATTCGCGAGCTGCTCGATGCGGGCCTGCTGCACGAAGACGTCACGACGATCATGGGCAAGGGCCTGCGCCGCCACGCGCAGGAGCCCTTCCTGGACAACGGCAAGGTGGTGTGGCGCGACGGCGCTGCGGCCTCGCTCGACACGAACATCGTGCGCGGCGTGGTCGAACCCTTCTCGCCGGATGGCGGCCTGCGCGTGCTGCACGGCAACCTCGGCCGCTCGGTCATCAAGGTATCGGCCGTCAAGCCGGAGCATCGCTTTGTCGAGGCGCCGGCGCGGGTCTTCCACGCCCAGGACGACCTCATCCACGCCTTCAAGGCCGGCGAGCTGGAACGCGATTTCGTGGCCGTGCTGCCATATCAGGGCCCGGCCGCCAACGGCATGCCGGAGTTGCACAAGCTGACGCCGACGCTGTCGGTGCTGCAGGAGCGGGGCTTCAAGGTGGCGCTGGTGACGGATGGCCGCATGTCCGGCGCCTCGGGCAAGGTGCCGGCGGCCATTCACATCACGCCGGAAGCGCTCAACGGCGGGCCGCTGGCACGCGTGCGCGATGGCGATATCGTCGTGCTGGATGCCGAGGCGGGCACGCTGTCGGTGCGTGTGCCGGAGGCGGAATGGAACGCCCGGCAGGTCAGCGTGCCGGACCTGGCGCACTACCACGCGGGCGTTGGGCGGGACCTGTTCTCGGGCTTCCGCCGCAATGTGTCCGCGGCGGAAGAAGGCGCCTGCACGTTGTTCGTATCCGCGGGCGCCTGATGCAGCGTCGGCGCGGTCAGTCCTTCGCGGGACCGCGCACCAGCAGCACGGGCATGGTGGCCTGGCGGATGAACTTTTCCGCCACGCTGCCCAGCATGGCGTGCGCCAGGCCGCGACGGCCATGCGTGCCGATCACCACCACGTCTGCCCCCCACTTGGCGGCATCGCGCTGCAGGGCGGCAGCCACGTCTTCACCGATGCCTTCGGTTTCCACCAGGGCGCTTTCCTGCGTGACGCCGTCTTTTTTCAGCGTTTCCTCTGTTTCCGCCAGCAACTGCGTGCCGGCCTGGATGAACGACTTGCGCAGTTCGGTCGGGTCGTAATAGCCCACGTCGAACAGCATGGCTGGGCTGTCGACGATATATACGGCGCGCACCGAGCTCTGGAATGCCTTGGCCAGACGCACGGCTTCAGCCAGGGCCAGCTTGCTGGTTTCGCTGCCGTCCACGGCGACCAGGATCTTCTTGTACATGGTTCAAGCCTCGCAGGGAGTTGGGTTGTTGGCGTGCAGCGGCTGCAGGTTGCCGGCACACACGCTATTCTGTGGCATCCACGGCCCTTTTGCGTTGCGCCAGATCAGATGGCCGTGACCACGCGCCGCAACAATGCACCGTCATCCGCCCGCGCCCACCGCCGAGTTGATCGCCGCCTACCGTAGCGCACGGTACCGCGTGGAAACGCCGCAGGGCGATGTGCTGCTGCACCTCGATGCCGTCAACCCGTGCGTGGCGGCGCTGCTCGCGCAGGCCGATGCGCGGTGGGCCGTGTTCGTGACGGCGTACCAGCCGTTCTCACGGCCGGTCTCTGCAGAAGAGAACGCCACGCGGCAGGCGGAACTGCTGGCCTGGGCCATCGCGCGAGGCATGCCGTGGCTGTACGGCGAGGGCGGCGCACCTGAAGCCGCCTCTGCCAGCATGGCCGAGGCGTGGACGCCAGAGCCCAGCGTCCTGCTGTTCATCGATGACCCTGCCACCGCCGACACCCTCATGCTGACCTTCGATCAGAACGCTGTCGTGCTGTGCGACGCGCAGGGTTTTTGCACCTTGCGTTGGCATCCGTATCTGCCAGACTGAATTGGCGGAGAACACTCCACCGCCAGGCGCGCATGCAGCAGAAGTGGCGCACACGGTTCCTGAGTGCCGACGCAGATACATCCGCAGCAGGAGGTTCGTATGGAACTGCATATGCAATCGCACCATTGGGAGCGCCGCATGCCCGACTGGCTGGCAGCCAGCGCGGCCGGCCTCGTGGGTGGCGCCCTGGTGATCGTGCTGGAGTTCTTCTGGTCGACCATGGTGCTCAATGAAAGTCCATGGCGCCCGACGCACAAGATCGCGGCCATGGTGATGGGTCAAGGCGCGCTGGAGGAACTGTCGCTGTTCAGCTTCAGCATCGTGGGAACGGCGCTGGTGCTGCACTTCGTCCTGGGCGCCATCATGGGGATGATCCTCGGAGCCATCATCGCTCCGTTCCACTTTGACTCGAGCGTGGGCATGCTCGCCGCCATCGGGCTGGCCTTTGGGATCGTGGCGTACGTATTCGATTTCTACGGCATGACGGCCGTGTTCCCGTGGTTTGCGTCGGAGCGCGGCACCGGGCCGCTGCTGGCAAACCTGCTGTTCGGCGTGACGACGGCCATCGTCTACGGCATGGTCGAGCGGCGCGGCCAGGAAACGATGCACTGACGCGCCGGTCTTTTCCCGCGGCGCCACAAGCGGGTGAGCGCCATCAGGAGACGGCTGCCCCCGGCAATCCGTGCCGGCGGCAGCCGTTTTGTATTGCGGCGCAGCACGCCTTGCGCCGGGGCGCGACGTGGAAAGAGCCCGCCTCGTCCTTACGTGGCCTTGCACGCTCCAAATGCGCGACCTAGCCTAGCTTTAGCGTGTTGAGGGAATCCCTCTGCGGAGGTGCCCATGGCCCTTGCGATTGCGCTCTTGCTGATCGTCGTGCTGGCGGTGGGGTTTCACGTTGCCAGCCCGTGGTGGATCACGCCAATCGCCTCCAACTGGAGTCGCATGGACGACACGCTGGCGATCACCCTCGTCATTACCGGTGTGTTGTTCATCGCCATCAATCTCTTCGTCGTGGCTGCGCTCTGGCGCTACCGCCACCGCGAAGGCCACCGCGCCGCCTACGAACCCCACAACAAGCGCCTGGAATGGTGGCTCGTCGGCATCACCACGGCGGGTGTCGCGGCGTTGCTGGCCCCCGGCCTGTTCGTCTATGCCGACTACGTGCGCCCGCCGCCCAATGCGCTGCGGATGGAAGTGCTCGGCCAGCAGTGGCAATGGCGGTTCCGCTTTCCCGGCCCTGGCGGAAAGCTGGGCACGACCGACGTGCGCTACATCACCGACGACAATCCGTTCGGCATGAACCCCGCAGACCCCAACGGGCGCGACAACTACCTCATTGACACGCCCGAACTGCATCTCCCGCTCAACCGCCCGATCCAGGTGCTGGCGCGCTCGCGCGACGTGCTGCACGACTTCTATGTGCCGCCCTTCCGTGCCCGCATGAACATGGTGCCCGGCATGGTCACGACGTTCTGGTTCACACCCACCAAGGCGGGGCGCTATGACATTCTCTGCGCGCAGCTTTGCGGCATCGGTCACTCGAACATGCGCGGCGTGGTGGTGGTGGAGGATGAAGCTGCATTCACCCGTTGGCTGGCGCGGCAAACGACGTTCGAGCAGAGCCTGCAGGCAAAGGTGCAAGCCACGCCGGCTGCGGCAGGTGGCAGCGCGCAGGCGTTGGCGGACCAGGGCAAGGCGCTCGCGCAGGCGAAGGGCTGCGTCGCTTGTCATAGCGTGAACGGCAACCCCGGTGTCGGCCCCACGTGGAAAGACCTTTACGGCTCCACGCAGACCATGGCCGATGGCACAACCGCCGTGGCTGACGAGGCCCATCTGCGCGCCTTCATTCGCGACCCCAAGGCGCGCGTGGTCAAGGGCTTCGCGCCGATCATGCCGAACTTCAACCTGAGCGAGCAGGAGTTGTCTGCGCTCATCGCTTACATCAAGGCACAGGGTGGCCCCGCGCCCGCCAGCGCGGCCAAACCGTAGCGAGGAGGCGTCATGCCCTACGCGCACAACGAGCACGACCGTGGCCCACAGCGTTTCTGGACACGCTACGTCTGGAGCCAGGACCACAAGGTCATCGCGGTGCAGTACGCACTCACGGCCATTGCCATCGGGCTGGTCGGGCTTGTGCTTTCGAACCTGATGCGGTTGCAGTTGGGCTTTCCGGGCCGGTTCCCCTTCATCGACGCCAGCCACTACTACCAGTTCGTCACCATGCACGGGATGATCATGGTGATCTACCTGCTCACGGCGCTGTTCCTGGGCGGTTTCGGCAACTACCTGATCCCGCTCATGCTGGGCGCGCGCGACATGGTGTTCCCGTTTCTGAACATGCTCAGTTACTGGGTGTACCTGCTGGCCGTGCTGGTGCTGGTGGCCAGCTTTTTCGTGCCGGGCGGGCCGACCGGCGCCGGTTGGACGCTCTATCCGCCGCAGGCCATCCTGCCGGGCACGCCGGGCACCGAGTGGGGCATCGTGCTGATGCTGGTGTCGCTCGCCATCTTCATCATTGCGGCCACGATGGGCGGGCTCAACTACGTGACGACGACGCTGCAGGCACGCACGCGCGGCATGACGCTGATGCGCATGCCGCTGACGGTGTGGGGCATCTTCGTGGCGACCGTCCTGGCGCTGCTGGCGTTTCCGGCACTCTTCGTGTCCGCCATCATGATGCTGCTCGACAAGACGCTGGGCACGAGCTTCTTCGTGCCGGCGGTGGTGTCGATGGGGCAGCCGTTGAAGCACGCCGGCGGCAGCCCGCTGCTGTTCCAGCACCTGTTCTGGTTCTTCGGCCACCCGGAGGTCTACATCGTCGCCCTGCCGGCCTTCGGCATCGTGTCGGATCTCATCAGCACGCACGCGCGCAAGAACATCTTCGGCTACCGGATGATGGTGTGGGCCATCGTCATCATCGGGGCACTGAGCTTTGTCGTGTGGGCACACCACATGTTCATCGCCGGCATGAATCCCTACTTCGGGTTCTTCTTCGCCACCACCACGCTCATCATTGCCATCCCGACGGCGCTCAAGGTCTATAACTGGGTGCTGACGCTGTGGCGCGGCGACATCCACCTCACCGTGCCGATGCTGTTTGCCATCGCGTTCATCAGCACCTTCCTGATTGGCGGGCTGACGGGGCTGTTCCTCGGCAACGTGAGCGTGGATATTCCGCTGTCCAACACGTACTTCGTGGTCGCGCACTTCCATATGGTGATGGGCGTGTCACCGATCCTGGTGGTGTTTGGCGGCATCTATCACTGGTACCCCAAGGTGACGGGCCGCATGCTCAACGACACGCTGGGCCGTGCGCATTTCTGGATCACCTTCATCGGCACGTACCTGATCTATTTCCCGATGCACTACCTGGGCATTCTCGGCATGCCGCGCCGCTACTACGCTTACGAGGGCTACAGCTTCATCCCCGCGTCTGCGCAGTCATTGAATGCGTTCATCACCGTCGTCGCCTTGGTTGTGGGCGTCGCGCAGTTGCTGTTCCTGTTCAACCTCGCCTGGAGCCTGAAGCGCGGGAAACCGGCGAACGCCAACCCGTGGCACGCCACCACCCTCGAGTGGCAGACGCCGCAAACCCCGCCCGTTCATGGCAACTGGGGGCCGAACCTGCCGCAGGTCTACCGCTGGGCGTATGAATACAGCCCGCCAGACCGGACGGAAGATTTCGTGCCGCAGAACGAGCCGCCGTCCGGCATGCCAGCAACTGAATCCGCCCCCGTCCACGCACGCGAGGTGCGCGCATGACGACCCTGCCCCGCCCGTTCATGGCAGATCTGCCACCTGCCATGCCCAGCGCCGGCCGCATCGGCTTGCGCGTCTTCATGGCCGTGGTGACGGCGTTGTTCTCGCTCTTGATCCTTGCCTACGCGATGCGCATGCGCGAGGCCGACTGGCTGCCCGTTCCTCGGCCTGTGCTGCTTTGGTGGAACACCGGCGTGCTGGCACTGGCCTGCGCGGCAATGGAGATCGCGCGGCGGGCGCGCACCGGCCGCACGCCATGGCTGCTGTCCGGCGGAGGACTTGCCACGTGGTTCGTCATCGGGCAGTGGATGGTGTGGCAGCAGCTCTCCGCCCACGGGCAAGGCGTGGCGGTCAACCCGTCCGATAGCTTCCTGTATGTGTTCACCGGCCTGCATGCGGCACACGTGATGGGTGGCATCGTTGTCCTGGCCGCGACGATCGTGCGCCAGCACAGCCACCCGGATCACACCCTGCCTGCCGTCGCGCTGTGCGCGGCCTACTGGCACTTCCTGCTGATCGTATGGCTCGCGCTGCTGGCCGCCATGTGGTGGATCACGCCTGCATTCGTCGCCGCGATCTGCGGGCCGTCTTATGGAGCCACACCATGAGCACGCCCACGCTCCCTACCGGATCAGCCGAGCCGCTCCCCGGCGGCTGGCCCGGCATCGTCACCGACTGGTCAGCCGACGGCGAGGCCTTCAAGGTGCCGTGGGGCAAGGCCATGATGTGGATCTTCCTGCTGTCGGACACCTTCGTCTTCAGCAGCTTCCTGATCGGCTACATGACGGTACGCATGTCGACCACCGTGCCGTGGCCCGACACCGCCGAGGTCTTCGGCATGCGGATCGGCGGCGTGGAGGTGCCGCTCCTGCTGATCGCCATCATGACCTTCGTGCTCATCAGCAGCAGCGGCACCATGGCGATGGCCGTCAACTTCGGCTACCGGCGCAATGCCCGGCGCGCCGCGGCGCTCATGCTCGCGACCGCGCTTCTTGGCGCAACCTTCGTCTCCCTGCAGGCGTTCGAGTGGACCCGGCTGATCGTCAACGAGGGCGTGCGCCCGTGGGGCAACCCGCTGGGCGCCGCACAGTTTGGCGCGTGCTTCTTCATGATCACCGGGTTCCACGGTTTTCACGTGACGTGCGGCGTGATCTATCTGTTGCTGATCGCGCGCAAGATCCTGCAACCGGGCTTTGTCGAACGCGGCAACTTCCAGATTGTGGAGATCGCGGGCCTTTACTGGCACTTCGTCGATCTTGTCTGGGTGTTCATCTTTGCGTTGTTCTACCTGTGGTGAGGCGGCCATGGACCACACCGACCCTTCCCCCAAGCCGGCCGCGCCCGACGCACACGGACAGCAGCACAGCATCAGCGTCTACCTGAAGATCTGGGGCCTGCTGTTCGTGCTCAGCACGCTGTCGTACCTGGTGGATTACTTTCGCGTGGAAGGGCTGACGCGCTGGGTGCTGATCGTCGCGCTGATGATCGCCAAGGCGGGGCTGATCGTCTCGGTGTTCATGCACCTGATGTGGGAGCGGCTGGCGCTGGTGTATGCCATTCTCATGCCGCCCCTGGCACTGCTGGTGCTGATGGTGCTGATGGCCGCGGAAGCGCATCACACGTTTGCAATGCGCACCCTCTTCTTCCACTGACCACGGCGCCCTGATGGGCGGTCAGGCGACGGGCGTGGCGTCCAGTGCCTGGATGAAGTCGCCCAGCAAGTCGGCTTCATCCTCGATCCCGACCGATACGCGAACCAGCGAATCGGCAATGCCCATGGACGCGCGGCGCTCGGCGCCCATCTCCCAGTAGATGGTCGGCGCAACCGGAATCACCAGCGTGCGGGTGTCGCCCAGGTGCGTGGCGCGCACCGCATAGCGCAGGTGGTTGAGCATGTCGACGTAGTCGGCGCCGTCCACCAGTTCGAAGCTCAGCAGGCCGCCGTAGTGGCGGAACAACTCCGTTGCCCGGGCGTGCTGCGGGTGCTCCGCCAGGCCCGGGTAGTACACACGCGCCACCTTCGGATGGGCCGCGAGCGCACGCGCGAGTGCCAGCGCGTTGCTGCAGGTACGGTCCACGCGCAGGGCCATGGTTTCGGCGCCCACGGCAATGCGGTGGGCGGCATCGGCAATGAGCGTAGCGCCCTGGTCACGCAGCCCCTTCTTGCGGATCTGCTGGATGCCCTGCATTTCCGGCTTGACCTTGCGATACGCCGGGAAGATGTTCGGATACGCAGTCCAGTCGAACAGGCCCGTATCCACCACCGCGCCGCCCAGCGCGTTGCCATGCCCGCCGATGTACTTCGACAGCGAATGCACCATCAGGCTGGCCTGCGCATCGCGCCCGCGGAACAGCCAGGGCGAGGTCATCGTGCTGTCGATCACATAGATCAGGCCGCGTTCCTTGCACAGCGCGCCGATGCCCTTGAGGTCGGCCACCTGCGTGCGCGGGTTGGCAATGGTCTCCACGAAGACCAGGCGCGTGTTGGGCTGAATCGCGTCGGCCACGGCCTGGGTGGACGTGGCGTCCACGAACGTCACGTCCACGCCCAGGTTGCGCAGTGTCTCGAACACGCTGTTGGTGTTGCCGAACAGGAATGCGCTCGACACCACGTGGTCGCCGGCGCGCAGCATGGTCGAGAACACCGCCATGATGGCGGCCATGCCGGTTGCAAAGCAGGCAGTGGCCAGGCCGCCTTCCATCATGGTGATCTTGGCCTCCAGCGCGGCCGTGGTCGGGTTGCCCTGGCGGGCATAGGTATAGCCGGGCTTGCCCTGGAACACCTCGATCAGCTCGCGCGTATCGGCGTAGCCGTAGGTGGTGGACGTGTGCAGCGGCTTGTGGACGGCGTAGTGCTCGACGCCGGCTTCACGGTCGGCGTGCAGGAGGGCGGTGGTCAGTCCGGTCATGGCGGGGCAGCAGGAGAACAGGAGAATGGCGGGAAAGTCCTGCATTATCGCGCGATTCCGGGACCACCTGAGCAGCGGAACCGGTGCAGAGGTGGAACGTGGCTTGCGTCGCACCTCGCGTTGCAAGACAGACCGGACTCACGCTTGGCAACGAGCCATCTCCTGCACCGCGCCAGTTCGGGACGCGCCTTCATGCAGGCCAGCAGACGGGCGGGCTGATCCGCGAGGTGGAGCGAGGCACCACAGGCACGTCGTCCAGACGAATGTCGCCGATGCCGTGAAATACGACAGCTTTCATGATTGACCCCTGGTTGGTGAACAGCACGCCGCACCGGTTGCGCGGTTTCACCCTACACACGCGACCCCGATTCCTGCTGTTTTAAGAGCCACGCGCAGCCAGAACGAAGAACAGCAGGGTGCTCGCGCACATGCTCAGCGTCGCCAGCCACGCCGTGCCATGCAGCAGGCAGGAACTGCGGAACGGCCCCATCACGGACTTGCGGCGCGACATCAACTGCAGCATCACCATGACGGGCGTAGCCGCCACGCCATTGAGCACCGCAGCCCAATACAGCAGCTTGAACGGCTCAATGGGCAGGAACACCATCACCGTGGCCACCGCCATCACTAGCGCCAGGAACAGGTAGAACTTGGGCGCACGGTGCACCTTGGCCTCCAGGCTGCTGTGCCACTGGAAGGCCTCGGCGGCGGCATAGGCGGCGGAGCCCGCCAGCACCGGCACAGCCAGCAGCCCCGTGCCGATCACGCCCAGGGCAAACAATGCCTGCGCAAAGCGGCCGGCCACGGGCTTGAGCGCTTCAGCGGCCTGGGCGCAGGTCTCGATTTGCGTCATGCCGTGCGTGTGCAGCGCGTAGGCGGCCGTCAACATGATGCAGAAGGCGATCAGCGCCGACACCACCATCCCGACCGTCGTGTCGATGCGGATGCGTGCGAGCTGGTCCTTTGCCTGCCACGGCGCTTTCTTCAGCGGCGCCTCGCCTTCGCCCAAGCGCGTCTCCTCGACCTCGCCGGCGGCCTGCCAGACAAACAGATACGGACTGATCGTGGTGCCGAACACGGCAATCAGCGTCATCACGTATTCCTTGGACCACCGCAGCTGCGGCACCACGGTATCGTGCAGCGCGTGCAGCCAATCCACCTTCACGACAAACGCCGTGGCTACGTAGGCCAGCAGCGACAGCGCAGTCCACTGCAGATACCGGGCATAGCGCCGATACGGCATCCACACCTGCACCAACAGCGACACCGCAGCAAACGCACACGCATACCAGACCGTCGACCCGCCCAGCAAGAGGCGCACGCTGTCGCCCATGGCAGCAATGTCGGCCCCCACGTTGATGATGTTCGCCAGCGTGACGAGCGCGACGAAGGCATACGCCAGCCACGGCGAATGATGCCGACGGATGTTCGCCACCACGCCGCGACCCGAGACGCGCCCCAAGCGCGCGCTGACGAGCTGGATGGAAATCATCAGGGGCAGCGTCAGCAACAGCGTCCACAGCATGCCGGTACCCATTTGCGCGCCGGCTTGCGCATAGGTGGCGATCCCGCTCGGGTCGTCATCCGCGGCGCCCGTGATAAGGCCGGGCCCCAACCGGCGGTACCACGGGGCGTCGTCTGCGGCGGGCACGTTGCGCTCAGCTGCGGTTATCTGTGGGCGAAGCGCCGGGCGTCTGGTCTCCGGGGTCGTGCAGCTTGTCGCGCGTGATGCCCGGCGGCACCTCGCCCTGGCGCATGCGGCGCAGCGTGTCGTGCGGGCTCTGCGGCTTGGGTGCCGTGCTGCCGGTGCGGCCCACCTCTGCATTGGCCGGCCGGTCGCCCGGCTTGCGGTGCGATTCAGCCTGTTCCCAATCGGCCTTGCGTTGTTCGGCGTCTCGGTTTTCCTTCTGTTGCTTGTCTCGCATGGTTGGCTCCGGTGTGCGGGTGCGGATGTGCAGAATCAACTGCGCTTGCGGATCAGGCTGACCTGTCCGTTGCGCTCGAGGATGGCGGCTTCCACGTCGTCGAGCGTGCGTGCGCCGAGCGTCTGCCGCACGCTTTCTTCAACGTCGCCAATGGTCAGAAGCGCCGCGTCCAACTGATGCTGGTCAAAACGGCCGTCCCGATAGACCTCGCGCTTGCGGCCGGCGATGAGGCGGTCGAGCCTGGGCAAGCGCGCGCAAGCCCAACCCAGCAGCCGATGCACCGCCACCAGCGCCAGCGACGCCGACACCGTGGCCACGAACGGCGATGCCCCGACAATCGCACGGCTGAGCGTGGCGCCCAGCAGCACGGCGACCACGAAATCAAACGGCGCACGCTGCCCGAAGGAGCGGCGTCCGGACAGACGCACCAGCGCCAGCCCGATGGCAAACACCACCACGGCCCGCATGGCCGTCTGCAGCGGGTTGAGATCCTTGCCTTCGCCAAACAGGAACAGCAGCGTGTCCATGGCGCCTCCTCCCGTCGATGTGGGCCGCTGGTGAACGTCCACTTCACCGTTCAGCAAACGGCGTGCCGCGCGGCCTGTGTGGCACGCCTTGCCAGCCGGCCGTGGCATGGCGCGTGCTGCGACGTGGTATCCGTTCCTCCGCAGGAGCCTTCCCATGCCCGACACGCCAGCACAGCAACCGCCCCAACACCAGGACCGCCAGCCCGGCACCGAGGGCAACATGACGCCACGCCCGCGCGCCGAAATGGAGAACTACATCGGCAGCGGCAAGCTGGCCGACAAGGTCGCCATCGTCACCGGCGGCGACAGCGGCATCGGGCGCGCCGTTGCCATCGGTTTTGCCAAGGAGGGCGCGGACGTGCTGATCGCCTACCTGGACGAACACGACGACGCCAACCAGACCTGCCGCCTCGTCCGCGCGACCGGCCGCCGCTGCGAAGCCATTGCCGGCGACCTGGGCGACGAAGCGCATGCCCGCGCGGTGGTCACGCAGGCGGTGGCCATGTTCGGCAAGATCGACCTCGTGGTCAGCAATGCCGCAGAACAGCACCCGCAGCAAAGCCTGGCCGACATCGATGCCGCTCAACTGGAGCGCACGTTCCGCACCAACGTCTTTGCGATGTTCTATCTGATCCGTGCCGCGTTGCCGCACCTGCATGAAGGCGCGCGCATCATCACCACCACGTCGGTCACGGCGTTCCGCGGCAGCGGCCACCTGGTGGATTACGCAGCCACGAAGGGAGCGATCCTGGCCTTCACGCGTTCGCTCGCCCAGCAACTGGCCGAAAAGAACATCCTGGTGAATGCCGTGGCGCCAGGCCCAATCTGGACGCCGTTGATTCCGTCGACCTTCGATGCTGAGCATGTCGCCCAATTCGGCAGCAAGGAGCCACTGGGCCGGGCTGGCCAGCCGGATGAAGTGGCCCCTTGCTACATCTTTCTCGCGTCTGCCGATGCGAGTTACATGACGGGGCAGACGCTGCATCCGAATGGGGGGGAGATCGTCAATGGGTAAATCACACAGTCGTCCTGCATGACATCAAATTGGCCCGCCGCGCTGGCAGGCCCGCCGCCGTATCGGCGCCGTCCTCAGCATTGGGATACCCCCAGGCCTGGAGGGGCATCCATCCGGGTGGTTTCCGCCATGCCGTGCCCGTCACGCCCGATTCACGCGGCCCTTCAGTTGCCAGGGCAACCGCCGTTATGCAATGTAATAAAGACGGATCAAAGGAACATGCTGGTCGGCGGCACCCGGCGATAAAATGGCGAGTCGCCGCCGTTCGAGCGGCCCGTGCCCCAACCAACGCATCGCGCCTCGCGGTTCTGAAACGCCTCCATGTGGATTGTCCAACTCGCGCTGCGAAGGCCGCTGACGTTCATCGTCCTCGCCCTGCTGATCCTGCTGGCGACGCCGTTTACGCTAATGCGTACGCCCACGGACATCTTTCCGGAAATCGACATTCCGGTCGTCAGCATCATCTGGAACTACAACGGCCTGCCCGCCAAGGAGATGGCCGACCGCATCGTGTCGGTCACGGAGCGCAGCCTGACGACCACCGTCAACGACATCGAGCACATCGAGTCGCAATCGTTGAACGGCATCTCGATCGTCAAGGTGTTCTTCCAGCCGACGGCCAACATCCAGACCGC
This sequence comes from Burkholderiaceae bacterium, assembly GCA_028871175.1. GTDB lineage: Bacteria > Pseudomonadota > Gammaproteobacteria > Burkholderiales > Burkholderiaceae > Ralstonia > Ralstonia condita. Next base: position 8,270 of record JAGWNU010000002.1, on the reverse strand, counting down.
GCTGGCGCAGATCGTTTCGGTGTCGCAGGCGCAGGTGCGTCAGTTGCCACCGGGGACGACTCCGCCGCTGATCATCAAGTATTCGGCGTCGAGCATTCCGATCCTGCAGTTGGGCCTGTCGAGCAACACGCTGTCGGAGCAGGAACTCAATGATGCGGCGCTGAACTTCCTGCGGCCGCGCCTGATCACGGTGCCCGGCATCGCCGTGCCGTTCCCGTATGGCGGCAAGAGCCGGCAGATCACGGTCGATCTCGACACGCAGAAGCTGCTGGCGCAGGGCCTGACCCCCGTCGACATCGTCAACGCGGTGGGCGCACAGAACCTGATCCTGCCGGCCGGTACGCAAAAGATCGACGCCACCGAATACGGCGTCACGCTCAATGGCACGCCGGGCAGCATCGCCGCACTCAACGCCATTCCGGTCAAGACCAGCAACGGCGCCACGCTGTACCTGGGCGACGTGGCCCATGTGCGCGACGGTTTCTCGCCGCAGACCAACGTGGTGCGCCAGGACGGCCAGCGCGGCGTGCTGCTGTCGATCCTGAAGAACGGCGGTGCGTCGACGCTGGATATCGTCAGCAACATCTACAAGCTGCTACCCACCGCCGCGGCGGCGCTTCCGCAAGACATCAAGATCACGCCGCTGTTCGATCAGTCGCTGTTCGTGAAGGCGGCCATTGAAGGCGTGATTCGCGAGGCGCTCATCGCCGCGTGCCTGACGGCCGCCATGATCCTGCTGTTCCTCGGCAACTGGCGCAGCACGGCCATCATTGCCGTGTCGATTCCGCTGTCGATCCTGTCGTCGATCATCGTGCTGCATCTGCTGGGCGAGACCATCAACCTGATGACGCTCGGCGGCCTGGCGCTCGCGGTGGGGATCCTGGTGGACGATGCCACCGTCACCATCGAGAACATCGAGCGCCATCTGCACGAGGGCAAGGAGCCCATCACCGCCATCCTGGACGGCGCGGCCGAGATTGCCGTGCCGGCTTTCGTGTCGACCCTCTGCATCTGCATCGTGTTCGTGCCGATGTTCTTCCTCACGGGCGTGGCGCGTTACCTGTTCGTGCCGATGGCCGAAGCGGTGATCTTCGCCATGCTGGCGTCGTATGTGCTGTCGCGCACGCTCGTGCCGACGCTGGTGATGATGCTCATGACCGGCCACACGCAAGACGCCACGAAAGCCGACGCAAAACCAGGCACATTCGGCCGCATCTACCGGGCGTTCAACACGCAGTTCGAGCACATGCGCGGCAACTACGCCGCCATCCTCGGCGGGCTGCTGGACCGTCGCCGCGTGTTCGCACTGTCGTTCCTGGGCTTCTGTGTGGCGTCGTGCGCGCTGTTCCTGGTGCTCGGCCGCGATTTCTTCCCCGATGTGGATGCGGGCCAGATCCGACTGCATATGCGGGCACCGTCGGGCATGCGCATCGAAGAAACCGCACGCCTGGCCGACGAGGTCGAAACCGCCATCCGCGAAATCATTCCGAAAAAGGAACTGTCGACGATTCTCGACAACCTGGGCGTGCCGAACTCCGGTATCAACCTGTCGTACAGCAACGCCGGCACCATCGGCACGCTCGACGGCGAAATCCTGATCGCGCTACAGGAAGGCGAGCGCAAGCCCAGCGCTCAGTACGTCCGCCGCCTGCGAGAAGAACTGCCCAAGCGCTTCCCGGGCGTGGAGTTCGCTTTCCAGCCTGCGGACATCGTCAGCCAGATCCTGAACTTCGGCCTGCCATCGGCCATCGACGTGCAGTTCTCGGGCGCCGACGTGGCCACCAACAAGCAGCTCGCGGGCATGCTGGCCAACCGCATCAAGCAGATTCCGGGGGCAGTCGATACACACGTGCACCAGCGCTTCGACCAGCCCACGCTGGCCCTGAACATGGACCGCACCCGCATCCAGCAGGTCGGCCTCGAAGGGCGCGACGTGGCGCAGAACCTGCTGGTCTCGCTCAGCTCGAGCTTCCAGACCTCGCCCACGTTCTGGCTCAACCCGATCAACGGCGTGGTGTACCAGGTGGCCGTCACCAGCCCGCAGTACCGCATCGACTCGCTCGACGCACTGCTGCGCACGCCGGTGGCAAGCTCGCGCGGTGGCGCCGCACAGGCAGGCGGCCCGCAACTGCTGGGCAACCTCGTGCAGGTGAGCCCTGCCGTGCAGCCGCAGGTCGTCTCGCATTTCAACATCACCCCCGTGGTGGACGTGTACGCCGCCGTGCAGGGCCGCGACCTGGGCGCCGTCGCCAAGGAGGTGCAGAAGGCCGTCGATGACATCCGCCCCAAGCTGCCGCGCGGCGCGCAGGTCACGGTGCGCGGTCAGGTGAAGACGATGGAATCGTCCTTCATCGGCCTGGGTGTGGGGCTGGTGATGGCGATCGTGCTGGTGTACCTGCTGATCGTCGTGAACTTCCAGTCGTGGATCGACCCGCTCATCATCGTGACCGCCCTGCCGGCCGCGCTGGCGGGCATCGCCTGGATGCTGTTCGTGACGGGGACCACGCTGTCGGTGCCGTCCCTCACAGGCGCGATCATGACGATGGGCGTGGCGACGGCCAACTCGATTCTGTTGATCTCATTCGCGCGTGAGCGATTGGCCGAAGGCATTGCGCCTGTGCAGGCCGCGCTGGAAGCGGGTGCCACGCGCCTGCGCCCGGTGCTGATGACGGCCCTGGCGATGATCATCGGCATGGTGCCCATGGCGTTGGGCCTGGGCGAAGGCGCAGAACAGAACGCGCCGCTGGGGCGCGCGGTGATCGGCGGTCTGCTGTTTGCGACCGTGTCGACCCTCTTCTTTGTTCCGGTGGTGTTTGCCAGCGTACACAACAGATTGCAGCGGCGCGCCGCCCGGCGTAGTCACGATTTGCGGGGAAGCGAAGGACATGTCTGAGCAAACATCCGGCGCCCATTCCGGGGCGCACTCTGGACACTTGGCGGACGGCCCGCCCCACCACGTTGTCACGGTGGACCCGATCGAACAGGTAGACCGCGGCCCTGCCATGCGCCGCGCACGCTGGGTCGTGATGGTCGTGGGGGTGCTCCTTGCGCTGGGCGCTGCGCGCACGCTGGTCGGCCGCTACGACAACGCGCACGCACTGGAGCGGCAGGTGAACGCCCAGACCAGCCGCTACGTCACCACCATCGCCCCCAAACCGGCTCACACCACTCGCGAACTGACGCTGCCCGGCACGCTGCAGGGCTATGTTGAATCGCCCATCTATGCGCGCACCAGCGGTTACGTGCTGCGCTGGTTCAAGGACATCGGCGCCCACGTCGACAAGGGCGAAGTGCTGGCGCTGCTCGACACGCCGGAAGTCGACCAGGAACTGAACCAGGCACAGGCCACGCGCAACCAGGCCGCCGCACGCAAGGCGCTGGCGCAGACCTCGCTCACGCGCTGGCAGAACCTGCGCCAGAAAGACGCCGTCTCGCAACAGGAACTGGACGAGCGCACCAGCGCCGCCAACCAGGCCCAGGCCGACCTGGCCGCTGCGGAAGCCAACGTGCGCCGCCTGCAGGAGCTGCAAGGCTTTCGCCGCGTCGTAGCGCCGTTTGCGGGCGTGGTGACCAAGCGCAATGTCGATCTCGGCGCGTTGGTCAATGCCGGCAACGCAGGGGCCAACCGCGAGCTGTTCACGCTGGCGCAGACTGATCCGCTGCGCATCTACCTGTATGTGCCGCAGGCGTATTCGCAACAGGTGAAGGTCGGGCAGGATGTGGCCGTGACGCTGGCCGAACTGCCGGGCCAGACCTTCCACGGCACCATCGCGCGGGCCTCCGGCGCCATCGATGCCACCACGCGCACCCTGCAGGTGGAAGTACAGTTGCCCAACAAGGACGGGCGCCTGCTGCCCGGCGCCTATGTGCAGGTCGCCATCAAGGGCACAGCCGGCGGCGACGCAGCCGGCGCCAGCGCCAAGGCAGAAGCACCGGTCGCATTCACGGTGCCGACCAACACGCTGCTCTTCCGCAAGGAAGGCCCGCGCATCGCCGTGGCAGAAAACGGCCACGTCGACCTGCGCCCCGTCACCATCGGACGCGACTACGGCCGCACGGTGGAAATCATCTCCGGCCTGAAGGCGACGGACGCGCTGATCCTCAACCCGGCCGATTCCATCGAGCAGGGCGAAGCGGTGACCATCGTCACGCCGGCCCCGGCATCGGCGCCCGCGGCCTCCGCGCCGCACGCATCATGATCCGCCGACCGCGACTGCGCACCACCGCGCTGGCGGCCTCGTTGATCGTCTCGCTGGCCGGCTGCTCGCTCGCGCCGACCTACGAGCGCCCCGCCATGGACGTGCCGGCGCACTGGCAGACTGAAGCACCGTGGCGTGCCGCGCAACCCGCCGACGCCGCGCCCAAAGGCCCGTGGTGGCAGCGCTTCAACGATCCGCAGCTCGACAAGCTGGTCACGCAGGCGCTGGCGCATAACCAATCGCTCAAGGTCGCGTTGTCGAACCTGGAGCAGGCGCAGGCGCAGACGCGCGTGGCGCGTGCCAGCCTGCTGCCGACCATCACGGCCAACAACAACGACTCGCGTACGCGCACGTCGTCGGAACGGCCGCTCTCGTCGTACACGAGCTCAACGATGTCGACGGTGCAGGGCGATTTCGTGCTGCGCGCCGACGCGAGTTACGAAGCCGACCTGTTCGGCCGCGTGCGCAACACCGTCGCCAACGCGGCGGCGAGCGAAGAACAGGCCGGCGCCAATGTCGAGAACTTCCGCCTGCTGCTGGCCGCGCAGGTCGCCACCACCTGGTACAACCTGCGCGAGACCGATGCGGAAATCGCCGTGGTGCAGGAAGGGCTGGCGTTGCAGCGCAAGGCGCTGGACTTCGTCACCTCACGGCATCAGGATGGCGTGGCGTCGGGGCTCGATCTGGCGCAGCAACAGGCGCTCGTCGACAGCACCGCCACGCAGGCCGAACTGCTGACCAAGCAACGCGCGCAGTACGAGCACGCGCTGGCGACGCTGGTCGGTACACCCGCTCCCGCCTTCCACATCGACCCGATGCCGCTCAACGGCACGGCACCGCAGATTCCGGTGGCGCTGCCGTCCGACGTGATCGAGCGCCGCCCCGACGTGGCCGCCGCAGAGCGCGGTGCCGCTGCCGCCAACGCGCAAGTTGGCGTGGCACGCGCGGCGTTCTTCCCGAGCGTGATGCTCAACGGGGGCGCCGGTTGGGAAAGCCGCGATCTCGCCCTGCTGTTTTCTGCGCCGACGCTGCTGTGGTCGTTCGGCACGCAGATCGCCCAGACGGTGTTCGACGCCGGCCGCACGCGGGCGCGCGTGGACATTGCCAATGCGGCCTATCAGGGTGCGATCGCCAACTACCGTCAGACGGTGCTGGGGGCGCTGCAGGAAGTGGAAGATGGACTGGCCGGCCTGCAATCGCTGGACCGTGCGGCAAACCAGGCGCGCCATGCCGTGGAGAGCGCCCGCAAGGTCTACGACATTGCCAGCGTGCGCTACGAGGGCGGGCTCGCAACCTCGTTGGACGTGATCACCGCGCAGCAATCGCTGCTGAACAACCAGCGCACGGCGGTGCAGATTCTCGGCCAGCAGATGACGACGAGCGTGTTCCTCGTCAAGGCGGTGGGTGGCGACTGGAACCAGGCCGCAGCCGCGCCGACGGCCGCGCGGTAGACGTCAGGCAACGCGGCGCAGGAAACCCGCGCCAACAAAGAGGCCGCCCAGCCAGCTCAGCGTGAGCGCCACGGCAACGACCCTCTCCAGCAGATCGGTCGTTCCGCCGGGTGCGCGCAACGCCAGCGCAATCACCGCGGCCATCAGTACGCCGGCGGCCACCACGCTCACCAGCAGCGCGCCGAGCCCCGTCGACAACGTGCGCACGACCGGCGGATGCACATGCGCAGGCGGGCACAGCGCCGACATGCGCGCGCGCACGTAGGCGGCCGTGCGGGTGCCGTCGGTGGCATCGGCGTGATGCCGCATCACGTGCATCCAGGTTTGCGTATCCAGCACGCCGGAAGTCAGCTCCTGCGCCACCCGGCGCAAGGCCGCGCGCTCGCGTGCGTGATCGGTGGCGTCGGTCGGCGTTTCATTCGGGGCGGGCTTGTCGAACACCGCGGGCGCGGCAGAGGGGTCGGTGGTACGCACTTCGTGCCGGTAGGTCACGCGCGCGCGGCGCGAATGCCAAACGTATGCTGCCGTGCCGATGAGCAGCAGCGCCTGCGCCGTCAGCATCAGCGTGGTCGGCACCTGCCCCGCCGCGCCGCCAGACGCCAGGGTCGTCCATCCCTCGATCGTGCTGCGCATGGCCAGCGTCGCGAACAGCTGACACAGGCAATAGCCCAACCAGACCAGCGGAAACCAGCGCACGCGCAAGAACGCGAGCGCGATCAGGCCCAGCGGAAAAGCCAGCCAGGCGAGCATGAGCATCGGTTTGACCCGGCCCGCGTCAGCACCGCCCATCATTACCGTCATGGCCATCGCCAGTGTGACCACCAGCGCAGGCAGGGTGTTCAGCCACAGCAGCGTAACGAGCCAGCCGCGTACGCCGTAGAGCCGGTGAGCCCGCGCACGCGCCAATGAGATCGCAGTCCAACGTTCTTGCATGAAGCTCCCCGTCCGGGTCCGCCATGCATTGCGCGGGGCGCGGCATGGCTCCTGAATTTTGGCGATTGTGTCATCGGGGCAAAGGGCGTGGCCCCCTCTGGAGTGGGGACTCCAGCACTTTGTCACTCATGTCTCGACGAATCTAATGCTGGCAAGGGGTTGCGAGTCATTAGTTGTTCTTAATTCAGATATTGAAATGACTGACTGTTGTTTCGATGCCGCCAGCCAGCGGTGCAGTTGCTCTTTTCCGCCACGCCGGAATACAACGGACAATCGCTCGACGCGCCCGGCAAGACGAGCCCGGGTGGCGCGCGTTGCCGGGCAGGCCATCCGCGCCTCCCACCACAAAGTACTGCCTCATGATGAACAGCCCGCGATGCAGGTCGCGCGCTACGCAAGTCGCGCGGCAGGGCTACCATCCCTGTTCTTCTCACTTTGCTGGCAATACGACATGACCGACATCCAACGCCTCCACACCAACGCCCGCATGAGCCAGATCGTGATCGCCAACGGCATCGTGCATCTGGCCGGGCAAGTACCCGACATCGACTTCAAGTCGGTCACCGAGCAGACCAACAACATCCTCGAGCGCATCGACGCCCTGCTGGCCGAAGCCGGTGTCGACAAGACGCGCCTGATCTCTGCCAACATCTGGCTGACCGACGCCAAGCACTTCGCCGAGCTGAACGCCGCGTGGGAAGCCTGGGTGCCGGCCGGCCACGCGCCGACGCGCGCCTGCGTGCAGTCGGGCCTGATGCGCCCGGGCATCGATGTGGAAATCGCCGTCACGGCGCTGGCCAAGGGTTAAGGAGCCGGCCGCCATGCGCTTTGACACCCTTGTGCTGGGCGCCGGCATTGTCGGCGTATCGGTGGCGGTGCATCTGCAAAAACGCGGGCGCGCCGTCGCCCTGGTGGACCGCCGTGCGCCGGGCTTTGAGACGTCGTTTGGCAATGCCGGGCTGATCCAGCGCGAGGGTGTGTATCCGTATGCGTTCCCGCGCGACCTGTCGACGTTGTTGCGTTATGCGAGCAACACGTCGGCGGACGTGCATTACCACCCGGGCGATCTGCCCCGGCTGTTGCCGTTTCTGTGGCAATACTGGCGCAACTCGCATCCCGCGCGGCACGCGGCGATTGCGCGTGCGTATGCGCCGCTCATTGCGCACAGCGTGAGCGAGCACCGCGCGCTGGCCGAAGCCGCCGGCGCCACGCATCTGATCCGCCCCAGCGGCTGGATCAAGGTGTTCCGCAATGCCGCCACGCAGGACAAGGAAACCCGCAACGTCGAGCGTTGGCAGCGCGAATACGGTGTCGCGTTCGAAGCGCTCGACCCGGCGCGCCTCCGCGCGGCGGAGCTTCATCTGGACACATCGCTGCTGGGCGGCCTGCGCTATACGGAAGCGGATTCCGTGAGCGACCCCAACGCGCTGGTCACGGCCTACGCGAAACATTTCGAGCAACTCGGCGGCCGTTTCTTTGAGACCGATGCCAACACGCTCACGCCCAACGCGCCGTGGCTGCTGCAAACCAAGCAAGGCGAGCTGCGCGCGGACAACGTCGTCATCGCCATGGGCCCGTGGGCGGACGTCATGACCTCGCGCCTGGGCTACCGCCTGCCGCTGGCCGTCAAGCGCGGATACCACATGCACTATGCGCCCGCGCCAGGTGCGCAGTTGAACCATCCTGT